>NZ_NTGZ01000296.1 GCF_002551245.1 Streptomyces sp. rh34
CGGCAAGGCCGTGCGGCCCGCGCTCGCCCTGCTGTCCGCCGAGGCGGCGGGCGCCCCCGCCGAGGCGGGCATCCCCGGCGCGGTGGCCGTCGAACTCGTGCACAACTTCTCGCTGCTGCACGACGACCTGATGGACGGCGACGAGCAGCGCCGCCACCGCGACACCGTGTGGAAGGTGCACGGCCCGGCCCAGGCGATCCTGGTCGGCGACGCGCTCTTCGCGCTCGCCTACGACCTGCTGCTGGAGCTCGGCACGGTCGAGGCGGGCCGCGCGGCCCGTCGGCTGACCACCGCCACCCGCAAGCTCATCGACGGCCAGGCCCAGGACATCTCCTACGAGCACCGGGAGCGGGTCACCGTCGAGGAGTGCCTGGAGATGGAAGGCAACAAGACCGGCGCCCTGCTGGCCTGCGCCGTCTCCATCGGCGCGGTGCTCGGCGGCGCCGACGACCGTACCGCCGACACCCTGGAGGCGTACGGCTACCACCTCGGTCTCGCCTTCCAGGCCGTCGACGACCTCCTCGGCATCTGGGGCGACCCGGAGTCCACCGGCAAGCAGACCTGGAGCGATCTGCGCCAGCGCAAGAAGTCCCTGCCGGTCGTCGCGGCGCTCGCCGCGGGCGGCGAGGCCTCCGAGCGGCTGGGCGAACTGCTCGCCGCCGACGCCAAGAGCAACGACTTCGACAGCTTCTCCGAAGAGGAGTTCGCCGCCCGTGCGGCACTCATCGAGGAGGCGGGCGGCCGCGAGTGGACCGCCCAGGAAGCCCGTCGTCAGCACGCGGTCGCCATCGAGGCGCTGCACGCCGTCGACATGCCCCACCGGGTGAGGGAGCAGCTCACCGAGCTCGCCGACTTCGTGGTGGTACGAAAGAGATGATCACTCTTCGCATATGACTCGCAGTCGCCGGCCGGCGCCCCTCACCGGGCGCCGGCCGACGGAGACCCCAGCACAGCAGAGAATCGACTGCACGAAGGGGAAGCTCATGACAGCGACGACCGACGGATCGACCGGGGCCGCGGACCTCTCCGGTGCCCCGGCAGACGATCCGGCCGACACGAGAACCGCCGCGGACGACGTGACCGTCGCCGCGCGACGGGCCGCGGAACGCTCCGTGGAGCACCTGCTCGGCAGACAGGACGAGCAGGGCTGGTGGAAGGGCGACCTCGCCACCAACGTCACGATGGACGCCGAGGACCTGCTCCTGCGTCAGTTCCTCGGCATCCAGGACTCCGGGACCACCCGGGCGGCCGCCCTCTTCATCCGCGGCGAACAGCTCGGCGACGGCACCTGGAACACCTTCTACGGCGGACCGGGCGATCTCTCCGCCACGATCGAGGCGTACGTCGCCCTGCGGCTGGCCGGGGACCGCCCCGACGAACCGCACATGGCCCGCGCCTCCGGCTGGATCAGGGAGCAGGGCGGCATCGCGGCGGCCCGCGTCTTCACCCGCATCTGGCTGGCCCTGTTCGGCTGGTGGAAATGGGACGACCTCCCCGAACTGCCGCCCGAGCTGATGTTCTTCCCGAAATGGGTCCCGCTCAACATCTACGACTTCGGCTGCTGGGCCCGGCAGACCATCGTGCCGCTCACCGTCGTCTCCGCGAAACGCCCGGTGCGCCCCGCGCCCTTCGCCCTCGACGAGCTGCACACCGACCCCGACCACCCCAACCCCGCCAGGAAGCTTGCCCCGCCCGCCACTTGGGACGGGATCTTCCAGCGCCTCGACAAAGGGCTCCACCTCTACCACAAGGTCGCCCCGCGCCCGCTGCGCCGTATCGCGATGAACCTGGCCGCCCGGTGGATCATCGAGCGTCAGGAGAACGACGGCTGCTGGGGCGGGATCCAGCCGCCCGCCGTCTACTCCATCATCGCCCTGCACCTGCTCGGTTACGACCTCGACCACCCCGTGATGAGGGCGGGGCTGGCCTCGCTCGACCGGTTCGCCGTCCGGCGTGAGGACGGCGCCCGCATGGTCGAGGCCTGTCAGTCGCCCGTCTGGGACACCTGCCTGGCCACCATCGCGCTGGCCGACGCCGGACTCAGACCCGACCACCCCGCCCTGGTGAAGGCCGCCGACTGGATGCTGGCCGAGGAGATCACCCGACCCGGTGACTGGTCGGTGCGCAAGCCCGAACTCGCCCCAGGCGGCTGGGCGTTCGAGTTCCATAACGACAACTACCCGGACATCGACGACACCGCCGAAGTCGTCCTGGCGCTGCGCCGGGTGCGTCACCCCGACCCCGCCCGCATGCAGGCGGCCATCGACCGGGGGGTCCGCTGGAGCCTCGGGATGCAGTCCCGCAACGGAGCCTGGGGCGCCTTCGACGCCGACAACACCAGCCCCTTCCCCAACCGCCTGCCCTTCTGCGACTTCGGCGAGGTCATCGACCCGCCGTCGGCCGACGTCACCGGCCATGTCGTGGAGATGCTCGCCGTCGAGGGTCTCGCGCAGCACCCCCGTACCCGCGAGGGCATCGCGTGGCTGCTCGCCGAACAGGAGGCGTGCGGGGCCTGGTTCGGCCGTTGGGGCGTCAACTACGTGTACGGCACCGGGTCCGTGGTGCCCGCCCTGATCGCCGCCGGACTGCCCGCCGGACACCCCGCGGTCCGCCGGGCCGTGGGATGGCTGGAGTCCGTCCAGAACGACGACGGCGGCTGGGGCGAGGACCTGCGCTCCTACCAGGAGGAGAAGTGGATCGGGCACGGTGAGTCCACGGCCTCCCAGACCGCCTGGGCGCTGCTCGCCCTCCTCGCCGCGGGCCGCCGGGACACCCGCTCGGTCGCCCGCGGTGTCACCTGGCTGACCGAGGCGCAGCAGGCCGACGGCTCCTGGGACGAGCCGTATTTCACCGGCACCGGCTTCCCCTGGGACTTCTCCATCAACTACCACCTCTACCGCCAGGTCTTCCCTCTCACCGCACTCGGGCGTTATGTGTACGGCGACCCGTTCGCCGACCGCGCGGACGCCGCCGGGGGAGCCTGATGGACGCTCCGGGAGGGCACGGGCGCCCCGTGACACCGTTGCTGGTCGCCTGCGCCCTCGGCATCGAGCAGGTGGCCCTGCGCAGCGGCAGAGGCGCCCCGGGTCCGGTTCGGGTGCTGCGCACCGGCATGGGCCCCCGGGCGGCGGAGGCGGCCGTGGCGCGCCTCCTGGGCCCCGGCCGCATCCCCGACGCCGCCGTGATCGCCGCCGGCTTCTGCGCCGGTCTCGCCCCGGGGATGCACCCCGGGGACCTGGTCGTCGCCGAGGAGACCCGGGACGCGGACGGCGCCACGCCCTGCACGGGCACCGGCGTCCTGGTCGCCGCGCTCGCCAGGGCCGTTCCGGGCCGCACGGTCCACACCGGCCCACTGACCGGCTCCGACCATGTCGTACGCGGCTCCGAACGGGCCGCGCTGCGGGCGGGCGGGGCCATCGCGGTGGACATGGAGTCCGCCGCGACACTGCGTACCGCCCTGTGTCACGGCCCACGCCCGGTTGCGGCCGTCCGGGTGGTCGTGGACGCTCCAGAGCATGAGCTCGTCCGCATCGGCACCGTACGCGGTGGAATATCGGCGTTCCGCGTTCTTCGTTCCGTCCTTCCGGCGTTCTACGAATGGCACCGATCTTTACTGCTCCCCAGGAGGTGAGCCAGATGGCCATGCCGCTCCGTCAGTCCATCAAGGTTGCGACGTATCTCTTCGAACAGAAGCTCCGCAAGCGTGAGAAGTTCCCTCTGATCGTCGAGCTGGAGCCGTTGTTCGCCTGCAACCTCGCCTGTGAGGGCTGCGGGAAGATCCAGCACCCGGCCGGTGTCCTGAAGCAGCGCATGCCGGTCGCCCAGGCGGTGGGCGCGGTGCTCGAATCCGGTGCCCCCATGGTGTCCATCGCCGGTGGCGAACCACTGATGCACCCCCAGATCGACGAGATCGTGCGTCAGCTCGTCGCGAAGAAGAAGTACGTCTTCCTCTGCACCAACGCGATGCTCATGCGCAAGAAGCTCGACAAGTTCACCCCCTCCCCGTACTTCGCCTTCGCCGTGCACATCGACGGACTGCGCGAGCGGCACGACGAGTCGGTCGCCAAGGAAGGCGTCTTCGACGAGGCCGTCGCCGCGATGAAGGAGGCCAAGCGGCGCGGGTTCCGCGTCACCACCAACTCCACCTTCTTCAACACCGACACCCCGCAGACCATCATCGAGGTCCTCAACTACCTCAACGACGACCTGCACGTGGACGAGATGATGATCTCGCCCGCCTACGCCTACGAGAAGGCCCCCGACCAGGAGCACTTCCTCGGCGTCGAGCAGACCCGCGAGCTGTTCAAGAAGGCCTTCGCGGGCGGCAACCGGGCCCGCTGGCGGCTCAACCACTCCCCGCTCTTCCTGGACTTCCTGGAGGGCAAGGCGGACTTCCCGTGCACCGCGTGGGCGATCCCGAACTACTCGCTCTTCGGCTGGCAGCGCCCCTGCTACCTGATGAGCGACGGCTACGTACCGACGTACCGTCAGCTCATCGAGGAGACCGACTGGGACAAGTACGGCCGCGGCAAGGATCCGCGCTGCGCCAACTGCATGGCGCACTGCGGCTACGAGCCCACGGCGGTGCTCGCCACCATGGGGTCGCTCAAGGAGTCCCTGCGCGCGGCACGGGAGACCATCAGCGGCAACCGGTGAGGCGGTGACCGACGGGGTACGGCCGGCCGCCACGGGTCTCCCGGGGCGGCCGGCCCCCCGCAGCAGCACACCTCGAAGGAGAAGAACGGGCGATGACGGACGGCGGATCCAAGGGCTTCGACCTGGCTCGGCTCCTCGCCGAGCGCGGCGCCGAGCGGTACGACCTGCACGCGCGCCACCTCAACCACCAGCTGCCGCGCATGCTGCACACCATCGGCTTCGACAAGGTCTACGAGCGGGCCGAGGGCGCGTATTTCTGGGACGCGGAGGGCAACGACTACCTCGACATGCTCGCCGGGTTCGGCGTCATGGGTCTCGGCCGCCACCACCCTGTCGTCCGCCAGGCCCTGCACGACGTCCTGGACGCCCAGCTCGCCGACCTCACCCGCTTCGACTGTCAGCCGCTGCCCGGACTGCTCGCCGAGAAGCTCCTCGCCCACAGCCCGCACCTGGACCGCGTCTTCTTCGGGAACAGCGGCACGGAAGCGGTCGAGACAGCGCTGAAGTTCGCCCGCTACGCCACCGGGAAGCCCCGGGTCCTCTACTGCGACCACGCCTTCCACGGGCTCACCACCGGATCCCTGTCGGTCAACGGGGAGGCGGGTTTCCGCGACGGCTTCGCCCCGCTGCTGCCGGACACATCGGTCCCGCTCGGCGACCTGGACGCGTTGCGCCGCGAGCTGAAGCGGGGCGATGTCGCGGCGCTGGTCGTGGAGCCGATCCAGGGGAAGGGCGTGCACGCCGCGCCGCCCGGCCATCTGCGCGAGGCGCAGGAGCTGCTGCACCGGCACAAGGCGCTCCTGATCGTCGACGAGGTGCAGACGGGCCTCGGCCGGACCGGGGACTTCTACGCCTACCAGCACGAGGAGGGCGTGGAGCCCGATCTGGTGTGCGTCGCCAAGGCGCTCTCCGGCGGCTATGTGCCCGTCGGCGCGACCCTCGGCAAGGAGTGGATCTTCCGCAAGGTCTACTCCTCGATGGACCGGGTCCTCGTCCACTCCGCGAGCTTCGGCTCCAACGCCCAGGCGATGGCGGCCGGGCTCGCCGTCCTGACGGTCATGGAGGACGAGGAGACCGTGGCGAACGCCCGGCGCACCGGCGATCTGCTGCGCGGGCGACTGGCCGCCCTGGTGGACCGCTACGAACTGCTGCACGAGGTGCGCGGCCGCGGGCTGATGATCGGCATCGAGTTCGGCCGGCCGTCGTCGCTGAAGCTCCGCAGCCGCTGGACCATGCTCCAGGCGGCCCGCAAGGGGCTCTTCGCCCAGATGGTCGTGGTGCCGCTGCTCCAGAAGCACCGGATCCTCACCCAGGTCTCCGGCGACCACCTGGAAGTGATCAAGCTGATCCCGCCGCTGGTCATCGGGGACACGGAGGTGGACCGCTTCGTGGAGGCGTTCACCTCCGTCATGGAGGACGCGCACAGCGGCGGCGGACTGATGTGGGACTTCGGCAGGACGCTGGTCACGCAGGCCGTGGCCAACCGCTGAGGGCGTTTGCCTCTGAGGCAAGTAATTTGCCTCAGAGGAAAGGTCCTGGCCCAATAGGGGCATGAACCCTCCGGACGAAGGGGCGCTGGACGAGCTCCCCGGCGTCGCACCCCGACTGCGCGATCTGCGCCGTGCCCGCGGCCTCACCCTGGAGACCGCGGCCCGGCGGGCGGGGCTCTCCCCGGCCCATCTCTCCCGGCTGGAGACCGGCCGCAGGCAGCCCTCGCTGCCCATGCTGCTGGGACTCGCCCGCATCTACGGTACGACGGTCTCCGAGCTGCTCGGCGAGCAGCCGCCCGAACGGGACGCGATCATCCGCGGTGGTGGCTTCGAGGGGGCGGAGGCCGACGGCTGGATGTACCGGCAGGCGGGCGGATCCGGCCGCGCGATGCAGGCGCTGCGGGTGCGTGTCCCGTACGGGGCCCAGGGCGACCTGGTCCGGGTCCACCCGGGCGAGGAGTGGCTGTACGTCCTGGACGGCCGGCTGCGGGTCGGGCTCGGCGACACCGTCCACGACCTCGAACCCGGCGACAGCGCCCACTTCGACTCGCTCACCCCGCACCGGATCGCGGCCGTCGACCGCTGCGGCGCGGAGCTGCTCTTCGTCCACTCCCTGCTGCAGAGTCCCGCCGCCGAGCTGTGCCTCGGCAACGCCCTCCACGCGCGCTGACCGGCCGTCCCCGCCGGCTCCATCCTTCGCTCCACCGGCCGTGAGGCCGACAGAGAGGACCGTCATGTCCGATTCCGAACACTACGACCCGCTGGGCCCCGGACGCCGCGCGAACGAGGACCCCCAGGAGAAGCGGATGCCGCGCGGCGTCATCATCCGGCTCTTCGCCTATCTGGTCGCGGGCCACATCATCGCGGCCTTCCTCTACCTGCTCTTCGTGGTGGCCGGGAGCAAGTGAAGGGCTGCCCCGGGGAGGGGGTGCCGGAGGGGTCAGCCCTCGTCGAGCAGCCGCTCGCGCAGCCGTTCGCGGGTCTCGGGGGAGATCTTCAGCCCCTCGGCCAGGTAGCGGTCCGTCGTTCCCCAGTTCTCCTCGATGGTCGCGAAAGCCGCCGCGAGATAGGCGGGCCGCGCCCCGAAGAGCGGGTCCAGCAGCTCCTGCACCTCGGGCGACACGCCGGCCCCGGACGGGTCGGAGCGCTTCACCTCGTACCGGCGGTGGAGGTCGTTGGACTTGAGGTAGTCCTCCTCGATCGCCTCCGGTGCGACGCCGACCGCCAGCAGGGCGACCGCGATCGAGAGACCGGCCCGGTCCTTGCCCGCCGCGCAGTGCATCAGGGCGGGGAGACTGTCCTCGGCCAGGGCGTGCAGCACCCGGCTGTGCTCGGCGGTGCGGTCCAGAATCGTCGCGCGGTACATCCGGATCATGCGGTCGACGCCCTTGCCGCCCGCGAGGACCGAGCGCAGCTGCTCGATGTTCCCGCTGCCCACCAGCCGCCAGAACTCCGCGCCGTCGGCCGGGTCCGAGAGCGGAATGCTGACATTGCGGACACCGGCCAGCTCGATGTCGTACCCGTCGAGCCGGTGGTCGGCGGAGTGGCGGAAGTCGAAGATCGTGTGCAGCCCGAGCCCGCCGAGGAAGACCGCGTCCTCGGCGGTGGCGTGCGCCAGGTGGCCGCTCCGGTAGAGCCGCCCGAAGGCGGTGCGCCGCCCGTCCGTGGTGGGGAGCCCGCCCACGTCACGGAAGTTGCGGACTCCGGTCAGCGCGGTTTCTGTCGGCGGGACCTGCGGCACCTGTTGCGTCACGGTGGCTCCTGGGATCTCTGGCGTCGGCGCGGCTCGCCGGCGAGGGCGCTCCCGTGACGATACGACATCGATTCGACGGAAAATCATCACGGTCGCGCGCCCGGGTGCGGGTGCCGGGGCGGGCTGTCTGACCGGGCGTCAGGGACGACGAGGCTGGCGTGTCCGTATTGGTGCATTTCGCAGAACATGCCCCGCTAATGGGGGAGATGGGATTGCGGAGGTGAGCGGGATCATATCCGTGACGGTCCGTGGCGAGCGCGCCCCGGAGTATTCCCGTTGCCCGTACGGAAATCCAAGATCCGTAATCCACGGAGTGTGACGGGAAAAGCGGGGCGATAGCGAATCGATGATTCCGGTGCGCAATCGATGGCTTGTTCCGCTCGTCCTGACTCGTTTACGGTCGCCGCAATCCGGACGGACCGCCTAATCCTGCCGCCGCCCGGAATTCGCACCCACCCACTCACGCGTGGCAGGAGCGGGGGAACCAGGTAAGCCGCCGATCCGGAGCGATCCGGACCGGCTCGGGGTGAAGTCGCCGCAACGCGACCGGGCATCTCCAGCCCGAACCCGACAGCTCACCTCGCAGGCGCCGGAGAGGAACTTCCCATGCCCGCAAAGGGTAAGCACCGTCGTCCGAAGTCCGGCCCGATCTCCCGCGGCGTCCTCGCCGCCGGGACCGGTGGCGCCGCACTCGCCCTCCCGCTCATCGGCGCCACCGTCGCGAACGCCGCGGACCAGGCC
>NZ_NTGZ01000297.1 GCF_002551245.1 Streptomyces sp. rh34
AGATGTGTATAAGAGACAGGCCCCCGGCCGGTCCGTGTACCGCCCCCGGGCGCCGCGCAGCCCGGCCCAGATCAGCCCCGCCACCGCTGCGGCCGCCAGCGGGCGCGGCTGGTCGCCCGCCCGCAGCAGCAGCCAGGCCGGACCGGCCAGCCCCAGCAGGTCGGTCAGCGCGGCCAGGGCCGGACCGGCCGGCGGTTTCCGCCGGACGGGCGCCCGGTCGGCCGGATCGCGCTGTACTGTCGGGGCCCTCCACAGCTGTTCCAGGGCCGCCGTGCGATTCCGGGACGCGGCGGTCCGGGGGCGCGGCGCGCCCCGGAGCCCCACCGGTCCGGGTAGGTCGGTATCAGGTATTTCGACATGCCCCATGAACCCCCCAGTCACAGTCGCACCCCCATGAACGGGGCGTATCCGTCGATCCCATGGACTGACGGACGCGCCCTCGCTCGGTGCACGATATCCACACACGTGACATTTCGCTGGAGTTCCCGTGAAGTTCAGACGGCTCGGTCCAGACGCCTCCGTTCGGCCGGAACCGTCCGATGTCGCCTTGTGGGTAAGGATGTTGATGGAGCGACAGACGGGTAAGCGCTTGTGCCGGGCGGCGTCGGGGAGCGGTCCGCGGAGGCACTGGCTCCGGTGGGGGCGTCGCTGCGGGGTCAGCCGGCTCCGGCCGGCGGCAGGGTTTGCTCGGTCCAGATGGTCTTCCCGGTCGGGGTGTACCGCGTGCCCCACCGTTGGACGAGCTGAGCCACGATGAAGAGGCCGCGTCCACCCTCGTCGTCCGCCGCGCTGTGCCGCGGGTGCGGAGAGGTGTGGCCGGTGTCCGCGACCTCGCACACCAGGGCGCGGTCCCGGATGAGGCGCAGCCCCAGCGGCCCGCCCGCGTACCGGACCGCGTTGGTGACCAGCTCGCTGACGACCAGCTCGGTCGCGAAAGCCAGCTCCTCCAGCCCCCAGGCCTTCAGCTGACCGGTGGCCAGCTCGCGGGCGCGGCCCACCGAGACCGGTTCGGCGGTCAGCTCCCAGTCGGCCACCCGTTCGGCGTCGAGTTCGCGGGTGCGGACCAGGAGCAGGGCGGTGTCGTCGGCGCTCGTGCCGCCGGGCACCAGCTCGGACACCGCCCGGTCGCACAGCTCCTCCAGCGACGCCGAACGGTCGCCGAGCACCCGGCCCAGCGTGTCCAGGCCGCGTCCGATGTCGTGGTCCCGGGCCTCGACCAGGCCGTCGGTGAAGAGCGCCAGCAGGCTGTCCACGGGCAGGTCGAACTCCATCGACTCGAACGGCAGCCCGCCGAGACCGAGCGGCGGCCCGGCGGGCAGGTCCGGGAACGACACCTGGCCCTCCGGGCCGACGATCGCCGGGGGCAGATGCCCGGCACGGGCCATGACGCAACGCCGGGAGACCGGGTCGTAGACCGCGTACAGGCAGGTCGCCCCGGTGGTCAGGTCATAGGTCTCGGCGGCCCCGCCGAACGCGTCCGACCGCTCCTCCGCCGGCTGTCCCACCAGATCGTCCAGCCGGGTCAGCAGCTCGTCGGGGGCCATGTCGAGCTGCGCGAAGGCCCGTACCGAGGTGCGGAGCCGGCCCATGGTGGCAGCTGCCTGGAGCCCGTGCCCGACCACGTCGCCCACCACGAGGCCGACCCGGGTCCCGGACAGCGGGATCAGGTCGAACCAGTCCCCGCCGACGCCGGTCACCTCGTCGGCCGGCAGATAGCGGTGGGCGGTCTCGACGGCGGACTGCGGTGGCAGGTGATGGGGCAGCAACTGCCGCTGGAGGGCGAGGGAAGCGGTGCGCTCGCGGGTGTAGCGGCGTGCGTTGTCGATGCAGACGGCGGCCCGGGCCGCCAGCTCGTCGGCCAGGGCGACCTCGCCGTTGTCGAACGTGGTCGCCCGGTCGGGGTCGAGCGTCCGGCCGGAGGCGTCGGGGCCCGCGCCCCGGTCGAAGGTGACGAGCCCCAGGAGGCCGCCCCCGGCCCGCAACGGGACGACCAGGGTGCCCTCGTCGAGCACGAGCCCGCCCGAGGACAGGCTGCGGTTCTGCGGCGATCCGGGCGGATAGGCGACCGGCGGATACGGCTTCCGGGGGCCGCCGGGGCCGCCGGGGCCGCCGGGGTCAGCGGGGTGGGCGGGGCCCCGCGCCGTCCCGGCCGGGACGGTCGCTGTCGGGCCGGTCCCCGGGAGACCGGGATCCGGCGTACCGGCCACGGGCGACGACCGTTCCGCCACGCGCAGCAGGGACATGTCCGCCGGGCTGCCCACCGCCGCCGTCTCCCCGGTCACCGCGGCCCGGGTGACATCGACCCGTACGGCGGCGGCGAAGCCGGGCACCGCGACCTCGGCGATCTCCTCCGCGGTGGTGGGCACGTCCAGGACCGTGCCGATGCGGCGGCCGGCCTCGACGAGGAGGGTCAGCCGCTCCTGGACCCGGTAGCGGTCGGTGATGTCGAACGCGTCCTCGCACACGCCGAGCACGTGCCCGTGGGCGTCCTCCAGGCGGTAGTAGGCGCAGGACCAGAGGTGGTCCCTCCCCGGGTCGCTGGGCGGCTGCCCCCGGAAGTGCAGGTCGAGGATCGGCTCGCCGGTGTCGAGTACCTGACGCATGACGCCGTCGAGCGTCTGCGGATAGCCGGGGGACATGAAGGAGCCCCCGGCGTACAGTTCGTCGGCCCGCTTGCCCCGGAACGCGGCGAGCGGCAGTCCCATCTCCCGCTCGAAGGCGGTGTTGCTCCAGCTCAGCCGCAGGTCGGTGTCGTAGATGGCCAGGCCGACGGGTGACTGGGTGGCCAGCCCCTGGAGCAGGGCGAGCCGCGACTCCCAGTGCAGCTGGGCCCCCACCTCGGCCGCCACCAGGATCCGGTCCGGCCTGCCGGGGCCGTTCTCCCCCGCTCCGCCCGGCAGCGGACACATCGCCGTCGCCACCAGCAGCTCACGGCCGTCCCGGGTGTGTGCCACGCGGATCTCGTTGCCGATGAGGGGCGGCGGACCGGGGCCGGGCGTCCCGGCCGCCTCCGCCGGGAGAGCACCATCGGCCGGCCGCATCGAGAGGAACGCGGTCAGGGGCCGCCCCAGGGCGTCGGAGGGGCGGTGGCCGAGGAGCTCGGCCGCCGCGGGGCTCCAGCCGATGACGGTGCTCTCGGCGTCCAGGACCATCGTGGCCGCCCTGGTGATGTCCAGGGGGCCGCGGAAATCGGCGCTCTCCGCCGTGCTCGCCGCGCTCACGGCGCGACACCGGCCCGGTTCATTACCCTCAGAATCCGCCCTGCCCGGGAACGGCACAACCGCGGTGACCTGGGCCGCGCCCACCGGGCCCGGGGTCAGCGCACCCCGTCGGGCCGGAACTGCACGCTGATGCGCGGTCCGACGGCCCGGGCGGTCTTGGGGATCGCGTGCTCCCAGGTGCGCTGGCAACTGCCGCCCATGACGATCAGGTCGCCGTGTCCGAGCGGTCTGCGGACGGGGGCGGGACCAGGGCGGCGCGGTCGCAGCGCGAGGTGCCGGGGGGCTCCCAGGGAGAGGATCGCGACCATCGTGTCCTCGGTGCTTCCCCGGCCGATGGTGTCCCCGTGCCAGGCGACCCCGTCCCTCCCGTCCCGGTAGAAGCAGAGCCCCGCCGTGGTGAACGGTTCGCCCAGCTCGGCCGCGTAGTGCTCGCCGAGCCGGGTACGGGCCGCCTCCAGCGCCGGATGCGGCAGGGGGTCGCGGCGGCCGAAGAAGGCCAGCAGCCGGGGGACCGCCACCACACGCTCGTACATGACGCGCTGCTCGGCCCGCCAGTCGACCTCGCGTACCAGCGTCTCGAACAGGGTGTCCGCGCCCCGGAGCCATTGCGGCAGCACGTCGATCCAGGCCCCGTGGCCCAGATCGGTACGCCGCACTCCGCTCAGGGGGCCGGTGCCGACCTCGGCCTCCTGGTCGAAAAGTGAGCTTTGCAGGTGTACGGCCATGAGGAGAGCCTAACGCTATTCGAGCAGGTGTGCGAATAGCGGGATGCGGTGGGCCGTCTCGGCGACGCCGGCCCCGCCGGGTGCGGGCTTCCGCGAAGACCGGCCCCCTGGGGCGGCGGACGTGCGCCGCGACCAGGGCGGTGGGGGAGCCCTCACCCCGGACGCACGTTCGGCTACCGTTCCCTCCGTACCAGCGGACGTCTCCAACCCATGTTGCTCTCCGAGGAGTTGCCTTCCATGCCGCAGATCACCGTCGACTACTCCGGCACGCTCGCTGCGGCCTTCGACCGTCAGGCCTTCGCGCTCGCCCTGCACCCGCTCGTCGCGGCCACCGCCGACGCCCGCCCCGAGGCCTGCAAGACCCGTTTCCGGCGGGTCGAGGACTTCGTCATCGGCGATCGCACCGAAGGCCATGCCGTCCTGCACATAGAGATCGGCCTGCTCCACGGCCGCACCGACGCGACCAAGATCCGCCTCGCGGACGCCGTGCTCGCTCTGATCGCCGCCCACATCAAGCCGGTCGACGGCGTCACCCTGCACTCCTCCGTCGAGATCCCCACCCTGGACGCGTCCTACCGGAAGCGCTGAACGGTCATCGCGTCGGGTGGGCAGGACCGGAAGGCCGGAACAACGAATGAGTGGAGTGTCAGACATGCGTGGAGGCAGCGTCGCCGTGGTCGGCGGCAGCATAGCGGGGTGTGCCGCGGCCCTGGCCGCGTCGCGCGGGGGAGCGGAACGGGTCACCGTCCTGGAACGCGCCGACGCCCGGCTCCGTGACCGGGGGGTGGGCATCGCCCTCCACAGCGACCGGTACGACGAGTTGAGGGCGGCGGGGTACGTCGCCCCGGAGATGCCCTGGGCGCCGCTGACCCGGCGGGTGTGGAGCGTGCGGGACGGCGAGACCGATCACGGCCGGGTCGTCGGCGAGCAGCCGTTCCCCTTCCGCGCCTACAGCTGGGGTTCCCTGTGGAGCGAACTGCGCCGCCGGGTGCCCGAGGAGGTCTCCTACCGGTCCGGCGCGGTGGTCACCGAGGTGGAGCCGGACGCCGACGGGGTGACGCTGCGGCTCGCGGACGGGCACCGGGAGCACTACGACGCCGTGATCGGGGCGGACGGGTACCGTTCGATCGTCCGCGAGGCCATGTTCCCCGGAGCGGACGCCACGTACGCCGGATACGTCGGATGGCGCGGGACGTCGCCGGACGTCGCGGACCTGCCGTCGGACGGACACGACGCGCACAACATCGTCTTCCCCGGCGGTCACTGCATGATCTACCGCATCCCGGACGGCGTCGGCGGACACGTGCTCAACTGGGTGCTCTACACCGCGCCCCCCGAGACCGACGGCCTTCACCCCGACCTGCGGGCCCCCACCTCCCTGCCGCCGGGCCGGCTCAACTCCGAGCTCACCGCGCACCTGAGGGCCCTGGTCGCCGACAACTTCCCGCCGTACTGGGCGGCCAGGGTCCTCCGCACGCCCGCCGAGACCACCTTCATCCAGCCCATCTACGACCTGGAGGTACCGCACTACACCTCGGGACGGATGGTGCTCGTCGGCGACGCCGCCAGCGTCGCCCGGCCACACATCGGCGGCGGCAGCGTGAAGGCGCTCCAGGACGCCACCGCCCTGGAGGCCGCCTGGAGGGCCGGGGGCAGTTGGAAGGAGGTCCTGGAGAGCTACGACGCCGGGCGCGGGCCCGTCGGGTCGGCCATGGTCGCGCTCGCCCGCCGCATGGGCGCCGCGCAGGTCGAGAACACACCCGACTGGTCCGCCATGGGCCGGACCGAGTTCGACGCGTGGTGGCAGGACCAGAACAAGGGCTCCGACCGGCGCAGCGGCTTCGGCGGTCACAGCATGAGGGCCGGGTAGCCCGTCCTGGGCGGGAGGAGGGCGGTCCCGTACCGCGCCGCGCTCCTCCCGCCCGCGGGTCAGACCGCCGTCGGCGCCAGCTCCAGCGCCGCGTGCAGCGCGGTGCCGTCGGCGCGGGCGTCCGCACCGTCCATGCGCAGCGCCGTCCGCCCCGAGGTGAGGACCGTGATCGCCCCGGCGGACGCGACGGCCTGGGCGGGGCTGGGGGACACGAGCAGGACGGCGATGCCCTCGGCCGCCAGCGTGACCACCAGCTCGTGGACCTGGCGGACGAGCACCGGCGCGAGGCCCTCGGTCGGCTCGTCGAGCAGCAGCACCCGCGGCGAGCCGAGCAGGGCGCGGGCCAGCGCCAGCATCTGCTGTTCGCCGCCGGACAGATCCGTACCCCGGTTGCCCCGGCGCTCGCCCAGCCGGGGCAGCAGTTCCACGACGCGCGCGGGGGTCCACACGCCGGGTCGATCGGTGTCGCCCCGGCGCGGCGGACGGTACGACAGCCGCAGGTGCTCGTCGACGGTGAGCCCGGCGAACACCCGGCGGCCCTGCGGTACGAGTCCGATGCCGGCGCGGGCGATACGGTGTGCGGGCTGCCCCGTCACCTCGCGGCCGTCGAGGCGTACGGTTCCGGCGCTCGGGCGCATCAGCCCGGCGACGGTGTGGACGAGGGTGGTCTTGCCGGCGCCGTTGTGGCCGACGACGGCGTGGACCGTGCCGGGGGGCACCGACAGGTCGAGCCCGTGGAGGACGGTGCCGCCGTGGTACCCCGCGGTCAGGCCGGTGATTTCGAGCATCGGGCGTCGGTCAACCTCTCGCTGGTGCGGTGGACGGTTCGGCGGTCCCGGCCCCCTGGCGCGGTGCGGCGGTCCCGGTTTCCCGGCCCGGGGCGGCGGCCGGGCCCGCAGTCGAGCCGGTGCCGTGGTATGCGTCGCGGACCTCGGGATGCGCCAGCACCTCCTGGGTCGGGCCGGTGACGAGAACCTTCCCGGCAGCCAGCACCGTGGTGGTGGAGGAGAACTGGGCGACCACCTCGACGTGGTGCTCGACCAGGATGACCGCGACGCTCGGCGGCAGGCCGTCGAGGATGGAGAGCAGCCGCCCGATGTCGCCGTCGGTCAGTCCGGCCGCCGGCTCGTCCAGGAGCAGCAGCCGCGGGTCGCCCGCCAGCGCGGCGGCGAGGTCGAGCATGCGGCGCTGCCCGTGCGAGAGCGTGGCGGCCGGCCGGTGGGCGAGGTCCGCCAGGCCGACGGTCTCCAGACGGCGGCCCGCGGACTCGGTGTGCAGCCGGTAGCGGGACGGGCTGCGCCAGGCCCCGCGCCGCTTCGGGTGGTGCGGCCAGCCGGCCAGGACGACATTGTCCAGCACCGACAACTCACCGATTACCGACGGTTGTTGGAAGCTCCGGGCGACGCCGAGCCGGCTGCGCCTGGCCGTCGGTGTCCGGGTGATGTCGACGCCTTCCAGGGCGATCGTGCCGTGGTCGGGCCGGTCCGTGCCCGCGATGAGGTTGAGCAGGGTGGTCTTGCCGGCGCCGTTGGGACCGATGACGGCGTGCCGGGCGCCCGCCGGGAGCCGCAGGCTGACGTCGTCGACGGCGGTGAGGGTGCCGTACCGGCGGGTGAGCCGGGTGAGGTCCAGTACGGGGGGCTCCGGTGCCTCGGCGGTCGGTGCTGGTGTCATGGGGAGACCTTCCCGGCGGGGTTCGGGGCGGGCGTTGACGGGGGCCGGTCCTCGGTCACCGATGCCCCGGACGGCGGCCCGCTCCCGCCGGATCCGCCGAGCAGGCCCGCGAGGCCGCGCGGCAGCACGTACACGGTGGCGACGAAGAGCACGCCGAGCAGCAGCGGCCCGTGGCCCGGCCAGGAACCGGCGACCCAGTCCCGGGTGGCGACGATGAGCCCGGCGCCCAGCAGGGCGCCGATCACGGACGTCGAACCGCCGATGACCACCGCCAGCAGGGCGAACGCGGCGATCTCGAACCCGACGTCGGCGGGGGAGAGGTACTGCTGGACGGTCACCATCAGCGATCCGCCCACGCCGGCCAGGGCGCCCGCGCAGACGTGGGCCACCAGCAGGTAGCGGCCCACGGGGTGCCCGGAGGCGCGCATCCGCGCCTCGGCGCCCCGGGTGCCGGTCAGCAGCTTCCCCGCCGGCGAGCGCAGGACGAGCAGAGTGACGGAGACGGCGACGACGGCGACGACGAGCGCGTAGTTGTACAGCTCGCTCTCCTCCAGCATCCCCTCCCCGCCCCACAGCGCCCGCGTGGCCGGGAAGCCGACGAGACCGTCGGCGCCGCCGGTGACGGACTTGAGCTGGTTGATGACCGCGCCGGTCAGCTCGCCGATGGCGAGCGTGATCATCAGGACGGTGGTGCCACGGGCCCGGATCACCGCGGGCCCCACCACCGCGGAGAAGACGGCGGCGGCGAGTGCCGAGAGGACGATCTGGACGGGACCCACGGTCCACCCCGCGTCCGCGAGGTTCGCGGTGGCGTACGCGCCCACGGCGAACGGCGCGGTCTGCCCGAGGGTGGGCAGTCCGGCGTAGCCGGTGAGGATGGTGACACTGACCGCGAGCAGCCCCAGGGCCAGGGCGGATCCGGCCAGCGAGATGCTGTACGCGTCGAGCAGGGCGGGCAGGGAGATCAGCACGACGAGCAGGACGAGCAGCGGGGCCGCCCGGCGCCACGCGGCCCCGCCCGGCAGCCGGCCCGTCCACGCCGCCACGCGGCTCCCGTGCCCGTGGGGCGCTGCGCCGGAACGGTCCGCCCCGGACGCCTCCGCGGCT
>NZ_NTGZ01000298.1 GCF_002551245.1 Streptomyces sp. rh34
GATGTGTATAAGAGACAGGTCCTCGCCGCGCTCGCGGCGGCCCGCCCGGCCGCCGTCCTCATCGAGGGGCCGCCCGAGGGCGACGCGCTGCTGCCTCTGGCCGCCGACCCGCGGATGCGCCCCCCGGTCGCGCTGCTCGCACACGCCGTGGACGACCCGGGGCGGGCCTCCTTCTGGCCGATGGCCGCGTTCTCGCCCGAGTGGGTGGCCATCCGCTGGGCTCTCGACCACGACGTCCCGGTCCGCTTCATCGACCTGCCCGCCGCCCACTCCCTCGCGCTCAAGGAACCGGCGCCGGGCACGGGGAGCGAGGAGGCGGCCGCGGGGGAGCGGGCCGGGGAAGAGGACACGCCGAACGTCGACCCGATTCGAGTGCTCGCGGAGACCGCCGGATACGACGATCCCGAACGCTGGTGGGAGGACATCGTCGAGCACCGTTCACCGGGCGCCGGCACCGGCCGGGGCTCAGGCAGCCCGCCCGGAGACACGGTGGGCGCGGACGACGCGGACGACGCGCTCGCGCCGTTCGCCGCACTGGCGGAGGCCATGAGCGCTCTCCGCGAGGCGTACGGCGACGGAGGGCAGCCCCGGGACGCGGTGCGCGAGGCGTACATGCGGATCCAACTGCGTACCGCCCGGAAGGAGTTCGGAGACGCCGTGGCCGTCGTCTGCGGTGCCTGGCACGTCCCTGCCCTCGCCGCGCGGACCACGCTCGCCACCGACCGTGCCCTGCTCAAGGGCCTCCCGAAGGTCAGGACGGACCTGACGTGGGTGCCCTGGACCCACCGTCGGCTTGCCCGGCACAGCGGGTACGGGGCGGGGATCGACGCGCCGGGCTGGTACGGGCACCTCTTCGACGTGGCGGACCGGCCGATCGAGCGATGGATGACCAAGGTCGCCGGACTGCTGCGCGAGGAGGACCGGTTCGTCTCCACCGCCCATGTCATCGAGGCCGTCCGGCTCGCCGAGACCCTCGCCGCGCTCCGGGGCCGCCCGCTGGCCGGCCTGGGCGAGACGACCGACGCGGTGCGGGCCGTCATGTGCGAGGGGTCCGACGTCCCGCTCGCCCTCGTCAGGGACCGGCTGATCGTCGGCGAGACCCTCGGAGAGGTGCCGGACACCGCCCCGGCCGTCCCGCTGCAACGCGACCTGACCCGAAGCCAGCGCGCCCTCCGGCTCAAGCCGGAGGCGTCGGAACGCGAGCTCGACCTCGACCTGCGCAAGGAGACCGACGCCGCCCGCAGCCGCCTCCTGCACCGGCTGCGCCTCCTCGACGTCGGCTGGGGCGATCCGGTCGCGGGACGGGGCAGCACCGGCACCTTCCGGGAGAGCTGGCGGCTGCGCTGGGAACCGGAACTGCACGTCCGGGTCGCCGAGGCGGGCGTGTGGGGCACCACCGTCCTCACCGCCGCCACCGCGAAGGCCGAGTCGGGGGCCGTGGCGGCGACCGCACTGGCCGACGTCACCGCACTCGCCGAACACTGCCTCCTGGCCGGACTGCCCGACGCGCTGCCCGTCGTGATGAAGGCCCTCGCCGACCGGGCCGCACTCGACGCGGACGTCGGCCACCTCGCGGACGCGCTGCCCGCCCTGGCCCGATCCCTGCGGTACGGGGACGTGCGCTCCACGGACACGGCGGCGCTCGCGGAGGTCGCCGCCGGACTCGCCGAGCGGATCTGCGTCGGCCTGCCGCCCGCCTGCGCCGGCCTCGACGCCGACGGGGCCGAGGCACTGCGCCGCCAGGTGGAGGCCGTGCACGGTGCGATCGGGCTCCTGCTCGCGGGAGCGGCCCCCGCCGAAGGGCTGCGGGAGCGCTGGGACGCCGTCCTGCACAAGCTGGCGGCCCGGGACACGGTCGCCGGGATCATCCGGGGCCGGGCCACCCGGCTGCTCCTCGACGAGGGGCGGCTGGCGGAGGACGAGGCCGCCCGGCTGATGGGCCTGGCGCTCTCCCCCGGAACCCCGCCCGCCGACGCCGCCGCCTGGATCGAGGGGTTCGTCGGCGGCGCGTCGGGTGGCGGCATGCTGCTGGTCCACGACGAGAGGCTGCTCGGCCTCGTCGACGCCTGGCTGACCGGTGTCCCCGCTGAGACGTTCACCGATGTGCTGCCACTGCTGCGCCGCACGTTCTCCGCGTACGAACCGGGCGTACGGCGCACGCTGGGCGAGCTGGTCCGGCGCGGGCCCGTCCCCGGGGGCGCCCGCCGGGACGAGGCCGGCCGGGCGCCCGGGGGCTTCGGACCCGGTCTCGACCGGGCCAGGGCCGACGCGGTGGAGCCGGTGCTGCGCCTGTTGATCGGCCGCCGGTCCGAGCCCGAGGAGGCCGCCGGATGACGAGGACCCCGACGACGGACCGGAGAACGAGCAACCCGGGCGCGACGGACCGGAGAACGAGCGACCCGGGAGCGAGAGACCACGGCGCGACGGACCCGGGCGCGACGCACCCGACGGGGGAGACGATGGAACGGACGACCGCACAGGCGTCGGGCCCGGCGCGGCCCACCGCCCCGCACGCGCCCGACGCCGAACGGCTGCGGCGCTGGCGGATGGTGCTCGGCGCGGACAGTGCCGACAGCACGGGGTGCGCCCTCACCGGCCAGGACGCGGCGATGGACGGGGCGTTGAACGCGCTGTACGGCGGGGGCGCCGGGAAGAAGCCCGGCGGCCGGGGCTCCGGCGGCCGGTCGGCGGGGCTCGGTGCGTCGGCGCCCTCCGTCGCCCGCTGGCTCGGCGACATCCGGACCTACTTCCCCAGCTCCGTGGTCCAGGTCATGCAGCGCGACGCGATCGACCGGCTCGGCCTGGCGGCCCTGCTCCTCGAACCGGAGATGCTGGAGGCGGTCGAGGCGGACGTCCACCTCGTCGGCACCCTGCTCTCCCTCAACAAGGCGATGCCCGAGACGACGAAGGAGACCGCACGCGCCGTCGTCCGCAAGGTCGTCGACGACCTGGAGAAGCGTCTGGAGAGCCGCACCAGGGCCACCCTGACCGGCGCCCTGGACCGTTCGGCGCGCAT
The DNA here is from genome assembly GCF_002551245.1 of Streptomyces sp. rh34. Classification (GTDB taxonomy): domain Bacteria; phylum Actinomycetota; class Actinomycetes; order Streptomycetales; family Streptomycetaceae; genus Streptomyces. Next base: position 3,017 of record NZ_NTGZ01000298.1, read on the forward strand.
CAGCAGGCCGCGCCACCGGGACATCGACTGGAACCGCACCATCCGGGCCAACCTCAAGAACTACCTCCCCGTCCCGGGACCGGCAGGGACGGAGCGCAAGGCAGACCCGGGAGGCGCGGAAGGGAGGGGCACGATCGTTCCCGAGCGCCTCATCGGCTACGGGCGCGCCTCCCGGTCCGCCAAGAAGGACATCGTCCTGTGCATCGACCAGTCGGGCTCGATGGCCGCGTCGGTCGTCCACGCCTCGGTCTTCGGGGCGGTGCTCGCCTCCATGCGCACGCTCTCGACCCGGCTCGTCGTCTTCGACACGGCGGTCGCCGACCTCACGGACCAGCTCGACGACCCGGTCGACGTCCTCTTCGGCACCCAGCTCGGCGGCGGCACCGACATCAACCGGGCGCTGGCCTACTGCCAGTCGAAGATCACCCGCCCCGCGGACACCGTCGTCGTCCTCATCAGCGACCTCTACGAGGGCGGCATACGGGACGAGATGCTCAAGCGGGTCGCCGCGATGCAGGCCTCCGGCGTGCAGTTCGTGGCCCTGCTCGCACTCTCCGACGAGGGCGCACCCGCGTACGACCACGAGCACGCGGCGGCGCTCGGGGCGTTGGGTGTACCCGCGTTCGCCTGTACGCCGGATCTCTTCCCGGACGTCATGGCGGCGGCGATCGAGAAGAGGCCACTGCCCATACCGGACAAGGAGACCCAACAGTAACCGGGGACTTGCGCGACCCCCACGGGTGCGTGCAAGCATCGACCCGTCATTCGCGGAGGGGCGCATTCCGCCACCCGTGCACCAGAGAGGATCCACCGAGGTGACCGCAACCGCCGCTGCTCGCGCAGCCGTCGACCCGCGCCCGGCGCGGGGTACGGCGGGGCGTCGCGCGGTACAAGTGGTGCTGTTCCTCGGCGGGCTGCTGGCCCTGGGTCTCCTCGCGGGTGGACGCGCGGAGGCGCGGGAGCGTCCGGCCCCGGGCCCGCTCACTGCCTCCGTGGCGGACGCCGTGCCGGAGGGCGCAACCCCTGAGGCCGCCGTCCGCAAGGCAGCCGAGCCCGCGGCCCAGCCGGTGATCAAGACAGTGATCAAGCCGGTCGAGCGGGCCGCCCGGCAACAGGCCGCACAGCGGCGGACCGTACAGAAGGCCCCTGCGGAACCTGTAGGGAAATCCGCCGCGGAACCGGCCGCCGAACCCGCGGTCCCCATCGAAGCGCCTGCCTCCGCCGACGCCCCTGCCTCCACCATCTCCCCTGCTTCCCTCGCATCCACTGCCCCTGCGCCCGCTCGCGTCCGCGATGCCGTGGCCGTGGGCGCGCGAGACACCGTGGACCGGATCGCCGGGGAGGTGCGGCCGTTGGCGCCGTCCCTGCCGGGGCTTCCCCCGCTCCTTTCCGTGCTTCCCGTGCTCCCCGTGTCCGGCGGTGGACCGGACGCACCCGGTGCTCCGTCACTTTCCCTGCCGGACACCGGCCGTGGAGCCGGGGGCGGCACGGCGGCGCCGGCCGACGCCGGGGCGGATTCCGCCGCCGAACCCACCGTCGGCCACGACCGGGCCATCGCGGACCGGGGCTCTGCCCAGGCGGTGCCGGATGTGTCCGGAGTGCCGGATACCGGGCACGCGCCGGACTCCGAGCCCACGCCGGCTCCGGGCCGTGCGCCGTTCGGTCCCTGCGGCGACCTCGTGCGCACAGCGGTGGCCGACGGCCAGGGGCCGCGCGGCGGGGACCCGCACGCGGTCCGAGCCCCGAGTGGTCCGTACACCGCGCTCGTCCGGGGAGCGGGCCTCCCGGCGACCGCCGCCCCGATACCCGACAGATCCGGCGAGATCCTCGAATTCCCCGGCTAGGGCAGGCCGTACCCCGCCTCGACCTGCCGCACGGGGGCGGAACAGGTCTGCCCGCGTCCGGAGCTCTCCGGACTGCCGAACATCTTCGAAGGATCTGACACACCCATGCACAAGAACATGCGCCGATCCATAGCCGTCGCCGCCACCGCCACCGGTATGTGGGCGCTCGGCACCGCCGCGGCGAGCGCGGACGAGCTGCCCGTGTCCGTACCGCTCTCCACCCCGGACCTGGCGGCCGAGGCCCCCGACGGGACGGAGATCGTGAAGGACGTCACCGACAACAAGGTCCTCAAGGAGGCCAAGGACGCCAAGGTCCTCAAGGACGCCAAGGGCATCGATGGCGTCGACGGCGTCAAGGACACGCTGGCGGAGGCCGGGAGCAAGGCCGCCGGTGCGGCCGACGTACGGGACGGACTCCCGTCAAAGGTGCGCGCGCCGCAGGTCCCGGAGGTTCCGCAGGTCGCGGAGGCCCCGGAGCTCGGCGACGTACAGCAGGTGCCCGGGGCCGTGCGGCTTCCCGCCGCGCCTGCCGACGAGATCGACTACCTCTTCGGGCCGATCGAGCAGATCCCCGGCTACGCGCAGAACCAGGCACCGGCCGCCGTCCAGGGGGCGCTGGCCGAGGCAGGGCCCGTGGTCGGGCAGACGTCCGACTCGGTGCTGCCGCCGCTCGCCGCGGGTGCGGTCGGCGTGGCGGAGGCGGTCGGCGACGTCGGCACGCTCGCCCGGGGAGTCGTCGGCGAGGTCGCGCCGTTCGCCCAGGGCGTCGTCGGCGACGCCGTCGCACCCTTCGTGGAGGGCGTCACGACCGAGGTCCAGCCGCTGGCGGCCGGCGTCACGGGCGCGGCCGTGCCGTTCGCCCAGGGGGTCACCACCCGGGTGCAGCCGCTGGCCGAGAGCGTCGGGGCGCAGGCCCGGCCGTTCGCGGGCGGTCTGGCGGACACGGTCGGCGAGGACGCCCGCCCCGCCGTCGGTCACGCGGGCGCCGGCGTTCAGGGCGTCGCCTCCGTCGCCCCGTCCTTCGCGACGGACGCGCTGCCCGCGCTCTGAGGAGTCGGCACTGAGGAGTCGGCTCTGAGCAGTCGGCTCTGAGAAGTCCGACAGGGACGAACCATGCGGGCTGAGAGGCCGCCCGGTTCACCACATCGGAGTGCTCGGCCCAGGGGGACCCGGGCCGGGCACCCCAGTCCCGACCAGCCTCTTCCGGCTCCCGGCGAGCCCCGGCCGGGAGCCGGAGGAGCCACCCTCTGTGACCGTTATCACCGCTCAGGTGTGATCTGCGATTTAGGGTCACACCGAGCGCGGGGATAACCTGCCGGATGGACATGCCGCGTACTCGGACACCGTGTACGCCTCCCTAGTGACAGCGCAGTCACGTTGCCCATCGCGGCACGCCCACGCAGAAGAACGAACCGCGATACCACTAAAAGGGACGGACGCGCGTGGACCTGTTCGAGTACCAGGCGAGGGACCTCTTCGCCAAGCACGGTGTACCGGTGCTGGCCGGTGAAGTCATCGACACGCCTGAGGCAGCCCGCGAGGCGACCGAGAAGCTGGGCGGCAAGTCTGTCGTCAAGGCGCAGGTGAAGGTCGGCGGCCGCGGCAAGGCCGGCGGCGTCAAGCTGGCGGCCGACCCCGACGAGGCGGTCGCCCGGGCGACCGACATTCTCGGCATGGACATCAAGGGCCACACGGTCCACAAGGTGATGATCGCCGAGCTGTCCCCGGAGATCGAGGCGGAGTACTACGTCTCGTACCTCCTCGACCGCACCAACCGCACCTTCCTGGCCATGGCCTCGGTGCAGGGCGGCATGGACATCGAGGAGGTCGCGGAGAAGACCCCCGAGGCCCTCGCGAAGGTCCCGGTCAACGCCGTCGACGGGGTCGACATCGTCAAGGCCCGCGAGATCGTGGCCCAGGCGAAGTTCCCGGCCGACGTGGCCGAAGGGGTCGCCGAGGCCATGGTGACCCTGTGGGACACCTTCGTCGCCGAGGACGCGCTCCTCGTCGAGGTCAACCCGCTGGTGAAGACCAAGGACGGCCGGATCCTGGCCCTGGACGGCAAGGTGTCTCTCGACGAGAACGCCGACTTCCGTCAGCCGGGTCACGAGGCGCTCGAGGACAAGGCCGCAGCCAACCCGCTCGAGGCTGCCGCCAAGGCCAAGAACCTCAACTACGTCAAGCTCGACGGCGAGGTCGGCATCATCGGTAACGGTGCCGGTCTGGTCATGTCGACCCTGGACGTCGTCGCGTACGCCGGTGAGAACCACGGCAACGTGAAGCCCGCCAACTTCCTCGACATCGGTGGCGGCGCCTCCGCGGAGGTCATGGCGAACGGCCTGGAGATCATCCTCGGCGACCCGGACGTCAAGTCCGTCTTCGTCAACGTCTTCGGTGGCATCACCGCCTGTGACGAGGTCGCCAACGGCATCGTGCAGGCGCTCGCGCTGCTCGAGTCCAAGGGCGAGAAGGTCGAGAAGCCGCTGGTCGTGCGTCTCGACGGCAACAACGCGGAGCTGGGTCGCAAGATCCTTTCCGACGCCAACCACCCGCTCGTGCAGCGCGTGGACACCATGGACGGCGCGGCCGACAAGGCCGCCGAGCTCGCCGCGGCTGCGAAGTAAGGAAGAGGGACTCAGACCACCATGGCTATCTTCCTCACCAAGGACAGCAAGGTCATCGTCCAGGGGATGACCGGCGCGACGGGCATGAAGCACACCAAGCTCATGCTCGCCGACGGCACCAACATCGTCGGCGGCGTGAACCCGCGCAAGGCCGGCACCTCCGTCGACTTCGACGGCACCGAGGTACCGGTCTTCGGTTCCGTCGCCGAGGCGATGGAGAAGACCGGCGCGAACGTGTCCGTCCTCTTCGTCCCGCCGGCCTTCTCGAAGGCCGCCGTCGTCGAGGCGATCGACGCCGAGATCCCGCTCGCCGTCGTGATCACCGAGGGCATCGCCGTCCACGACTCGGCCGCCTTCTGGGCGTACGCCGGCGCGAAGGGCAACAAGACCCGGATCATCGGCCCGAACTGCCCGGGTCTCATCACCCCCGGCCAGTCCAACGCCGGCATCATCCCGGGCGACATCACCAAGCCCGGCCGCATCGGTCTCGTGTCGAAGTCCGGCACGCTGACCTACCAGATGATGTACGAGCTCCGTGACATCGGCTTCTCGTCCGCCGTCGGCATCGGTGGCGACCCGGTCATCGGCACCACGCACATCGACGCCCTCGCGGCGTTCGAGGCGGACCCGGAGACCGACCTCATCGTGATGATCGGCGAGATCGGCGGCGACGCCGAGGAGCGTGCCGCCGACTTCATCGCGAAGAACGTCACCAAGCCGGTCGTCGGTTACGTCGCGGGCTTCACCGCCCCGGAGGGCAAGACCATGGGCCACGCCGGCGCCATCGTCTCCGGCTCCTCGGGCACCGCCCAGGCGAAGAAGGAGGCCCTTGAGGCCGCCGGCGTCAAGGTCGGCAAGACGCCGACCGAGACCGCCAAGCTGGCGCGCGAGATCCTCGGCGCCTGACGCGGTCGGTCAGGCAGCAGGGACACGCTGCGAACGGCGCGGGCCCGCACCCCGGTGATACAGGGTGCGGGCC
>NZ_NTGZ01000299.1 GCF_002551245.1 Streptomyces sp. rh34
CCTCCCTCGCGCCATCAGAGATGTGTATAAGAGACAGGCTTCGCGGCTTCGGTCGCGGGGGCGGTGGGGGCGGGGCTCGGGGTCGGCGCGGCGGCCTGGGTGGCCCGCACCGGCGGCGGCGCGTCCTGCGCCCCCTCGGCGGTCCCGGGCTCGCACCCCGTCGCCAGGGCGGCCAGCGCGACGAGGGAGACGGCAGTGACGCGACGCCCCTGGGGCCTTCCGCCCCCACGCCGCTCGGCGGTCATGTCCGGTCCCGGCCCCGGTATCGCTGCCGTCGCCCGCGCCCCGCCCGGGCCCCACGCTCCCCGGCCGTCCCACCCGCTGTTCGTGTCCGCCATGTTCGGTCCCCCTGGCTCACCCGCCGGCCCGGTGCCTCCTGTACGGAATTCCCGTCCGGCCCGGTCACCGAATCCTCCGTCGGACGCCGGTCGCGCGTCCAGACCCCCGAGGGGTCGCCCGGTGGATCATGGCCGGTCCGGCCCTCCGCGCCCCTCCCTCTCCCGGGCGCCGCCGGACGGCCGATATCGCCTGGTGAAACCCTCTGGACGGCGACCCGTACGGGCGTGCGAGACTCCGTCCATGCTGGGTGTCACCGATCTTCCGACCTATCTCGCCGGTCTGGCGCTGATCGTTCTTCTGCCGGGGCCGAACTCGCTGTACGTGCTCTCCGTCGCCGCCCGGCGCGGCGTGCGCACCGGCTATACGGCCGCCGCGGGTGTCTGGACCGGGGACGCCATCCTGATGACGCTCTCCGCGCTCGGCGCCGCGTCCCTGCTCCAGACCACGCCCCTGCTCTTCGCGATCGTCAAGTACGCGGGCGCGGCCTATCTGACCTGGATGGCCATCGGGATGCTGCGGGCGGCCGTGTCCCTGTGGCGCGAGCGGCACCGGCGTACCGCCGAGCTGGTGGAGACGGTCGACACGGTGGAGACGGCCGGGACGGCCGGGGCTCCCGGGGCGACAGCCCCCGTGGAGAGGCCCTACCGCCGGGCGCTGGTGGTCAGCCTGATCAACCCGAAGGCGATCCTGTTCCTGATCTCCTTCTTCGTCCAGTTCGTCGACCCGGGCTATGCCTATCCGGCGCTGTCGTTCCTGGTGCTGGGCACGCTGCTCCAGCTCGCCAGCTTCGCGTACCTCTCGGTGCTGATCTTCGGCGGCACCCGCCTGGCCGCCGCCTTCCGTCGCCGTAAGCGACTGTCGGCGGGGGCCACTTCGGCGGCGGGCGTCCTGTTCCTCGGGTTCGCGGCCAAGCTCTCGCTGAGCAGCGTGTAACGCACACAGAGGGAAGAGCCGGGCACGCCCTCAGCGGTGTCAGGTGCTCTCAGCGGTGCCGGGCCCGCAGTGGTGCCGGGCCCTCGGCGCTGTCAGGTGCCCTCAGTGGTGCCAGGCCTTTCCCCCGACGTTGTGGATCATCCGCTGCAGCACCTTCAGCGCGGCGACGAACTCCGCCTCGGGTATGCCCTCGTGGATCTCCGCGCTCGCCCGCGAGACCCGGGCGTACGCCTTCTCGCGCAGCGCCCGACCCTCGGGGGGCATCCGCAGCCCGGCCCCGGAGTCCTCGGTGACCAGCCCCCGTTCGAGGAGGCTCTCGACCGCCTCCTCCATGCCGTCCGCCCCGGTGTCGAGGTAGCCGCTGAGCATGGTGACCAGCTCGGCCCGGCCCCGGCCCTCCTCGCCCGCCGTGTCCAGTTGGTTGAGCACCCACCAGGGAGGCTGGGTGAGTCCGTGCTCGGCCAGCGCGGACCGGATGTGGGTGACCGTCGCCTCGTGCGCGGCCCAGCTCCAGTATCCGATCGGCTGGCGTGCGAGTCCCGCGTCGTCGTGTGAGTAGTCCATGCCTCAGAACGTAGAACCTCAAGGAAGATTGAGGTCAAGTCCCTCGCGCAGTGCGTTCTCCGGCGCCCGTGCCCGGTCACCCCACGGACGCGCAGAGTTCACCCGCTGTCGTGGCGGGCGTCACCCGATCCTTCCGCCGTCTCACTAGGTTGTCGGGACCATGATCGAAGGCGAGGGCACGCGTGCCGAAACTGTCCGTTGTCGTACCGCTCCACAATGTCGCGCCCTACGCTCCGACCACGCTGGGCAGCCTGGCCCGCAACGCGGACCCGGACATCGAGTTCCTGCTGGTCGATGACGCGTCCACCGACGGAACGCAGGACATCGTCGACCACTGGGCCGAGCGGCTGCCGCGCGCACGGGTGATCAGGCACGGTACGAACGTCGGCATCGCGGCCGCCCGCAACAGCGGCATCGACGCCGCCGAGGGCGACTACCTCACGTTCCTCGACGGCGACGACTGGTACGCCCCCGGCCATCTGGACCGGCTGGTGCGCGCCGCCCAGGATCTCGACTGCGACTTCGCCCGCACCGACCACGTCCAGTCCACCGGCACCACCCGCGTCGTGCGGCGCGCCCCCGCCCCCCTCCGGGACACCCTGCTCGACCCCCGCGAGGGGATAGGGGTACCCGAGCGGGAGACCATGGTCGACTACCCGTTCGTCTGGGCCGGGATCTACCACCGGCGGCTCTTCGCGGACGGCGCCCAGCGCTTCGCCACCGAACTGCGCACCGCCGAGGACCGGCTGTGGATCTGGCAGCTCCATCTGCGCGCCCGCACCTACGCGGCGCTCGGGCTGTACGGCATCTTCTACCGGCGCGGGGTCACCACCTCCCTGACCCAGATCAAGGACGCCCGCCAGCTCGACTTCTTCCCCGCCTACGACACGCTGCTCGACCAGCTGCGTACGGACCGGGACGCGAAGACCCTGCTGCCCAAGGCCGTCCGCACCTACTGCGCGATGATCGCCTTCCACAACGAGAAGGCCGGCGACTACGAGCCCGCCACCGCCCGGCGGCTGCGCTCCGAGTCGGCCGCCGCGCTGCACCGGATGCCGCAGGACGTGCTCGACCGCACCCTGACGATGATCGACGACAAGCGCGGCACGCTGCTCAGCCGTCTGCGCACCAAGCAGAAGGCCGCCTGACCCATGCCTGTACCGCAGCCCGCACCGCAGCCCGTACCCACGCCCGCGCACCGGCCCGTGCGCACCCAGATCTTCCAGGTGTCCACGCTGTACGGGGCGGCCACCCTGGCCGCCGCACTCGACGCCGGACAGTTCGGCCGGGCCCTCGACAGCCACCGCGTCCTGCTGGTCTCCAACAACGCGGCCGTCCCCGAAACGGCCCTGCGCCTGGAGGAGATGCGCGGTTACGGGTCCATCGCCGCCCGCTTCGACGCCGTCGTCGACTGGAACGAGGCGATCAGCCCGCACCACCCCAGCGGCTGGGGCCCCCGCTCCGAGGAGACCGTCCTGTGGCAGCGGGCCTTCCGCCTGGCCTGGGACATCGCCCCCGACGCCCCCGTCGACCTGGCCGTGGAGTCCATCCAGGTCAACCCGGCCCGCGCACTGGCCGCGATCTTCTCCGAGAGCGCCGTGCACGTCTACGCCGACGGTCTGATGAGCTACGGCCCCACCCGCAACCGGCTGCCCCAGTCCATCGCCTGCCGCATCCGGCGCGTCCTCCACCTCGACCTGGTCACCGGGCTGCGCCCGCTCCTCCTCGCCGAGGCCGGCGTCGAACCCGAACTCGTCCCCGACGACGCCTTCCGCGCCGTCCTCTCCGAGATCGCCGCCGCGGCCGACGGGGACAAGAAGCTCGCCGCCGCCGAAGCCGCCGCCCCCACCGCGATGCTGCTCGGCCAGTACCTCGCCGCCCTCAACATCCTCACCCCGGAGGAGGAAGAGGACCTGCACGTGCGGATGTTGCGCGGAGCCGTACGCGCCGGGCACACCTCCATCCTCTTCAAGCCGCACCCCACCGCCCCGGCCGGCTACTCCCGCGCCCTGGACGAGGCCGCCGCCGAGGCCGGCGTACGGCTCACCACCCTGGACGGTCCGCTGCTCGCCGAGACGCTGTACGAACGGTGCGCGCCCACCCTGGTCGTCGGCTGCTTCTCCACCGCGATGTTCACCGCCGCCGCCTACTACGGCATCCCCGTCGCCCGCGTCGGCACCCGCCTGGTCCTCGACCGCATCACCCCGTACGAGAACAGCAACCGCGTCCCGCTGACGATCACCGACCACCTCGTGCCCGACCTGGACGCGGAGGGCGCCGGGACCATCCCCCTGCTGCCGCGCACCGCGCCGGACACCCTCGCCCCGCTGGTGCGGACCGTCGGCTACTGCATGCAGGCCAAGCTCAACCCCGGGCTGCGCCCCGACGCCGAGGCCTGGCTGCGGGAGCGGCTCGACCCCACGACCCAGCACTACTTCAAACGCCGCCGCCTGCAGAGCCTCACCCTGCCCGGCGGTGGCCCCCGGGGAGCGGCGGTCCGGCTGCGCCGCACCGTGCGGCGCACCCGGAGCACCCTGGGCCTCTGACCCGGGGCCGGGGGCGTGGCCCCCGGCCGGCGTCCGACTCACAGAACGGCGGAACGAGCATGGGCCAGACCCTCACCGGGCTGCTCACGTCAGTACGTGCGATAGCGGGACGGCCGGCGACGCCGGACCGGGGACGCCCCGGTGGCGGACCGGACCAGGCCCTCCTGGCCGCCCTGCGGCTCTGCGGCGACCACCTGGCCGCCCTCGCCGCCGCCGGCCCCCTCACCGACGCCCGCCGCACCCGGCTCATCGCGTCGATCGGCGCCCTGACCACCGCGTGCTCCACCCCGGGCGCCGACGCGTTCGACGCGCTGCTGCGGACCGGACAGCAGGCCCTGGACAGCGGCGGCGAGGCCGAGGCCCGCCTCGCCCTGGCCCTCGCCGACGAGGCGACCGCCCTGCGCAGCCGCTCCAAGGGCGCCTGGCGGCTGCGCGGCAACGCCCTGGACGCGCTCGGCCGGGGCGAGGAGGCGATCGCCGCGTACGAACGCCACCTCGCGCTCCAGCAGAACACCGCCGCCTCCCGCGACGTCGAACGCCGGATCGCCGCCCTCCGCGCCGCGGGGGACCGCATCGACGAGGCGCTGGCGCTGTTCCGGGCGGGGGCCGATACGGAGGCGTCCGGCGCGGTTACGGAGGCATCCGGCGCCGCCGTCCGCCTGTCGCGCCACCTGCCCGCCGCCGAGGCCCGCGCCGCCTTCACCGACCTCGTCCGGCTCCGTACCGCCGAACGCGGGGCCGCCGACCCGGCGGTGCGCCGGCTCGTCGCGCTCTACGCCGAGCACCGCCGGCTCTCGGACCGCGACCCGATGGCGGACCCTCTGCTGGGCGGGGCCGAGCCCATCGGCGTACCCGGGCTGCGCCGGCTCGTCGCGGGCCGGACGGTGTGCCTGGTCGCCGACACGCCGCGCACCGCCGAGCAGGAGCAGCGGCCCGGCAGCCCGCTGGCCGCCCTGATCGAGGGCTACGACCTCGTCGTGCGCTGCGACGAACCGCGCCACACCGCCCCGGCCGCCCGCACCGACCTGCACGCCTGCACCCTGCGCGGCGACGCCCCGTGGAAGGGCCCCCGCTGGGACCGACGGGCGGGCGTCCGGCTGGTCTTCGGCGACCCGCTCCCGCACTGGCGGCTCGCCCTGCGCAGCCGGCTCGTCCCGGGCGCGCAGGACCGCGTCGGCGATGCCTCGCTGCGCCGCCCGCTGCACGATCCGGCGCTGCTCGGCGAGGAGCCCGGCGGCGCGGGACCCGCGAGCACCGCGTACACCGTGCTGCGGCTCCTCGACTTCCTGGGCACCCCCGCCCGGGTGGACCTCATCGGGTTCGAAGGGCCGGCCGCCCTGCCCCCGCGCGAACGGGAATGGGTCGGGACACGGACCGCGAGCACGGACGACACCGCGGTGAGGATCACCCTGCGATGACACACCCCGACCCCGCGACGACGCCCGGCTCCGCGCCCGCCGCCCGTGCCGAGTCCGTGGCGGCAGCCGATTCCGTCACGGCGACGACGCCCGACTCCGTGGCGGCGGCCGATTCCGTCACCGTCGCCGCCGCCGGGACCGAGTCCACGAAGACGGCCGACTCCGCCACGGCGACCGCCACCGCATCCGCCGACGACCGCCGTGCCGTCACCGGAAAGCGCCGGATCGCCTTCGCCGTGCACGTCGCCGGCGCGGACGACCTGCCCGGGCTCCACACCCTCCTGCGCAGCCTCGCGCTGACCAACCCGGCGCTCTGCGAGGACCTTGTCGTCCTGCACCCCGGTCTGCCGGACACCGCCTTCGACGCCGCCCGCCGGCTGCACCCCCGGCTGATCCCGCGCCCGGCCGCCGGACGCGACGACGTGTTCCGCCTCGACGGGTACGACACCGTGGTCGCCCTCACCCCCGCCATGGTCGTCCTCGGCCGCCTCGACCCCCTGCTGAGACTCCGTACGGGCGTGGCCGCCGTCCCGCCGCGCCCCGGACCCGACCGCGCCCCGGACCCGCGCGGCGGTGTCCCCGACGACGGGCTGCTGGTGATCCAGCGCCAGGACCTCGGTCCGGTGCCGCCCGCCGCGAAGGACATCCCGGCAGACCTCCTCGTACCCCTGGACTCCCGTGACGACTTCCGGGCGTGGCGGCTCCAGGACGATCTGCCGGTCCCCGAGGACGTCGTCGTCCTGAACTTCGCCGACGCCCCCGCGACCCGTACCGGCCTCGCCCCCGCCCACGCCGCCAGGGACCGCTTCGACGTGGACCACGAGGCGTTCCGGGCCGCCTACCTCGCCCTCCCGGGCCCCCAACACCCCGACCTGCTGCTGCACCTCGCGCTCCCGTTCCCCGACCGGCCCCGGCCGCCGATCGACCTGGTCCGGCAGCTCGCCGAGATCCACCGGGGGCGCGGCCACCACGACCGGGCCGTCGCCCTGCTGGGCGAGGCCGTCGCGGGCCGTCCCGACCTGCCGCGCTGCCACGAGACGCTCGGCGTCTGCCTGATGGCGCTGTCCCGGTACGAGGAGGCCGAGACGCACCTGCTGCTGGCGACCGCCTCACCGGACTTCGCGCCCCGGGCCTTCGGCCAACTGGCCCGGCTGGCCTGGCTGCTGGGCCGCACCCAGGACGCCCGGGGCTATGCGCTCGCGGGGCTGGAGGCCGACCCGACCGACGCCAACTGCCGCGCCTGGTACTCCCGTACGTCCGAGATGGCCGCAGCGGAGCGGAAGCCCGTCAGCACCCGGCCCGGCGAACAGCTCGCCCATGTGGCCCTGTTCGCCGACGGCGAGGAGAACGCGGGTGACAAGGTGCTGCCCGAGGCGGTCCGCAGCTGCTTCACCGCCGACACCGGCCCGGACCGCTGGCACCAGCACCACGCCCACCTGCTCGTCGACGAGGCCGCCCTCGAACACCTCAACGCCCGGCGGGCGGTGATCGTCGGCGGCGGCGGGCTCTTCCTCCCCGACACCGCGCCCAACGGCAACAGCGGCTGGCAGTGGAACATCCCCGATGACGTCCTCGCCCGGATCACCACCCCGCTGGCGGTCTTCGCCGTCGGCTACAACGTCTTCGACGGCCAGCGCTACCGCCGCGAGCGGTTCGCGGCGTCCCTGCGGGCCCTGGTCGAACGGTCCGCGTTCTTCGGGCTGCGCAACCACGGCTCCGTCGCCCGCGTCAGGGAACTGCTGCCCGCGTCGCTCCGCGAGAAGGTGCAATACCAGCCCTGCCCCACCACGGTCGCCCGCCACCTCGACCCCCGTCTCGCCGAACCGGCGGCGCGCGAGGACACCGTGCTCGTCAACTGCGCCTACGACCGGGCCGGGCTCCGCTTCGGCCACGACTACGGGCACTTCCTCGCGGAGATGGCCGCGGCGATCCGGGCCGTGTCCGCGTCGGCGGAGGTCCGTTACGCCGCGCACATGCCCGCCGACGAACGCTTCGTCGACGACCTGCGCCGGGAGCACGGCCTCACCCTCCCCGTGGAACCGCTGTACCTGCTCTCCAACGACGCCATCCGGGACCTCTACCGGCGCACCCGGCTGGTGATCGGGATGCGCGGGCACGCCGGGATGATCCCCTTCGGCTGCGGCACCCCCGTCATCAGCCTGGTCTCGCACCCCAAGCTGGCCTACTTCCTGGCCGACATCGACCGGCCGGACTGGGGCGTCTCCGTCCACGAGCGCGCCCTCGGCGCCCGGCTCGCGGAACGGGCCCGCGCGGTGCTGGCCGACCACCCGGCGGCGGTGGCCGACGTCCACGACCGGCAGCGGGCGCTGTGGTCGGTGACCCGGGACAACCTCGCCCGGCTGCGTGAACTCACCGGCCTGCCGGACCCGTTCGGCGATCCGGGCGCCGGTCTTCCGGGCCCGTCCGGGACCCGGGGCGCGGGCCCCGTGTTCCCCGCGCCCCGGTCCGCCGCCGAGGACCACGTCACCCGCCCCCGGGCACCGCGCGTGACGCCCGGACCCACCCCGCCCACCCCCTGAGGACCATGCCGACCACACCCCCCGCCCCCGCCCCGGCGCCGACGGTCCCGGAGCTGTCTCTTATACACATCT
>NZ_NTGZ01000003.1 GCF_002551245.1 Streptomyces sp. rh34
TACTCGGTGCCTCCCGTTCTCGTGAACACCGACTTCGCCTCATGACGGGCGCCTCCCAAAGACGTGAACAACCGCTGTCGTAACTCGTGAACAAAGCCAATGCCGACCTGGTCGAGGCGCTCTTCGGCCTCGCGGAGCTGGTCGATGAGGTCGGACCCGGTCTCGGCGAGGGGCTCCTCGGTGAGGTGCGCGAGGTTCGTGGCGTGCCGGGCGATCAGCTCAGCGATCGAAGTGGGCGGCGTGGTCGCCATCCGGGCGAGGTGGTCGAGAGCGCGTTGCAGGAGAGGCCGGTGGGCGGCGTACAGGGTGCGCCCGGCGGCGGTGATCGTCGCGTCGAGCTGCTCGATGCTGACAAAGGGCCACCACGTGGCGTCCAGCGCGTCGCTGGCACCGATGGCGGTCACCGTAGTGGGGAGCTGGTAGAGCGCGGAGGTCGAGGACACCCAGGCGCAATCCGTGTTGCGCCAGTCGTCCACGACCTGTCGACCGAGGATCACCGGCACGTGGTCGGAGAGGTCGACGCCGGTTTCCTCACGCAGCTCGCGAACGAGGGCGGCCGGGGCGGTCTCGCCCGGATCGACCATGCCCCCGGGGATGGCCTCCACGTGGATGTCGTCGCGGGTGATCAGCAGCAGTCGGCGCTTCTGGCCGGTGCCCGCGACCACGATCGGGTCGGCGGCCGCGTTTTCGCCCCACTTGCCAAGGTTTCGGCCGGTGTGGCCGGTGCGCCCGTGCGGGTTCAGCGGCCGGCCCTGCCCGTCGAGCTGGTAGGGGACGAGCGCGTCGGCCTGGCGGCGCTCCCAGTCGCGTACGTCGGTCGGGCTGGGGGCGGCTTCGGCCCAGTCGGGCACGTGGCGGGCCAGAGCCGCGGGGAGCAGTGCGGGGGGTGTGACGTCGGTGGGCGTGTACTGCGGCCAGCTCACCGACCAGTCGCGCAGTGCAGCGGGGACGGCCCCGACGGTCTCGGTGGTCGCGGTGGTGTTGCTCATATGGGGTTTCTCCGTCAGTTGGGTCAGGCGGTGACGGCCGACGCGGCGTCGAGGCGGACACCGCGCAGCGCGTCGAGGACGTACGGGCTGAGCCGGGTCTGGTGCTGGGCGGCGACGGTGAGCTCGGCGGCGCGGGAGCGGGCGTAGTCGACCGCGTCCTGACTGAAGTCGGTGGCGGCGAGAATCCGTTCGACGGTGTCGGTGGCCAGCTGCTCGGCCCAGCGCTGGGCGGCGGACTCGCGGCGGGCGTAGGAGGTCATGTCGGCCACCGCCTGCGCCCACTCCCCGCGGCCGATGTCCCGGGTCCCGCACAGGCGCCAGTTCCAGCGCCGCTCCTCCATGCCCTCGGGGTCGGCGTCCCAGTCGGCGGCCCACCGGACGGCCCGCTCGGGGATCTGCTCGTGGATGACGTCCAGGACCTCCCGGCCGCCGGCACCGAGCGCGGGCCAGGGGTCGGTCTCCTCCAGCACGCGGATCTGGTGGGCGACCAGCCGGTAGGAGAAGTGCTGGTGGCTCCAGTTCCCGGCGTCGCCGACCGGCTCTGCGATCCAGAGCCGGACCGGCCAGATGGCGGGCCAGATGCCGGTGTCCTCCAGGACCTCGCCCACCCGCTTGACCATGCGGAAGTACGAGAAGCGGCTCTCGTCGAACCACTTGGTGCGGCAGGGGTTGGGGTGGTCGACGACCTGGCCGACGGCGTCGGCGACGCTGACCGGCGTTCCGGCCTGGCGGGACAGTTCGATGATCCCGTCGGCGGGGGTGGCCATGTACCAGGTGACGGGCTTGGGCGTGCGTGCCATGCGGTCCTCCAGGGACAGGTGTCGGCTGCTGAGTGCTCGTCGGTGCTTCGGGCGGGTGCGGGTCACCGGCGGGCGCCGGGGCGAGTGGTGAGCCAGGTGGTGACGGCGGCCGCGCCGATCCCGATAACTCGGTGGAGCGCTGCGTCCAGCTCCATCCATGCGCTGCCCGGCCCGTTCACCTCGCGGGTGAGCGTGCCCTTGTCGTCCATGCGGACGGCCTGGCAGTGCTCGATGTAGCCGGTCTTCTTGGTCCTCTTCGCCAGCCACAGCAGTAAGGCGCCACGGTCGATCGCGGCGTGCGTTCCGGCGTTGATGGCCGCCCCGGCGAGGAGGGCGGCCGGGGTGATCCGGTAGCCGAAGGCGCGGGTGATCGCGATGGTCGCCCCGAGCTGTACGGCGGTATAGGACGCGACGTGGCAGGCGACCGCACGCCTGCCGAGGGTGCTGGTGGTCATGGTCGGCCGGGTGGAGTTCGAGGTGGCGGGGGTGCCGTCGGCGTGGACCAGGGCGGTGCCGTACTTCCGCTTCCGCGACGCGGTCTTCGATCCCTGGGCCCAGTGGTCACAGGCGGGATGCAGCTCGCCGAAGGTCGCCAGGAGGGTTCCGAAGAGGGCCAGGCGCTCGATGGTGGGGCGGTTGGGCATGCTGGTGGTTCTCCTGATCTCGAATTGCGGGTGAAGTGAGTGGGTGGCCGGCCCTTTGCCGATGCGCGGCCACCCGGCAGCCCTCGCTCTGGCCTGCGCGGCCGGGGCGAGGGCTGTGTCACGTTCGTCGGGTACCGGCGGCTCAGGCCGTCGGGGCGCTCGCGCAGTACGGGCCGCCGGTGTCGCCACGGTGTACCGCGCGCCCGCCGGTGGGGCGTAGTTCCTGGAGGAGCTCCAGGAGGTCGTTCTCGTCCTCGAGGAGCGAGGGGACGTAGCCGTGCCCGCAGTCGCACGGCACGAGCAGGGTGAGGACGTCGCGGAAGTCACCGAGGGCGGGGATGGTGTGGTGGAGCCACAGCCCGCCGTCGAGGTAGGCCACCGCGCTGAGCTGCAGGCCGTGGTCCCGCAGGGCCGGGAAGCCGGTCCACGCGTCGTGGTCGACCGCCCGGCCCAGAGTGTTCGGGTAGGCGGAGTAGACGTGGTCGGCGGCCGCGGTCGCCGCCATGTCGCGCTCCTCGTCCTGGACGATGCGGGCGGTCTGCTGCGCGGCGGTGGTGATGTCGAACAGCAGCGCCAGCGGGGAGCCGGCGGCGGGCGGGGTGAGGGTCTCGGTCATCGTGTGCTCCTTCGAGAAGTGGTTGCTCAGGCGGCGAGCCGGTGCGTGACCGGCGTGGTGGTGGTGTGGACGTAGGTGCCGGGGGTGGGTTCGTATCCCTGGGCGCAGGGGTCGCAGGAGCCCACGGTGTGTAGGGGGAGGCAGTAGTAGTACCGGCGCGAGCACTTCGAGCAGGTGCTTCGGGCGGCCATCGCGCGGTCCAGCGCCAGTTCCTGAGCGAGCGTCGGGATCCGCTTGGGGCGGGCCAGGTCGACCCGGAGCAGGAAGCCGCGGGTGGGGTGGCGGCAGGACCAGTTCGGGCGGGTGGCGCACAGGCGGCACCGCAGGATCGCGACCGGGCCCTTGTTGTCGCCGGGGCTCAGCCCCATCTCCCGCAGAGCACGCCGTGTCACGAGGCCCTCGGGCACGGTGCCGCGGTCGTACTCGGGCAGCATCGCGTCGCTGCGGGGCACCCGCGTCACCTCGCGGCGGCGCTTGCGGCGGGTGCGCGGCATCACCGGCTCCAGATACCGGGAAGCCGGGCGGGGCGCTGCGGGCGGAGCCGGCCGATCCGGCGGCGCGGGCGGGGGATGAGCACGAGTGATCTCCTCCAGCAGGTGGGTGGACAGCACCGCGCCCCGCTGACGTCGATGCGTCGGCAGGGCGCGGGAGTGGCGGCCAGGCGGGCCGGGTGGTCTGCCCGGTACGGCGAGCACCCCGCCGGCGATGGGCTGTCCGGCGGGGTGCGGGTGCGTGGTGCGGGTGCGGTACGACTTGGAGCGGGGCGCCCGTGGGAGTGCGCGGTGATGTGACCTGTGGTCAGGGCGGCCCGTCAGTCGGTCTCGTCCGGTCGGCTGCCCAGGGCGACCTTCGAGGTCTTACCGTCCTTGATCCGGTGGATCTGTCCCTTCTTCTCCAGTTTGTTCAGCACGTTGGCGAAGGTCGACTCCGGTACCCCGCTGGCGGCGAGCAGGTGGCCGCGTTCGACGTAGTCGATGTCGTCGGGGGTGATGTCGTCGTCCTCGTCGAGCATGCTGACGTACAAGGGGTCGGACTCGTCGCGCAGCGCGGCCAGGACCTTCTCCTCCGACGTCCGCTCCCTGGGCTTCGGGAGGTCGACGCCTGGGAACGAGGTCCCCGCCTCACGTGTCCCGCCTTCGCCGTCCTTCTCCTCAAAGCCGGGGATAGGGGTCTGGGCCAGTTCCTCCATGTACGCCTCGTCGCCCCACCACGGCACGTCGACCGGGGCCATGACGTTCTCCGGGCGGATGTGCTCGGTGGCGTCCTCCAGGTTGTCGATCCGCATCATGCCCGCGCGGCCGCCCGGTGCGGCGACGTAGCCGAGGCCGAAGGTGCGGCGCGGGTCGGACTCCTCGACGGTCGGGTCGTAGACCAGTGAGTCGTCCTCCTCCGCCCACACCGCCGGGATGAGGGAGGGGTTCAGGCCTTCGAAGCCCGGGGGGAGGTCGCCGAGGTTCACCTGGTCGCTGTCGGTGCGCAGGATGATCCAGGTCCCTCCGGCCAGGAGGTTCGCGCGGATCGCCTGCTCGCTGCCGAGCTGGTCGAGGTTGACGGTCTGGTTGATCAGGACCCAGGGCATGCCCAGGGAACGGGTCAGGGAGGCGCCGTCCTTGACGATCTTCACGGCCTCCTTGCGGTTCGGTGCTCCCGGGGCCAGCATCTGAGCGGCTTCGTCCAGGATGGTGGCGCAGTACGGCCGCGTCGCGGTGGGGGCGAAGTTCTTCAGCTCCAGGCGGGCGGCCTCCTCGATCCGGTGCTGGAGAACCCACCAGGACAGCCGCATGGCCCCGAGGGCGCCGAGGTTCGTCAGGCCGCTGTAGGCGGCCATCTTCGGGATCGCGGGGTTGCTGGCGCCCTTCGGGTCGCCGTAGATCTGGGCCATCATGTTCGCGTGGTACGCGAGGCTGATCATCTGGGCGGTGCCGCCCTTGCCGGAGCCGGTCGTACCGGCGATCACGACGTGGAGGGCGCCGAGCTTCGGATCGAACAGCTGGATCCGTGCGGGGAAGCCGGAGGCGATCTTCCCGATACTGACCCAGCCGCCCGGGGTCGCGACCAGGGATTCCAGGCCGGGGAAGTCGTGACCGTTCTCCAGCGGGTTGTGGTCCATGACGCGGATGATCGCGCGCCGCGGGTCGCGCCGTCCCGGCTCGTAGGAGACGAGGTCGATGGAACGGCGCAGCGCACCGGCCAGCTCCCCGAGGTTGACGACGCGGGGGAGTGCGTCGAGGTCGTCGTCGGCGATGACGCGGGCGACCTGGCCGCCGGTGTGCTCGTCCGGGCGGACCTCTTCCAGGTGGGTCTTCGGGAGGATCCGCGCCCTCACCCGCTTCCAGGCTCCTTCGAGGGTGGAGGGGTCCAGTTCGGCGCGCTGGGTGTACCAGACGGTGATGAGGGCCTCGCCGGAGTGCGTGCCGAACTTCAGGTCGATGTGATCGACGGAGCGGCCGAAGAGGCTGGAGACGGACTCCTTCGACACGTTCACGGAGTCGCCCAGGGCCGCGGTGATCCGCCCCTCCCAGCGGTCCGGGTAGATCACGACGTCGGAGAGGACCTGGTTGCGGTGGCGTCCCGTCTTCGGGTCGCTGATGACTCGGCCCCAGGCCGCGATCATCTTGTCGGCGAGCGACACCGGGGCGGGGTCACCGGTGTTCGCCGGCCCCGGTGCGGCCGGTGCCGACTGCCCCTGGACCGTGACCGTGCGGTGGCCGAAGACGCGGCGCAGGCGCCAGCCGGTGAAGCCGACCGCGGCCCACCACCCCAGCGACAGGATCCCGGGAACGGTGACCGGCTCCAGGAACCCGGCCATCAGCGCTTCGGACGCGTCGGCGCCGCCCAGCTGCCCCAGGGCCAGGCTCATCCCGGTGGTGATCGTGGAGATCCCCAGGGTGTCGCGGTGCGCCCGCGCGATGTCGATCCCGGGGAGCTGGGAGGCCCAGCGGCCCAGACGGTTCATGTAGTTAGCGCCGGTGAACGTGGCACCGGCCAGGAACCCGGCTCCGGCGTAGACCGCCGCGCTCGGGTCGAGGAGGGGGGCGAGGAGGCCCACCCCGACGGGGAGAGCGATCTGGAGTGCCGCGGCGGCCCGCTCCGCCGGCTCCGCGTTCGGCACCGTCCTGGTGAGGGTGGGCGTGGACATGGGGGGTCTCCTGTCTGAGTTCTGGGTGGTGCACAGGGGCGCGGCCGGCCCCCGGGGGTGTGATCCCTCCGGGGGCCGGCCGCGCCGGTGATGGGTGGTGCTACTCCTGCTCGAACCAGTCGCGGCTGACCTGCTCCAGGTCTGTCACGTTGGAGCGGTCGAACGCCTCCTGGAAACCGGCGTGGGTGGTGCGGGCCTGATCACCGGCCGCTTTAGCGGCCTTCGCGGTGTCGGCCGTCCTCGACGCGTAGGTGATCGCGCCCTCCGACACGCCGCGGATGATCTTCGCGAGTTCCTGGCACTCGGCCAGGGAGTCGCGGTCGACGCTCTTGGCTCCGAGCGCGTCCGCGTCGGAGGCGGTGTCGTCGGCGAGCTCCTTGATGTTCTCCGCGGCCTTCTTGACGCCCTCGGCGTTGCGGGCCAGGGCCTTCTCCTTGGCCTCGGTCTTCCGGACGAGGGCCTTGTACGTCAGCTCCGCCATGATCGGCTCTCCTTCTGGTCCTACGCGGCGGTCGCGTAGGAGCCCTTGTCGTTGTAGAACCGGAGCTCGGCGGGCTTCGTCTCGTCGCTGTCCACCACCGCCTTGTACAGCGGCGCGTACCGGGTCCCGATGTTCGTCAGGACGACCCTGCACATCTCCGCCGCCCGCTGCGCGCGCTTGCGGAGTTCGGCGGCCTCCGTCGCCTGGGCCTTCGCGCTGTCGGCGAGCCGCGACAGCTTCGCGGCGAGCTTCTCCCCGCCCTTGACGGCCTTCGCCTGCTCGGCGAGCTGCTGGCAGTCCCTCGACTCGTCCTCCGCGGCGGCCTCCAACGACTTGCACGCGTCGGCCACCTTTACGAGGTGGTTCTCCTTGGCCTCCAGCTTCCGTTCGTACTGCTTGAAGTTCCGCAGCTCCTTCCGGCTGACCGACCCGGCTGCGCCCTCGGTGCCCAGGGTCAGCGTGTTCGGGTCGATCTCCTTGACCAGGAGGGGCTTCACGTCGGTGCTCATGCCGTCGTCCTTCTCATCCGGCGGGGCGATGACGAGCGTCTGACCATCGGGTCCGGCGACCTTCGTCCCCTGCTGCTGCGGGTCGTCCTTCTTCGGGTCCTGCTGCTTCGCCTTGTGCTGGTCGTGGGCCTTGTCGAGGCGGGCGTGCTCCTTGCCGTTCTCCTCGCGCTTGTCCTGGTAGCCGTCCTTCGCGCCCTTCGCGTACGCCTGCACGTGGTCGACCACGTTCCGGACAGCGGAACCGTCGCCGTGCCCCGTCTCCCGCGACCGCTGGAGCGGAGTCCGGCTCTCCGTACCGGTCGAGCCGCCGCCGGCGGAGCCGCTCTTGCCGTCCTTGCCGCTCGTGCCGAACTTGCCGGTGCCGCCGCTGGAGCCGGACTTGCCGCCGCTTCCCGCGGAGCCCGACCCCGGGCTGCCGCCGCGCTTCTCCATGTCGGCCTTCGGGCCGCCCTTCGGACCCTTGCCCGTGCCGTCCTTCGGGCTCTGGTCCTTGCCGTCCTTGGTCTTCGAGTCGGGGGAGCGACCGCCGGACGAGCCGCCCGATCCCGATCCGCCGCCGGTTCCGGAAGCCCCGGTCTTTCCGTTTCCCCCGGGCTTTCCGTTTCCGCCATCCTTTCCACTGACTCCGGAATTCCCTGCGAAACCGCCCCCCTTTCCCTTGCCCGCCGATTCGTCCGGCTTTTGAGCGCCGGAATTCTTGGGCGAAACACCGCCGGAATTGCCGCCGGAGCCGCGACTCTTTGCGGATTCGCCGCCATTATTCGAACCGGAAGATCCACGACCGCCGGAGCCGTTGCCGCCATTGGATCCGGAAGAACCCCGACCTGCGCCTCCGGGCCCGGCACCGCTTCCGCCACGCCCGGTACCTACGGAGCCGTTTCCGCCGGAATTCCTACCCGAACCACCAGTATTTTTCCCGGTAGATCCCTGACCCCCGCCTCCGGTCCCTCCGGAACTGCTTCGGGTGGGGATTCCGGAAGACTTCATGACCGTGGTGGTCCTGGTTTCCTTCACCTGATGTGCGGCAGCCTGGGCCTTTGCCACGTCGAGCCGCTTGTTGGCCGCTCCGCCACCTTTCGCCCAGCGGGTCGCACCTGCACGGAGCAGCGTTTTGATCACGCCCTCCTTGTGCCGGGCACCGGCCGCGTCGGAGTCGGCGCCGACGAGGTCCTCCGGTGCTCTGACCGCGCTGGTGAAGCCGGGGGAGGAGCGGTCCACCGCGCCGTCGGGGTCCGCCTTCGCGGCCGGGGCGTCACCCTCCGGCCGGGCCCCGGCCCCGGGCGCGGTGACGGGCCGGGCCGGTTCTACCGCGGCCATCAGGGCGGCCATGATGCCGGTGTCTCCGGCTGGTGCCGGGACGCTGCCGGCGGCGGCCGGGGCGGGCGGATCAGGGGGTCCTGCGGGTACCGGGGGCACCGTATCGGTCGCCATCTCTTCCTCACTTTCCGTGATCGTCGATGGTTCCTCACTCCTCACTCCCTGGCGGAGAACGCCATATCCAGACCCTCACGGGGCGTCTGAACGGCTGTTCTCCGCCAGGGAGGAATGAGTAATTAATCACCTTGAGTGACTAGGCGTCGGCCTTCTTGCCCTTGCGTGCGAACACCGCGAGGGCCAGGGCGCCGCCGGCGACGAGCCCGAGCAGGGCGGGGGAGTTGACCCCACCGCCGTCTCCCCGGCCCGCTTCGCCGCTCGTGTCGCGGGCACTGCTGGCAGCCGCCATGTCGGAGCCGTCGGCGGTCTCGTACTGGTGCTTGCAGTCCGCCACGACCGCGCTCTTGGACGGCGTGCCGTACTTCTTGTGGACCACGGCGAAGGTGTCCTTCACGCACTGGTCCAGGGCCGCCTGGACCTTGGCGGCGGAGCTGGACGCGGCCTCCATGTCGGCGACCGCCTTGTCGTTCCGAATCTTCATTTCCTCCAGCTCCAGCCGCTTCATCTGGAGCTGGAGGGCAGCGGCCTCCTTCTCGTCCTTCGCGACAGTTGCGGAATGGACCTGGAACCAGATGGTCCCGCTGCCGACGATCGCGACCGAGGCCACCGCGACAGCAACCTTTCCACGGCGGGTCAGACCGGCCTTCTTGTGCTTTTCCACCGGGGTGCCGTACGGCCCTTCATCGGCATACGGAGAGGCGTCCAGATTACTGTTTCCGAAGTTCATTCCGGTCGCCAATCCGGCCTCAATTCCCTCGAAAGCTCTCTCTTCTTCCGGTGTCATTTCAGTCTCCGTTCTTTCGCGCCATGTCAGAGGCTGCAGAAATCGTAGCCTCCACACCCCGGAAGGTGTTGTGGGGGAGGTCATTCCATTCCCAGAACCGCATAGTCACGCCTTGGCGGGACAGTTGCGTCTGGAGGTAATTCACGGCCTTTCCCCGATCGATCGCGGTCACATGCCCGGTGGATTCCAGAAAGGTCTGGGCGCCCCTGAGACACATGCGTCCGGTAGGGGAGAAATCGAAGGACTGGCACCAGCCGTAGCGGGTGAGGACCTCGATCACCTGGGTCAGGTGAAACGACGGCTTCAACGGGCGCGGCTCCTGCCAGAGCCCCAGGTCAGCCATAGCGGACCGGATCCCCTTCGGGATCATGCGCTGACCCCAGGTCGGGGGCTCGGGCGCCCAGATCTCCAGGGCCTGCGGGATCACGGCGGGCGGTGCCGGCGGGGACTCCGGCGGCGCCGTCGTGCGAGTGAAGCGCCCCGACGCCGGGGCGGCCCCGCTCGTCGTGGGTGTCATGCTGCGCTCCTTCCGTACATCGGGGGAAGCCGAAGGCCCCGCGTGACGGGGGCCTTCGCGCCTGATCGGTTCAGGCGGGTGTCCGGATGCGGATCGGGCACCTTCGTCTGCCACCAGGACTTCGTCAGAGGTACTGGTGGCAGGTGAAGAAGCCGGATTCCGGCGACATGTGGAAGCGCCCCCGGGACGGGAGCAGAGCTGCTGTGCTCGGTAGCGGTGAGGGCCAGCCCACTTCGGATGTGCTGGCCCTCACTGCTGTGTGCCCGTGGACGAATGCGCAGGTCAGGGGCGGTAGCCGTTGGCGATGAGGATCGCGGCTTCCTGGCGGTACTTGGAGGCGGTGTCGGTGGAGGACACGTCGCACTCGCGCTGGACGTCGGTGATCGAGACACGCGCGTTCAGCTCGTCCTGCACGTCCTCCGGGGCCAGGCCGTCGGGAAGGAGGCCGGCGGTGAGGGCGAGGCGTGCGACCTTGCGCACGGAGCGCTCGCGCGGGCTGAGCTTGGCCTCGTCCTCGATTTCGACCGCGCGCCGCTCGATTTCGGCAGCAGCCCGATGCGTTTCGGCAGCAGCCTTCGCCGTTTCGGCGGCAGCCTTGCGGGCGGCCTCGGCACTGACTTCGGCGCGTGCCTTCCGCTTGATCTCCTCAGCCTCCTTCCGTTCCGTTTCGGCAGTAGCCCGACGCGTTTCGGCGGCAGCCGCTTCGATTTCGGCGGCGGCCTGGTCGGCTTCGGCTGTGGCCTGGCGAGCTTCGGCGATGGCCTGGGTCTCGACCGCCTGCGCTTCGGCCGCAGCGGCTCTGTCCGCCTCCGCCGCCTCCTTCCGCTTCTGCGCCGCCTGCCGTTCCAGCTCGGCCGTACGGAGGTCAGCGTCGGCCGTCGCCTCGCGGGCTTCGGCCTCCTCACGCTCGGCCTCGGCCACGCGTGTGCGGGCCTCGGCCTGGACCGCGGTCTCCAGCGCCGCCTCATCCTGGGCGGCAGCCTTCTCGGCGGCGCTGATCTGCGCCTTGGAGTGCGCCCGGGCCATCCCCTTCTCGCTGTCCACCCGGGCCCGGACCGATTCGAGCTGGCCGTCCGCTTCCAGGCGCTCGGCCTCGGCCCGGTTCTCCGCGAGCTTCTGGCGTGTCGTCGCCTCCCGGCGCCGCCGCTCGGCCTCCTCCGCCCGCTTCTCCGCCTCGGCTTCCTGCTGGTCAGGCATGGCGAGGGCCTCGCTGACGGTGTAGCCGTAGGGGGCCATCTTCATCGGCAGCCGCTCGTCGTCAGTGGCCTTGGACAGGTCTCCGTTGTACTTGCGCTTGAGCCACTGCTCGTAGGCGAGGAGGTCCTGCTCGCGGCGGACCATCTCCGGGTAGGAGGACACCCCCCACAGCCGCATCCTGCGGTAGATCCGGGGAGTGGCGACCGGAGCCAGGACCCAGCGGATCAGCGGGATCGCGTCGCGGCCCTCCCGGTCGGGGCGCACGATCCGGTCGATCGCGTCACGGCCGACCTCTACGATCATGATGAAAAGGACCGGGACGACGCCGTGCGCGAACGCGGCAACGTAGTCCAGCAGCTCCCACTGCTTGTCCTTGGGCGTGGCCGAGGCTGCGTTGAGAACGACGGTTGCGCTGGTCAGGAGCCATACCGGGTAGCGGACCCAGGTGATGGGGCGCTTGAGCCAGGCCATCAGGAGGTCGACGGCGATCATCACCATGATGCCGACGTCGACGCCGACGGCGAACAGCTGGCCCTTGTCCAGCGAGCCGAAGCGGAGCTCCTTGTGCGCGAAGCTCGCGACGTGCGCGAACGACAGGTACAGGCCGATCCCGGCCAGGATCAGCGCGGCGGCCACGATGCCGCCGATCGCGAGCTTCTGCAGACCCGTCAGCGGTTCGCGCCCGGAGGTGGAGCCGGTCTCGTCCGGATTCCGCTTCTGCGTCTCCGAAACGAAATCCGGCGTCTCCGAAACGGTGCCGGGTGCTGCCGAAACAGCGGCCAGTGTCTCCGAAACGACAGTCGGTGCGGGCGAAACGGGGTCGGGGACGGCCGCGGTGCGCGGCCACTCAGTGATCGTCATCAGGGCCTCCGGAATGAGGGGTTCAGGGCGTGAACGAAACGGCGGGCGCTGCCCCCGAAACGCGGGCGGCTGCTCCCGAAACGGGGTGCGGTGGAACCGAAACTGGGGTTCGTGCGGCTCACCGGCCGTGGTCCGGAACTCCGTCTCCGCCCGGTCCAGCGCGGCGGGAGCACCGGTGCCTGGGGGAGGGCGGCCGGTGCTCCCGAAACGCGGGCGGGCGGAGACGAAACGCAGGCCGGGTGGAAACGAAATGCTGGGCGCGGTCAGGCGGCACGCTCCGGCGCAGGGCCGTAGGTGCGAGCGAAAAGAGCGCCGGCGGTGAGGAGCGCGGTGATGTCCGCGAAGGTGCGGTTAAGACGCTCCGACCAGTACCCGAATCGGGCGGACGGGTGCCCGGTCAGGGCAACGACGACCAGATCCAGCACGTCACCCGCGATGCGGCCGGTGTCGGGGTCGCCGTCCGCAGTCCTCGCGACACGGTTCAGCGCGTCACCGGCGGTGAGCCTGCCGCTGGCGGAGCGCTCTTCCTCGCGGATGTAGTCCAGGAGCTGGCGGAGCATGGTCTCGGTGGTCGCGGCGGCGTCGGCCTCGGCGAGCTGGGCGGGCGTCGGCGGGGTCCAGATGCGGTCCCAGCCGTTCGTGGCCAGCAGGTCGACGGTGGCCTCCAGGTGGCGGGCGACCGCCTCTCCGGTGGACTCCTCGCCCGAGGGCCCGGTCCAGGACATGTGCGGGGAGTCGGGCACGAGCCGCGCCGCCCGCTCCAGCATCTCCGTCGTGATGACCACGGCGGTAGCGGTGAAAGCCTGGGTCCGGGGCGGGGTATTGGTCTGGCTCTGGGGCATGGTGGCCTCGTTCGTCGGATGGTCCGGGCTGTTCGGCTCCCTGTCAACGCCCGTCCCGGCCGCCGTGGGGGGCGGTCGGTGCGGGCGGGTCGGGCAGCCGTCAGACCGGCGACGAGGCGCTGGTGGACCGGGCCGTCATCGACGCGTGGAGCGCGGCCATGCCGGTCTTGCCGCGGCGGGCCGTGCCCCCGATCAGCGCGTGGCCCTCCGTGAGCCGGAGGTCCAGGGCGGCGTCGGTGGGCCGGTGCGGGGCAACGACCTGGCCGTCGGGGAGCAGTTCGCCGGTGTCCTCGAAGAGCAGGACGGCGTTGCACAACAGGTTCCAGCCCTGCTCCGGGTGGGCGGCCACGACCTTCGCGGCCTCCCGGTCGGGGCTGTCGGCGCTCGGGCACTTCTGGGTGTGCTTGCACAGCGAGTCCGGCAGCACTGTGGGGGTGTTCGTCGTCTTGGGCATGCGAGCCTCTCCTCAGGTGCGTTGGTCCGGGCTGTCCGGCTCCCCTCGGCCCTGCCCGTACCGGCACGCGGCCGGGACGGGCAGGGGAGGCAGCAGGCAGGCCGTCAGGCAGCCGACGAGTGGGGCTTCTTGCGGCAGGTCCAGGCGTGGTGCCAGGCGAAGATCTCGGTGAGTTCGAGCGTCCAGGCGTACTCGCCGCAGCCGGTGCACTCGCTGCTCAGGCTGCCGTCGGAGTCCGTGTAGACGTATACGACGGCCCCGGCCTCGGTGGGGTAGCTGCTCGTCGGAGCGAGGGGGGAGACGCATGCGGATGCCGTTCCGGTGGAACTGGCCGGGGCGGCGAAGGTGGCGATGGAGGTGACGGTCATGACGTGCCTCTCTTGTCGCGGAGATGGTTGAGGTAGGCGTCCTGCAAGCGCTCGAATCGCTCCCAGAGCGGCGCTCCGTCCGGGCAGCGTCGCTCGGCGGTGCAGGTCGGGCAGCCCTTGAGGTGGGCGCCCCAGCTGTTGGTCGCGCTCATGTAGCGGGTGTGGAGGTCAGCGGGCACGACGGGCTCTCTGTCCGGGTGCGGTGTGGATCGCGTCCACGGGGTGGCCCCGGTCCCACGCCCTGGCGGCCGCCGTGGAGGCGGCCGCCAGGAGCGCGAAGGTCAGCGGGTGGCCCAGGCCGTGAACGGTGAGGGCCCGGACCGCGAGATACTGAGCGGTCCGGGCGGCGCGTATGAGGTGAGCCACTACTTCGGGCGGCTCGTGCTGCGCTTGTTGGCGTCGCGGACCTTGTCGCTCAGGTCCTTGCGCTCCTGCTCGGTCAGCGCGGTGACGCCGGGCGGGCAGTCGTGCCCGGTGCAGCCCCACCGGTGGCAGAGCCCGCAGGCGTCGTCGGCCATCGCCGGACGGTGCAGGATCAGCACGGGCTGACGCTCGTAACCGGGGTCCATCTCCTGGAGTGTGCGCCGCGCCCGGCGGCCGGCCACGGCGGCTCGGTCGTCGCCGTCGACCACCAACTGCTGCACAAGACGCTGGAAGGCGCGGTCGGTCTCGTCGCGCTCGTCGCCGCGGCCGTCGTCGCCGCTCTGGTCGTCCTGGCGGCCGATCTTGTCAGCCACTCCCGCGTGGGGGGCCAGCACGGTCAGCAGCTGCGTAACGCCGGTGCAGGTGCAGGCCTCCATGATGAGCTGGCAGGTGGGGCAGACGCCGCCCGCCAGGGCGGGGGTCGTGCGTGTCATGCTGTGCATCAGGTCCTCCAGTCAGGCCCTGGACAGCCCCGGGGGTGCGATCCCTGGGGCTGTCGCCGTTCACTCCCCAGCGAGGGGAGTCGACTGCTGTACGAGCAGCCGAGGCCCGGCCGACCCGAGTTATCGGGTCGGCCGGGCCTCGGTCGTTCGTCCGGTCGCTGGGTCAGGCGGCGCCGGCGGGAAGAGGGCGAGACG
Source organism: Streptomyces sp. rh34 (assembly GCF_002551245.1). GTDB lineage: Bacteria > Actinomycetota > Actinomycetes > Streptomycetales > Streptomycetaceae > Streptomyces. The sequence continues at coordinate 14,697 of NZ_NTGZ01000003.1, forward strand.
CAAAGTTCTTCGCCCTCTGGAAGATCGGCGCGGGGAGGTTGTGCCTGGCTCGGAGCTCTTCGACTTCGGCCTCGGTGAGGCCGTGCCGCGAAGCGCCGTTCACGTAGATCGACAGAGCCTCGTAGTTGTTATCCGGGAGGACTCCGCCGTTTTGCGCGATGAGATCGGCGAACCGCGGAAGTACGAGGTTGAGGAGGGTGAAGGCGTAGTCCCTGTTCTCCGGCTCGGGGTCGGGCTCGTCCACGCTGGTCTCACCCGCATCAGGCAGTGCCGGGACTGTCCGAAGGCGGGTCTCCAGCTCAGCGGACTTCTCCTCGGCACGCCTGGCCCGGGAGTTGGCGATGTCGTACGCGGCCACCAGTGCCTCCCGAGCAAGGCGAGCGCCGTTCAGCTCGTCCGTCAGGCGCACCACCTCGCCGTTCTTGACCTCGATGCTCGCGGCCAGGGCAACGGCCCCTCGCTCGGCATGGGCGAGCTGGCTGCGTAATGCGTCGGCGGTTGTGCGTCGTACAAACGGCAGCTTCATGCGGCTGTTGTCCTTTCACGTTCCGGTCAACTTGACTGGTCGTACGAGCAGCCACGGCCGGTCACCCCGTTTCGTCGGGATGACCGGCCGTGGTCGTTCGTCCGTCGCCTACCAGCGGTGGGTAAGGTCCTTCTGCTGCCGCTCCACGACCGCGATGGTGGTCTCCAGCTCGGCTCGCTCCCACGTGGTGAGCGGCCGGGCGCCGGGCTTGGTCGGGACGTTGAGCATCTTGCGCAGCGCGGTCAGAACGTCGCGGACGCGCTGCTGGTCGGTCTCGTGGACCGGGCGGCCCAGCTTGTCCCACTGCTGGTCGTGCAGCAGGCGCAGCGCCCAAGCTTGGTGGGCGGCCCACTCCTCCTGCTCCGTCTGCCTCTGTCGGCGGATGGGTGCGGTCCGCTGGGTGTGGGCGGCGAGGTGGGCAAGGCGGCGGCCATCGGCGCACCGGGACCCCGTGAGCGAGCAGGTGACGCAGCTCGTGATGTGCGAGCGGACCAGCTTCGGCGCGGCGGCGGCAATGCGGCGGGCCCCCGCGCAGCGGGACTTCGGCGGGGCGCAGGTGGTGCAGGCCGTGACATGCGCGGCGACGAGCTTCGGTGCGGCTTCGGCGAGGCGGCGGCCGTCCGCGCAGCGGGGGGTGGTTGCGGAGCAGGTCGTGCAGCTCTTGACGTGGGCCTCGTGCAGCTTGCGGGCCGTGCGTTCGTCGACGAGGCCGCCGACGATCTGCATGACGGCGGGGGTGGGCATCGGCTGGGGCTTGCGGACGACGCGGTCGGCGCGGCGGCCGCTGGTCTCCGCGACACCCTGCTCCAGGCGGCGGGACCACTTGGCGATGTTGACGTCGATCGTGACGAGGCGGTGGCTGCCGAGGAGGCACCGGACCGGGTCTTCGGTGCCGGCGGGCTCATTGTGGTGGGGGACCAGCTTGGCCGTGGCCCGCTCCGTGTCGGCGACGCGGATCGGGACCCAGGTGCGGCAGGTCGGGCACACGAGGGAGATGGAGGCGGGGTCGAGGTCGTACTCGTGCGGGGGGAGCTTGGAAACGACGATCGGGTCGAGGTGGCTGATCGTGCGCGACCTCGTCCTCCGCTTGCGCTTCTGACTGACGGTCTGGACCTCACGCTCACGGACGGGTGCGGTCATGGGACAACTCCTCACGATGGCAGGGGGTGGGCGTCGCGGGTGCCCTCTCGGCCGCGTCAGGACCCACCGGAAAACCGGGCGTCCTGACGGACCGACAGCGCATACGCGCTGCGACGTTTATGCAGCAGTCACGGGCACGAGGAGGAGTTGGTTGCCTCAGACTCCTCGCGGCCACCGAAGTGGCGACTGGTTGTGCAGTGGTGCAGTCGGCGCTGGGCAGAACCGCCTAAGGACAGTGCCTCCGGTGATTCAGCAGCGCCACGACATCAATGTAGACCACTAGCGCTCCCTAACGCTAGTGGTAGCGCTGGAAGTTTGCGTGGCGTACCCTCTGACGTATAGAGCTGCACCAATGGAGGTGGGGCGCGTGAATCAGAGAGAGGAGACCGGTATGCCCAATACAGTCGGATATGCAGAGATCGCCGCGAACTATCGCAAGCAGATTCAGGACGGGGTGCTTGAGCCAGGCACCACGATGCCGTCGCTGCGGCAGGTCTGTGAGCGTTATGGCGTGGCTCAGACGACCGCGAACAGGGCCTACCGAGTCCTCAAGATGGAAGGCCTGACCATGGCCAAGCCGGGCGTGGGCACGGTTGTGGTTGGGCCAGCCAGCAACAACATCGGCACCCGCGTCCGGCTCTACGAGGAGACGGGAAAGGCGCTGGACGGCGGCGAGAGCTCTCGGATTTTCGAGGTAGGCACCGTCGGAGCGGACGAGTTGGTTGCACCGCGCCTTGACGTCACGCCTGGCACGCCTGTCCATGTCCGCCACCGTGTGGTCAGCCGCAATGGTGTCCCCGTACACCTGAGCAGCTCCTACTACCCCGCCTTCGTGGTCGCTGCGGCGCCCGAGCTGGCTGAGCCTGTTTCGACCGGCGGCTCTCGCGAGCTGGCAGCGGCGCGTCTTGGCGTTGCTCAGCATCGCGTTCTGGAGGAAGTGACGTCGCGTCTTGCCACCAGCGCGGAAAAGGAGCATTTGGGCCTGACGGCTGGAGATGTGGTCGTAAGCCAAATCGTCCGGACGGTAACGCTGGCCGACGATCGTGTCGTTGAAGTAGCGGTGAAGATCACCGGCGGAGCGACCATCCTCCGATGGAGCACATCTCTGGCAGTCGACGCTCTCAAGAAATGACACGGGGCCTCGGAACAAGCTGCTTGGACAGCGCACACTGCATCCGGAAGGCAGCTCCCAAAGTGACGAGTGGGGATGACATCTTGAATGTCACCCCCACTTGTCACCTCCGCGCGATCAAGAGGTCGCGCCAAGCTCGGCCGCACCAGGCTCAGTCCTCCGTCCCGCAGACTTCGAGCCGGTGGGGCCCGGGCCGCGCCTCCGCACCGTATGGGGAAGGGGATCGGCGAAGGAGGCCGGAAGGTCGAAATGACAGATGACTTCAGCTGGGAACCGTTGACTGCTCCTGCGCGGATGGTTGGTGGCCGCCTGGTGTGGCGAGCAGCTGGCCTTGCACCTGGTGCCTGCGAGATCGTGAAGTGCCGTCAGTGGGCGCTGCGAGCAGTGGAATCGACACGTTGCGCCCAAGGTCTCTTCAGGGCAGACCTCGGCGGTATGGTGGCGTCTGACGTAGATCGAAAATGCGAGTGGCCCCGTCGACCGGCTTGGCAACCGGGAGGGGCCACTCGGGCCAACGACCTTGTGATGGAGGTCGGTTGGCCGGCCGCTTACTCCTACAAACCAGGAGGTGGCGACGTGATCAGGGTACCCGTACCCGCACGCGCACACACTGCACCCCGCCGTGGGGTCAGCGACCTCGCAGGTCGCTGGTCCTTCGACGGGGTGTTCGTGCTGCCTGGATATGCCCCGACCCGCGCCTCTGTCGAGGGGGTTGAGGTGACATAGTCCTTCTGGGGCGGCACCCATATGGGTCTGCCGCCCCGGGCCTCCGAGCCGCGAAGCGATTGCCGTCGCCTCAGCTGGAGCGCCCTTCTGACACCGGAGGAGCTTTGCCGAGCTCCCCCGAAGGGGTTGCCCGTCCGGTTGGCGCCGGTCGAGCGGTTCAACATCAGGTTTCTCTCCAGAAACCGAAGCCCTTTCGGGGCTTCGTCGTGCCACGAGGCGGGCCCCGCGTCACGGGAGTCATTGTGCACGACGTTTCGTGCGACGGCCAGCTTCGGCATGCCCGCACACCCCTTTCCAGCCCCGATTTCGCGCCGCGGACCAGATCCGGCGTGACGGAGATCACCGCCGGGTTCCTGCTCAGTGGGCGTGACGGGCACGTTCGCTTCGTCCTTTCGAGGGCTGTCCTCTCCCTCGTGCTGCGCCGCGGTGGTGCGCCGGTGAGCTGCCTGGCTCCTGCGGACACACAGTTGCTTCTTCGTGCGCTGGCGTCCGCCAGGTCGGTGGGCCGATGAGCGCCGTGGCGGCACCGGCCGCCGCGTTCACTCGCCCTCGTACAAATGTCGCCCGCCGGGCGTCGCGTCGTCGACTGCGGTCCGTCCAGGCCGGCCCGGTGCCGGAGCGCGCCGCGGGTCACCCGCTGTCGCTCGGTCGGGACGCCCGTGCCCGGTTGAGTGGCGCGGTGCGGGCGCTGCTGAACTCGGACGGCCTGGAAGGTGCGTCGAACGCGGTGCGCCTGGCGGTGCTGGTGCTCGCGTCACGGACGCGGTCGGAGACCGGGGTAGTGGAGATCCGCACCTCGGAGCTGGGGCGGTGGATCGGCGTGTCCGTGTCGTACATGGCCTCCAACGTCCTGCCGGAGCTGCGCCGCTCGGGCATGGTCTCCGTCGGCACGGCGGAGGGCGACTACGGCCAGGACGACGGGCTGGAGTGCAAGGTAGAGCAACTGTGGACCGCTCAGGGTGTGGTCGGGCACCCGCTGAACCTGACGAAGAAGGAGTACGCCACCTTGTGGCGGCTGCTGCAGGCCGTGATGGGGCCGGGCTGGACGCACCGGGACGGGCGGGTGACGCCTGCCGGGCTGATCGGTACGCGTACCGGCCGGGGCGCGGCGACGGACCGTCTGGCGCTGCTGCTGCTGGTGCTGGAGGCGCGGGAGGCCGGGCGGGTTCGGCTGTGCGGTGGGAGCGTGGACACCAAGCGTGGCCGGGCGGCGGCGACGCTGGCCCGGCTGATGGGGTGCACGGCGGCTGCGGCGGCGGGGATCCTCGGACGGCTGGAGGGCCGGGAGTTGGTGTCCCGGGTGCGTCTGGAGACGGCGTCCGGGCTCGCGAACCGGTCGCGGCTGCTGGTGCCGGCGGTCGCCGCTGCGCACGGCCGTGGTGGTGCTGACGTGGTCCGGGAGGACCGTGCGGAGGCCGTGCAGTCCGTGTTTTCAGAGCACGGTGTTGCAGCAGGGCGTAGTGAGCCCTCGCAGTCGGATGAGGATCCGCAGGTCAACGGCGTGCCTGTTGCGAATGAGGCGGATGTTGCAGACCCCGGTGTTGCGGCAGGCCTTCACCCTTACCACCCTCCCCTGGTTACTCCCGGCTCTCCTCTCTCGCTCTCTGATGGCTTTTCCGGCCACGGCCGTGGTGGGTTCGGTGATCTGCCGGACCGTGCGTGCGAGCGCGAGGACCAGGCCGTGGACGGCGAAGGTGGCCCGCTTCGCGGGGAACAGCCGAAGAACCCCCCGTCCATCGAAGGCGGAAAGGGCAGCTGCGGGCCGGTGGCCGGTGGCAGCCTGCGGGTCCTGGAGAGCGAAGGTCAGGGCAGGCAGCAGCAGGGGCGGGCGGCCCTGCCGTCGCTGGATCTGCGGGCAGTCCTGACCCCGGTCAAGCTGGTCTGGGCTCGCCTGGAGCGTCCGGCCGTCCGGCGCCTGGTGGAGGCCAAGGCCCGTACCGAGCTTGCCCGGCTGGTCGGATTCGCTGGTCCCACAGATGCGCCGCAGATCCTCGCCGACCGGCTCGCCCGGCGCCTGGAAACCCAGATGCGGCTGGGCAGTCCGATCACGGACCCGGTGGGCTGGCTGATCGGCCGGGGCCTGCCACAGATCCGGCTGTGCGCGGAGCCCCGGTGCGACGAGGGCTCGCTGCTCGACTCCGGCCAGGACTGCCCGCGCTGCGAAGACCGGCAAGTCAACAGCCGTGCCACCCGCCACGCGGTCGCGACCGCCATCGAAGCCGCGATGCCCGAAGCCTCCGAGACCGAGCGGCGGGCAGCCACCGACCGGCAACTGCACGAAACCGTGACCGCCAGGGCGTGGGCGCAGGCGTCCGAGTGGGAGCAGTACCGCGCCCGGAAGGCCGAAGCGAAGGCGGCTCGCACCGAGGCCGTCGCCGCGCAGCCGGACGACGACGTCCCGGCCGCGCCGGTCGCCCCGGTCGTGCTGCCCACACCGCGCCCGGCCGCCGCCGCTCCGGCCTTGGAGCCGGAGACCGCCGACGTCGACAACGACCAGGAGCTAGTCCTCGAGGACCTGACCCCCGACCAGGTGCGCGACTGGCGGGTGCGGGCGATGAAGGACCACAGCGTCGTCTTCGACCACATCGACCGCTACGGCGAGCCGTCAGCGAGGCGACTGTTCAGCAACCAACTGGTCGACCAGGCGCAGCACCTATCCGGGCTCGGGCACCTGAACCTCAGCTACTCCACCTGGGGGCAGTCGTGAGCGGCGGCGAGGTGTCCGGTGTCGACTTGGCCCGCCAGGCCCACGTGCGCGGGGAGCAGGTCGTCGTCTCCCTCCCGCTCCAGGTCATGGCGGGGCCATCCCCGCACGTGCGGGGAGCAGGCGGCCCGCCGTTCGGCGACCTGCGCGGCGTTGGGACCATCCCCGCGGGCGCAGGGAGCAGCGGACCAGCTTCTTGACCGCCCGCTCCACCTCGGGACCATCCCCGCGGGCGCGGGGAGCAGGAGCCGTACGGGACCTGGACCACGCGCGGGTAGGGGCCATCCCCGCGGGCACGGGGGGGGCAGATCCTGTCCCGAACCGGGGCGGTGCCGCCGTCGGGGCCATCCCCGCGGGCGCGGGGAGCAGGTCCGGACCAGGAACACCAACCGCCGTGCACCGGGACCATCCCCGCACGCGCGGGGAGCAGGACGCACTCCTCGACGGTGCCGAACCGAAGCCGGGACCATCCCCGCACTCGCGGGAAGCAGGGTGGGGACGGCGTCTTCGGGGGTCATGCTGCGGGACCATCCCTGCGGGTGCGGGGAGCAGACGAGCACCGACGACCAGTCGGTGGCCAGGGAGGGACCATTCCCGCGGGTGCGGGGAGCAGCCGGGTCGCGAGGCCGAGGCAGGACAGCAGGCGGGGCCATCCCCGCAGGTGCGGGGAGCAGAGCGACCGCACGTCGGCAAGGCCCGGCGTGGCGGGGCCATCCCCGCGGGCGCGGGGAGCAGCCGGACGGAGATTCCCGGTCGCGATGGTGGGACCATCCCCGCGGGTGCAGGGAGCAGCGGCAGCTGAAATGCCGAGGACTCGGGGGGCCGGGACCATCCCCACGGGTGCAGGGAGCAGTTCGTCCTCGTCCACGGTCGCGGCGCCGCTTCGGGACCATCCCCGCGGGCGCGGGGAGCAGGACCCCCGACGACCCGTGCCCGTGGTCACGGGACCATCCCCGCGGGTGCGGGGAGCAGCGGCCCACCAACCGTACCGACCACCTGGAGCCGGGACTATCCCCGCGGGTGCGGGGAGCAGGGGTGCCAACGGGTCTGGATGCCCACCACGGCGGGACCATCCCCGCGGGTGCGGGGAGCAGCCGGTCCGGGTCATCAGGAGCTTGATCGTCTCGGGACCATCCCCGCGCGTGCGGGGAGCAGACGCGCATGCTGTTCGTGGCCGCGCCCCTGGAGGGACCATCCCCGCACGCGCGGGGAGTAGCGACGCCTTCCAGGTGTCGACGGCGACGGACCGGCGCCATCCCTACGTACGTGGGGAGCAGGAGTGCTGTGGCGGCGGGGGGACCTGACGGAGGCGTTGGTACGGGCCGCCGGGAACAGCGCCCAGGAACTGCCAAACCGTCGGGACCATACCGCAGGCGCGGAAGCAGCCGGCGAACCCAACTTCCACACATCCACGCCGGGCTCGTCCTCACCTGCGTGGGGAACAGGCACCGCTGTCCCGTTCGGTGGACGCCCCCCTGGGACTATCCCCGCGGGCGCGGGGAGCAGACCGACGTGTGGCCGGTCCAGATGACCTTCACGGGACCATCCCCGCACGTGCGGGGAGCAGAACGGCTCCAGGCCGTTGCCGTCGCGGCCCTTGGGACCATCCCCGCACGCGCGGGGAGCAGCTGATGTGGACGCCCAGTGGAGTGTCCTCGTCGGGACCATCCCCGCACGCGCGGGGAGCAGCAGATCTCCGCCTTCGCGTCCCAGACCCGGCTGGGACCATCCCCGCACGCGCGGGGAGCAGTTCTGACGGCGGCGCGTCAGGTTCTTGTTGTCGGGACCATCCCCGCACGCGCGGGGAGCAGACTGCTGATCTCGTCCTCCCCGTGGATCGATGGGGACCATCCCCGCACGCGCGGGGAGCAGCCGGTCGACCCATGCGACGCACACGATGCCGCGGGACCATCCCCGCACGCGCGGGGAGCAGCGTACGCGTAGGGCCCCCCTCCGTCCGGTCGAGGGACCATCCCCGCACGCGCGGGGAGCAGGCCGCACGGGCCCGGCGTGCGATCGACCGCAGGGGACCATCCCCGCACGCGCGGGGAGCAGTCAAAGAGGTTGACGAGAACGGGCTCCGGCTCGGGACCATCCCCGCACGCGCGGGGAGCAGCCTGAATAGTCCCGAGCGGCGGCACCCTCAAGGGGACCATCCCCGCACGCGCGGGGAGCAGCAATGTCATCGCGTGGGGAGCCCTGCCGAATGGGGACCATCCCCGCACGCGCCGGGAGCAGCCGCCGACCAACTGCGCGCCGCCGCCGTCTGGGGGACCATCCCCGCACGCGCCGGGAGCAGTCGCCGAAGAGGCGAGCGTCAGCCTCGCCAGCGGGACCATCCCCGCACGCGCCGGGAGCAGGTGGTGTCGGGCTTGCTGAGGCGGCTCATCGGGGGGACCATCCCCGCACGCGCCGGGAGCAGACCGCGTCGCCCACGCCCAGCCGATCCCGATGGGGACCATCCCCGCACGCGCCGGGAGCAGAGCGCCGTCGGGGAACAGGCGAGCGAACTCCTTGGGACCATCCCCGCACGCGCCGGGAGCAGACTTCTTGACCTGCAGCTTTACAGCGGGTTGGTGCACTTCTCGAGCACTTTCACCGAATGCGACATATCGGTCATGAAGTTGACTCCGCCTCCGTGTGGCTGATGCCGTGGCATCGAGCTTATAGCCCGCGGATCGTGGTGGAGCACCTCGACAGCACGGACGCCAACCGCGGGTGCGGGGAACAGCACGTTGGTCGGCTGTCCGCGACCACGGAGGGACCACATGCTCGCGGCGCGGAGCAGCGTACCGGCCCGTCCCACGCCTACACCGACGTGGGGCCACCCCCGCACGGGCGGGGAGCAGGCGGCGGTCGACATCGTCCCGACCATCCCCCAGGGGCCATCCCCGCGGGTGCGGGGAGCAGGGGGCCGTGTCCGGCACCCCGTCCCAGATCCGGGGACCATCCCCGCGGGTGCGGGGAGCAGGAGGCGCGGAAGCGTGAGGAGGACTCCTGCCTGGGACCATCCCCGCGGGTGCGGGGAGCAGGCCACGCGGCACCCGACAACTCCGGGTTGTCAGGGACCATCCCCGCGGGTGCGGGGAGCAGGCCATGGCTACGGGGACGCACCACATGATGTCGACGGGACCATCCCCGCACGCGCGGGGAGCAGTCGAACGCGGTGAGGTCGAGGGTGACGGTCTGGGGACCATCCCCGCGGGCGCGGGGAGCAGCCTCCGGCGCCCGGCGTTCGGCGGGAGCCGACGGGACCATCCCCGCGGGCGCGGGGAGCAGTGCCACGGTCCGAGACGCCCGGGTCCGCGACCGGGACCATCCCCGCGGGCGCGGGGAGCAGGGGATGGGGCGTTCGCCGCCGTCCCAGTCGCAGGGACCATCCCCGCGGGCGCGGGGAGCAGTGTTCAAGAAGTGGTGCGCCGAGCAAGGGCGCGGGACCATCCCCGCGGGCGCGGGGAGCAGTGTTCAAGAAGTGGTGCGCCGAGCAAGGGCGCGGGACCATCCCCGCGGGCGCGGGGAGCAGCGACGCCGCACTCCTGGTCCGCGACGGCACCGGGGACCATCCCCGCGGGCGCGGGGAGCAGGAGCTGCGCCGGGCGGTCGACAAGCGGTTGCGGGGACCATCCCCGCGGGCGCGGGGAGCAGGGAGAGCACGCCTTCGAGGAAGCCCGTGCCGAGGGACCATCCCCGCGGGCGCGGGGAGCAGGCTGTCCGGAGGGGGTGTCGCCGACACGCAGGGGGACCATCCCCGCGGGCGCGGGGAGCAGGTAACCACCTGCCTCACCCGACACCTCTCCGTGGGACCATCCCCGCGGGCGCGGGGAGCAGTTCCAGCCGGAGAGGTCGGCGTCCTCGGCCGCGGGACCATCCCCGCGGGCGCGGGGAGCAGGTCGAGACATACTGTGGAGCTCTGGTAAGGGAGGGACCATCCCCGCGGGCGCGGGGAGCAGTCCGTCGGTGACCCGTCGGAGTCCCCGACCAAGGGACCATCCCCGCGGGCGCGGGGAGCAGTTCTGTTTCACGGTGTCCTCGATTTCTGAGTGAGGACCATCCCCGCGGGCGCGGGGAGCAGCGGACCGCGGCGAAGGCGGCGAGCAAGAACCCGGGACCATCCCCGCGGGCGCGGGGAGCAGCGAGGAAGCCGGCTGCTCCCCCGTAGGCGAGGGGGACCATCCCCGCGGGCGCGGGGAGCAGTCCAGGGCATGTCGGGGCTCCAGAAGGCTGCCGGGACCATCCCCGCGGGCGCGGGGAGCAGACGTCGCTGATCGCGACGCTGATCGCGGCGCTGGGACCATCCCCGCGGGCGCGGGGAGCAGTCCGGTGCCTTGTATGCCATGGCTTCTCCCTGTGGACCATCCCCGCGGGCGCGGGGAGCAGGAGGCCCAGCCGAAGGCGGAGACGATGTTGCGGGGACCATCCCCGCGGGCGCGGGGAGCAGGAGTGGAACCGTCCTGACGACAGCCTCCACTGGGGACCATCCCCGCGGGCGCGGGGAGCAGACTTCCTGACCTGCAGCGTTACAGCGGGAAAGCGTGATTTACAAGCACTTTCACCGAATCCGACATATCGACCATCAGCTTTCTCCTGCCGTGACGACAAGGCTATCCCCAGCACTCGGCGAACAGTTCTGGTCCCGCCAGGTAATCGCGCCTCTTGGCCGGCGATCACGGAGGGGCCATCATCCCCACGTATATGAGGGGAGAAGTGCGGAGAGCACCAGCCCGCCCGTACCCGCCCAGGGCCATCCCCACCTGGTGGGGAGCAGGTGAGGGCGAGCGCGACCGCGCCCATGCCGATGGGACCATCCTCACGTGCGTGGGGAGCAGACTTCCGCATCAGCACGGGTGGCGCCAGCGCTGATGGGACTTCAGGACCTCGTAGCTCCAGGTGGAGCGCTGCTGCGTCAGATAGCGTCCGGCGGTACGCCGAGCTGCTCAGCGATGGTGGGGAATCGCGGGTGCATCTGCCGGTCGCCGACCGTGACCAGGGCTGACAGCAGAGGATCTCCCTGATCGCGTTCGTCGTCGACGAGCCACAGCAGGACGCTCTCGTCATCGCGGTGTAGACGAGCCAGGGCGGGCTGACGCTTGCGGATCGCCTTCCAAGTAGTGGTCGTTCCGGCCCGAGCGGTCTGCTCCAGCAGCGGCCGCAGGTCCGTCGCGAGCTCTGCGAGCGGTCCCGCCCCCAGATACCCCGACGCCCGAACGTCCTTAAGAACCGGATGCGCTTCCGTAACGGGCACAGGCACCTGCACTGGGGCTGGGGCTGGAACGTTGGCCCGAGATGTGTCGGAGGACCACACCGTCCTCGGCCGTACGACGGGAACCTGTGCGGAGGACGGCCGCTTCGCGACTTTCCAACCAGGCGCAGGCATGCCCTCCACCGGCCGCGAAGTCAGCTCCTGCGCGGCCAGGCGACGCTCCTCCTCTCGCCACCGGCGTGATCCCAACACTTCCTTAAGATCCCTGAGCTGCACCCGCTGCTCCCGGGTCTCGCGCGGCGGAGCCTGGGAAGCTTGGTGCCAGGCCCACTCGAAGAGATCCGCCGCCTTGACCACGTCAAAGCGATCGATCACGCTGCAGTTCGGTGAGCGTGCCGTTCAGCGAGCGACGGATCATCGCGATATCCATAGCGCTCAGAACCGGGCGGCCTGTTGTTCGCCGCCGGAAATCGGTCTGCCACGCTGTTCCGCCACTGAGCCGCACGCGCCCGTTCGCCAAGAGCCGCCCCCAACCCGCAGGCACGACGCCGTGCCTTGATCTGTCACTACCCACCCAAGGTGGCTCACAACTCCGCTGCGCACAAGAGCGCTTCGCAACGCGATCCGCATGTTGCTCGGAGGTGGGAACAACCCCGCGAGAACGCGGAGCAGTCCACGACAAGCCCTGGCAAACCGGCCCACGGAGGGCCATCCCCCCAGGTGCGGGAAGCAGCTTCCGGTGCGTACGGAGTACTTCAACGGTAGGGGCCATCCCTGCGCGCGGGGAGCAGGCCGCCCACGTCTCGAAGGGGTGCCGGGCGTCTGAACCATCCCCGCAGGCGCGGGGAGCAGAGGACCACGGCGACGACCAGGAGGAGCGCGACGGGACCATCCCCGCGGGCGCTGGGGAGCAGTACGGGCCCGCGGGCCCTCGAGCTGGCCGTGCGGGGACCATCCTCGCAGGCGCGGGGAGCAGCAGGGAACCGAGGACGGTCACCCTGAGAAGTGGGGACCATCCCCGCAGGTGCGGGGAGCAGCGAAGACTTTCGGGTGTCGATGGCGACGGACCGGGACCATCCCTACGTACATGGGGAGCAGCCGCCTCCCTCTACGTCGGCATCAACGGCATCCAGGGACCATCCCCGCGGGTGCGGGGAGCAGGGAAGCCCACGCGGCGTGCATGGCCGCAGCCTGGGACCATCCCCGCGGGTGCGGGGAGCAGATCCGGCTCATGTGGGCGTACAGGGTCACCACAGGACCATCCCCGCGGGACACATGGATCCGGCACTGGGACTGACACGAGAGACACTTCACACCACGGAATAGCTGACGTCTAGGACACTAGACCGTGGCCTACAAGCCGTCGGCCGCACCACCGTGATCGCCGACGGTGCTACCGAGGCACCGGCCTGCTCATCCCGCACCGCCACGAGTACGGACAGAACGAACGCCCGCCCGGCCCTCCAGCCATCCCGCCACCGGCAGCAGACCCCGCACCAGGGCCCACTCCGCATCAGTCTTGTCCGAGCCGTGCCGGGGCTGGTGCTCCGGCCGGTCGGCCGCGTTCCCGAACCTGTGGGCGGGACAGTCACACCCAGGAGTGAACGGACTGGGCCAGGCCACCGTGACCACGCAACACTTCGACAACAGGGCCTTTTGCTTCCCGCTGGACTCGACAACCGCGAGCTACCAAGAGGCCCTTCTCTTCATGCCCTGACGTCAGCCAACTCACCCGATCCAGCATCCCGTTCGAACCAGACCGAGCACACGAACGGATAGAGAACGGGCAGTTAGTGGATGAGTTCCGCGAGGGCGGCGCAGGCGTGGAAGATCCAGATGGCCCGGAGGCGGGCGTTTCTGGACTGTTTACCTTGCGAAATCGGAGATGACGGAGTGAGTGCAGACGCTCGGCTCTCAGCAGTCGCTGCTACGCATCAACTGCGCCTTGCTACACAGTAGTTGATATGCTTTTCCGGGCGCGCGGTCCGCTTTTGCTGGCGGGTGGCGGTCGCCCGCTTCAGGTTGAAACTCCCGGATTCGCAATCGCCACTTTCCATGCCTGTGCCCTAGATCACTCTTGACGTGCCCCTTGGGGGCCTCGATATTTGGCTGACTTTTGTGAAGGCCATGTGGAAAACGGGGCGGGTCTGTGACTGGTGGCATGTGGCGTCGAGCGCGTCACGGTGTGTGCGTGACGGCTGTGCTGTCCGCTATGTTGAGCGTGGTTCCAGCGCTGAACTCGCAGGCAGCGGCGTCGCCTTCCCTTCCGGCCCCCTTGGGTTCGCCGGAGCTCCGGGCTTCGGCCGCCGCTGTGGCGTCGGGCGAACGTGTGGAAGTGGTGGAGGAGCGCTCCGAGCGGGAAACGGTCTTCGCCAACCCGGACGGGACGACGTTCACGATGGAGAAATCCATCGCTCCGGTCCGCGTGGCTCGCCAAGGGAAGTGGGTGGAACCCGACCCGACCCTGGTGCGACATACAGACGGGTCGGTCGGTCCTGCGGCGGCCGCTGTGGACCTCTCATTCTCCGGCGGGGGTGATGGAGCGGACCTCGTCACCATCGCCGAGGGCAGACAATCCGTATCGCTCGGCTGGCCCGGTGCACTGCCCGCGCCGCGCCTCGACGGAGAACACGCGGTCTACGAGAACGTACTGCCGGACGTGAACCTGGTCCTCACCGCGACGGTCGAGGGCTTCAGGCAGGTGCTGGAGGTGGAGACGCCCGAAGCAGCAGCGAACCCGGCACTCAAGGCAATTGAGTACCGATTCGGCGCGGAGGGCCTGAAGATTCGCGCCGGCGTCGGCGGGGGAGCGGACGCGTTGGACGGCAACGGCCGACCGGTCTTCCGTTCGCCCGCTGCCCGGATGTGGGACTCCGCTGGTGACAGCGCTGCCTCCGCTCCTGTCCAGCGGTCGCTCCAGCGTGCCACTCCCGTCGGACCCGGTACGGGTGAGCCCGTACCGGTCGGTCCCGTGGAGGAGACGGACCGATTGTCCGGCCCGGGGCCTGGTGATGCGTCCTCGGTGATGGATCTTCGCTTCACGGACTCGACGATGACGGTTGAGCCCGACGCCGAGATGCTGTCCAGCACCGAAGAGAAGGACTTCCCGCTCTACATCGACCCGCCGGTTGATCTGGAGGACTCCGAGCGCACGGTGCTCTCGTCGGACGGTGATGTGTTCTGGAACTTCTCCGGTGGCAAGAACGGCATGAGCGTCGGCAAGTGCGGTTCGGCGGTCATCGGAGGCGTCTCGTACTACTGTGGCAACGGCTATGTGAACCGCATGTACTTCGAGTTTTCTCCTGGAAAGCTGAAGGGCAAGCACGTCCTGGACGCCACCTTCGCCGTCACGGAGACGTGGTCGTTCTCGTGCGACGCGCGCTGGGTCGATTTGGAGCGTACGAACAACATCTCCTCGTCGTCGAAGTGGCCCGGCCCGAAGAAGCTGGACCAGATGGGGGACCGTAAGGTGTCGGCGGGCCGTGGCACCCACTGCTCACCGTCCCAGCCGCGCGCGCCCATCGAGTTCCACGACTACGCGCCGGAGCCCGACGAGAACCTGACGCCGACCGTCCGCAGTTTCGCCGACGGGAAGATCTCCCGGCTGACGCTCATGCTGATGGCCAAGGATGAGTCCGACACGATCGCGTGGAAGCGGTTCGACGACGATGCCGTCCTGAGCGTCGACTATGTGGGCAAGCCGGCCAAGCCCAGCAACATCGGTCCTGTGGTGGGCGCGTCCCACGACTGCAACACGGTCGAGTCCGCTCCGGCGATCGTCACCGACGCCACTCCGGACCTGACGGCGACACCTCAGACGGCGTCCGGCGGCGAGTCCGGCGCGAAGCTGCGCGTGGCCATGGACGTGGACAAGAAGCAGAGCGACGGCACCTGGGTCAACGCGATGAGCGAGGCCGTCCGTCCCAGCAGCGGATACGTCGGCGACAACGTGAAGGTCACGTACACAGCCCCGACCCTGCCGGAGAACACACTCCTGCGTATGCGTGCCTGGACACGGTCCCACTACGGTTCCGAGTGGCTGGCCGGGCCTTCCAACGGCTCCACCACGGGTTGGTGCTACTTCAAGATCGATAGTCAGGCGCCGAAGCCGCCGACCATCACGTTCAACAGCACCGGGACGGACTCCTACACACCCTGCACGCCGAACGACTGCGTCCCCCACGGAAAACCGGGCAAGGCAGGCTCCTTCACGCTCGGCCCGGCGCCCGGCGACGTGAACATCGCCTACCGCTACAAGCTGACCAGCGGTTCCTACAGCTCGGGTTGGTCCTCCTACTTGCCGGGAGCCACCGCGAAGATCTTCCCGGTACCTCCTGTCTCCGGCACGATGACCCTGCATGCCGAAGCGAAGGACAACTACCTCCCCGGCGCCGGCAACTCCGTCGAATTCGTGGTCAAGGAAGGCGACGGGCCCGTCGCCCGCTGGAACTTCGCCGAGGCGTCCGGCGCAGCCCTGGACACCTCTACCGCTGATCCGAGCCTGGGCGACAACGCCGACCTGACCGGTGGAGCGACCCGCACCGACCAGGGACGCCGGGGCGAGGTCACTGTCACCCCCGCGACCGAGACCGCGCCTGCCGTCAAGACCACCGACAGCGGCCTCAAGCTGAACGGCACCACGTCCTACGCGGCCACCACCGGACCAGTCATCGACACCCGAGCCTCCTACACCGTCGCCGCATGGGTCCGAATGGACAACCCGACGCGCAACGCCACCGTGATGGGCCAAGACGGCGTCAACCGCAGCCCCTTCCTATTGGGCTACGAGCACAGCCTCAAGAAGTGGACTTTCCGCGAGGCCACCGTGGATGCACCTGCGGGAGGAAGCTGGCCGTACGAGCGTGTGGTCTCCAAGAACGAGGCGGTGCCGAAGGTCTGGACTCATCTCGCGGGCGTCTTCAACGCCGTCGACAACACCATCAGCCTCTACGTCAACGGCGAGCTGCAGGCCTCCACCGCCTTCACCACGCCCTGGGCCGCCAACGGCCCCTTGCAGATCGGCCGCGTCCACTGGTCGGGCGTCTACACGGACTACTTCCCCGGAGTGATCGACGAGGCAGCCGTGTGGCAGGAGGCCCTGACCGGGCCGCAGGTGGCGCAGGAAAGCGCTCTGCTAGCCGCCGACGGCAAGGCCTCGGTCGAACTCGTCGCCGCGTGGGAACCCGCCGGAGCGCAGGGAACGTCCCTGACGGACAGTGTCTCGGGTTACGGCCGTGCCCTGGCCCTTTCTTCGGGCGCTTCGCTGACCGATGAGGGACTGGAGCTGGACGGCACCGCCGGAGCGGGTACGACACCCGGGCCGGTGGTGGACGACTCAGGGTCCTTCACCGTCACCGCACAGGCCGTGGTCGACGGGGCGAAGATCCTGACGAAGCCGAACGGCTACAAGGCACAGGTTCTGGGCCAGCGCACCGCGACCGGCTCCTCCTGGAGCCTGTGGTTCGAGAAGACCGGCACGAGGCAGGAACCGGAATACGACGAGAACGGCGATCCGGTCGTCGACGAGAACGGCAACTTCAAGACCGTCACCGTTCCCGTCGGCCGCTGGAACTTCGGGCGCCTGACCGCGGACGGCAGCGGCACATCCGTGCAGAGCATGGAAGAAGCCCTGGTGGATTCGGAGACCCGCCTCACCGGCGTCTACAACGCGCAGGACCGGACGATCCAGCTGTATCTCACGTCCGACCAGCAGACCAGCGACGGCGTCGCCTACTCCGCACAGATCGGAACCGGCGAACTCGCGGCCGGCAAGGGCTATCTCGGATCCTGGGGCAACTTCCTCCCCGGCCGGCTCAACGACATCCGCCTCTGGGCGGGAGCGCTGAGCGACAGCGAGCAGGTCTCCGACGTCGTCGGAACCTGAGCTCCACCAGCGCACCCCGCACTCCGCACTCTCGGGCGTGACCGGCTCCGTACGCGCCGGTCACGCCCGCAC
This sequence comes from Streptomyces sp. rh34, assembly GCF_002551245.1. Taxonomy (GTDB): domain Bacteria; phylum Actinomycetota; class Actinomycetes; order Streptomycetales; family Streptomycetaceae; genus Streptomyces. The sequence continues at coordinate 32,081 of NZ_NTGZ01000003.1, forward strand.
CCCCGCACTCCACCCTGCTGTCCCGCCCGCGAGCGGTTCGGCTGCCGCTCCCGGAGAGAAGACGTGTCCGTGTCCCGATCCCTTCCCGCCTTCCTGAGGCGCACCACGCCAGGCCGCTTCGGCTCCGGTGGCACTCGGCGGTTCCGCGTACCCCTGGTCGGGGCATTGGCGCTCGCCCTCTCCGTACCCGCCGGCCTCGCCCCGATGGCGATGGCCGCGGACCCCCTGGGACGTCCCGACGTTCCGGCGCCCCGGATCAGCAAAGTCAAGGCCGTCCCGGCCCTGGGGACGAGCAAGGCGCGCGAGCGGGCGGCGGAGAACAAGGCCCTTAACGCCCGGCAGGCGGCACAGGCCCGCAGCGAGCACGCGGCCCGCTGGCCCAAGCCGTCACGGAGCGACCAGGAGATATCCGGGAAGCGGGGAACGGCGGGCGCCGGACCCGTGTCCCTGTTCGCGCCTCGCCCTTCGAAGGCCTCCTCCCGTGCCGCGAAGCCCGCACCGGCCGCCGCCGGCACCGCCAGCGTGAACGTCCTCGACCAGAAGACCGCTCGCGGCGCGGGCGTCACCGGTGTGGTGTTCACCGCCGCGGTCGACTCGCCGGGCAAGGCCGGGCTGACCGTCGACTACTCCTCCTTCGCCGACGCGATCGGCGGAAACTGGGGCTCGCGCCTCGGTCTAGTGTCACTGCCCGCCTGTGCGCTGACCAGCCCGCAGAAGCGGGAGTGCCGTACACAGACCGCCGTGCCGTCCCGGAACGACACCGTCGCGCAGACCCTCTCCGCACAGGTGGTCGTACCCCGGGCTGCCGCCAGGAGCGGCACGTCCTCGGCGGCCGTCTTCGCCGTGACGGCGTCCGCCACCCCGGCGTCCGGCGCGGGCGACTACAAGGCGACGCCACTGGCCGCGTCCTCCAGCTGGGAGGCCGGCGGCTCGTCGGGAGCGTTCAGTTGGTCCTACCCCCTCAGCGTGCCGCCCGCCGCCGCGGGACCGGCGCCCTCGCTGTCGGTCTCCTACGACACGGCCAGCACCGACGGCCGGACCTCGAACACCAACAACCAGGGCTCCATGCTGGGTGAGGGATTCGATCTCACTTCTTCCTACATCGAGCGCAAGTACGGCTCGTGTGATGGTGACGGCCAGGATGACAAGGTCGACCAGTGCTGGAAGTACGAGAACGCTACTTTGGTCCTTAGTGGCAAGGCCAATGAGCTGGTCAAAGATGACACCACTGGCGTGTGGCGCTTGAAGAACGACGACGCCTCCCAGGTCACCCACGAGACCGGTGCCGCCAACGACGACGACGGCGACGACATCGCCGGTGGCAAGGGCGACGGCAAGGGCGAGTACTGGAAGGTCACCACCGGCGACGGTACGGTCTACACCTTCGGTCTGAACAAGCTGCCCGGCGCGGGGACGGAGCGGACCAACTCCGTTTGGACGGTCCCCGTCTTCGGCGACGACTCCGGCGAGCCCGGATACTCCTCCGGCACCGGCTTCTCCGGCCGTGCCAAGACCCAGGCGTGGCGCTGGAACCTCGACCTGGTCACCGACGTCCACGGCAACGCCTCCACCTACTGGTACAAGGCGGACACGAACCACTACGCCAAGAACGGCGACAAGACCGAGCTCGCCGAGTACACCCGCGGCGGCTACCTCCAGGAGATCAGGTACGGCCTCCGCTCGGACACCCTGTTCACCGGCAACGCATCCGGGAAGGTCTCCTTCACCTACAGCGAGCGCTGCACCGCCGACGACTGCTCCGCACTGACCGAGGACACCGCCAAAAGATGGCCTGATGTCCCCTTCGATGCTATCTGTACGGCCAATGAGACTGACTGCCTCGCCACGGGGCCGTCCTTCTTTACCCGCAAGATGCTCACTTCCATCGAGACGCAGGTGTGGTCCACGGCCGCCGAGCCCGACGCGTACAAGCCGGTGGACAGCTACGCGCTCGCCTACCAGTTCCTGGACGGCGGGGACATCGGCAACCCCTCGGACAAGACGCTCGTCCTCAAGTCGCTCCAGCGGACCGGTCAGAACGGCGGATCCGTCACCGTGCCGCCGGTCGAATTCGGCTACCACATGCGGCCCAACCGGGTCGACGCCACGGACAACATCCGCCCGCTGACCCGCCCGCGCATCAACACGGTCACCACGGAGACCGGCGCGATCACCACGGTTACCCTCTCCGACCCGCAGTGCGTCCGGGGCAGCAAGATGCCCAAGGCGGAGGACGACAACAACCTCTCGTGCTATCCGGTCTACTGGCCGGCCAACGGCGGCGAACCGATACTGGACTGGTTCCACAAGTACAACGTCCTCGCCGTCACCACCTCCGACCCCGCGGGCCAGAACCCCGCGGTGGAGAACTCGTACACCTACGAGAACCCCGGCTGGCACTACAACAACGACCCCTTCACCCCACAGGACGAGCGGACCTGGTCCAGCTGGCGCGGATACCAGAAGGTCACCACGTACACAGGGGACACCGACCACCCGCAGTCCAAGACGGTGCGCCTGTACATGCAGGGCATGCACGGGGACAAGCGCCTCGACGGCACGACCCGCAGCGCCCAGGTCCTGGGGATCGACGTCGCGGGCCTGAACGCGTCCGACGCCACCGACCTGGACGTCTACTCCGGGTTCCTGCGCCAGGAGATCACCTACAACGCCGCGGAGCCCGTCTCCGTGTCCTTCAGCAACATCTGGTACCAGCAGACGGCGAGCCAGCAGCGTTCGTACGCCAACACCAAGGCGAACTTCGTCCGCACCGCGCGGACGTACCAGAACACCTACCTGCCCGTCAGCAACACCTGGCGGCGCACCAGCACCACGCACACGTACGACACCACCTACGGCATGGTCACCCGGACCGACTCGAGCGGCGACATGGCCAAGTCCGGCGACGAAACCTGCGCACGCACCTGGTACGCCCGTAACCCCGCCAAGGGGCTGACCAACCTCGTCTCCCGTACGCGCGTCGTCGGCTCCGCCTGCCTCGACTCGGCTGGGGCGACTATCACCGACGACAAGCTCAGCCTCCCGGCGAGCTCCGCGGTTCGGGGAGACGTGCTGTCCGACACCGCGGCCGTCTACGACAACGCTTCCGCGACCGGCTGGACCGCTTCCCAGACCCCGACGCGCGGGCTCGCGACCTGGGCAGGCAGAGCCAAGGCGTACCCGGTAGTCGCCGGAACCAATGACCGTCATCCGGCCGCCAACGGTGGCTGGCAGACCGTCACGAAAGCCACCCATGACACCCTCGGCCGCCCGCTCGCGATCACCGATGCCAAGGGCTACATCACTTCCACCGCGTACTACCCAGCGACGGCCGGCCCGCTGACCTCGACTATTATCTCGGCACCAAAACTGACCTCCAATGGACAGGTCCACAAGGCGTATTCGTACCTGGATCCGGCGCGCGGATCGGTCACCAGTACGCTCGACGCCAACCTGAAGAAGACCGAGAACACCTACGACGCACTCGGCCGCCTCATCGCCACCTGGGCGCCGAACCGGACCAAGGGCATCGACACACCCACGGCGAAGTACGACTACAACTTCGCGCGAGGCAGCCAGCCCTGGACCTCCGTCAGCACGCTCAGGGCCGACGGCCAGACCTACCGGACCAGCTACGCCATCGCCGACGCCCTGCTGCGTCCGCTCCAGTCCCAGACCGAATCCCCGCTCGGCGGCCGGATCCTCACCGACACCCGTTACGACGCGCGCGGACTCGCCTACGAGACGTACGCGGACATCTACGACAACCTCAAGGCCCCGAACGGCACCTACACTCGCGCCTCCTACGCCCACACCCCGGCGCTGACCCGGACGACGTTCGACGCGGCGGCCCGGCCCACGAAGACCACGCTCACCGTGTTCGGAGCGGACCGCTGGTCGACCACCACCAGCTACACCGGCGACTCGACCGCCACCACCGCGCCCCAGGGCGGAAACGCCTCGCGCACCATCACCGACGCGCTGGGCCGCACCGCGGAGACCCGCACCTACGGGGGCGCCACCCCGACGGACACGGCGTACGGGGCCGCGACCGGTACCCCTTACACCCGGGTGAAGTACGACTACACCCGGGACGGCAAGCCGTCCGTGATCACCGGCATCGACGATGCCAAGTGGAGCTACACCTACGACCTGTTCGGCCGCGAGGTCACCGCGACCGACCCGGACAAGGGCAGCACCAGCACCCAGTACACCGACCTGGACCAGGTCGGCCTCACCAAGGACGCGCGCAACTCGAAGCTGCTGTACGCGTACGACGAACTGGGCCGCAAGACCGGCCTGTGGCAGTCCGAAAAGTCGGACGCGAACAAGCTCGCCGACTGGACCTACGACACGCTCCTGAAGGGCCAGCCCGACGCCTCCACCCGCTACGTGGGCGGAGCCACAGGAAAGAAGTACAAGAAGCAGGTCACCGCATACGACACGCTCGGCCGCGCCACCAGCACCGACGTCGTGCTGCCAGCCGATGACCCGCTGGTCACCTCCGGGGCCGTCACCTCCACCCTCACGTTCGGAACGGCGTACCTCCCGGACGGGAGCATCGCCAACACCAAGGAGCCGGGAGCCGGCGGCCTCGCCGCTGAGATCGTCTCGCCCAAGTACAACTCCACCGGCCTGGTCACGGAGCTCTCGGGCACCAGCACCTACCTGCTCGGCGTCTCGTACTCCGCCATCGGCCAGGTCGAACAGCTCTCGCTGGGAGCGGGCGCGAAGAACACCTACATCACCAACAAGTACGAGCCGGGTACCGGCCGACTCACCCGCAGCCATGTCACGGACCAGACCCACCCGTACATGCTCCAGGACCTCAACTTCGCCCGGGACGACGCCGGCAACGTGTTGTCGATCCTCGACCCCACGACGCTCGGCGGCACGGCCGAGGCCGACAACCAGTGCTTCGCCTACGACGAACACCGCCGCATGACCGATGCCTGGACCCCGAAGTCCGCCGACTGCGCCGCCTCCGGCCGCACCACGGCCAACCTCGACGGCGCGGCACCGTACTGGACGAGCTACACGTACAACAGCGCGGGCCAGCGCAGCACCGAGACCACCCACACCGCGACCGGTGATGCGACCACCGGCTACGAGTACAAGACGCCGGCCGGCCAGCCCCACCCCCTGGTGAAGACCACCGGGGCGAAGGCCGCCACGTACGGCTACGACCTGGCGGGCAACACGACCACCCGCCCCGGCACCCAGGCCACCCAGACCCTGGCCTGGAACTCCGAGGGCGAACTGGCCTCCACCACCGAACCGGCTACCGGGACCAAGCCCGCGCTGGGTACCGGCTACCTCTACGACGCGGACGGGGAACTGCTAATCCGCCGCGCGACCGGCGACGGGGACACCGTCCTCTACCTCGGCTCGACCGAGGTACGCCTCACCGTCAAGGGCACCGCGAAGACGGTCACCGGCACCCGCTACTACAGCGCCGCGGGTCAGACGCTCGCCGTCCGCACGGCCACGTCGGGCACGGTCGGCACCAAGCTCAGCTTCCTGGCCGCCGACCACCACGGCACGAGCAGCGTCGCCACCGACGCCACCACCCAGGCCGTCACCAAGCGCTACAGCACACCGTTCGGCGCACCGCGCGGCACCAAGCAGACTTCCTGGCCGGACGACAAGGGGTTCCTTGGTAAACCCATTGATGCGACAACAGGCCTGACTCACATCGGAGCACGCGAGTACGACCCAAATATTGGCCAGTTCATCAGCATTGACCCGATCCTTTCACTCGATCAGCACCAATCGCTGAATGGCTACGTTTACGCTAACGGAAATCCCGTCTCTCTGACGGACCCGTCGGGGCTCAGGCCTGACGGAGCCTGCGGAGGAAGTAGTTCATCGTGTAACGGCGGGACCGAGAGCTGGTCTAAGACGGATACTTCTTGGACCGTTGACTACTCGAAGCCGGTGAGTAATAACACGGATGGTTCTACTACCTATTACAACAGCAGTTACACCATCGGAAAGGGAGGGTGGTCTGGAAATTCGAAATCGGGAGGCCCTTCGCTGATGGCGGGCTCGCTGAGTGCGGGAATGGTGGCCCCACCACTGGCGCGACCGGCAATGAAGATAATTCCGGCGATCCTGGGCAAAATGACACAAGATATCAGTGTCGACATGGATGAAGTGTGGAAGAAGTTCTACGATGTCCCGGAAGGGTTGACCGAAGGTCAATGGGATGAGGTGGTTGACAGCTGCAAAACGTCTCAAGGCCTCAGCGAGGGTGGCTGCAGAAGGCTGCCTGTTTTCGTTGTCGACGGAAAGCGCACGCCTAAGATCGCCATAAATGACAAGTCTGCGATCGATAGCGGCCACCCCTTCCTGCTACACTATCTTGCCGATAAGAACAAAACTGCACAAAATCGAGAATTTGCTGGCTGTCGAAGTTCGTGGCAAGGTCCGCAGAGCTGTGACGAGTACCCCTTCGCGAGCACCAAGGAGGGCGGAATTGGCGCGCAGACAATGCCCGTCCCATTTAAGCCCGAACAGATCATTCAGAGGAATGACCTGGCGCGTTTCTATAAGATCAACCGAATGGGCAAGGGTGACCCCTTCCTCGTGACGGTTATCAATGTGAAGAACAAGCACGGAATTTATGTAGCAGGATGAGGTGCTCCTCGTGAGTGAACTAGCGTTTCAGGCAACAATTCAGGCCGGGATCGTGTCTTTTCGAGACTTCGGCACCGACGACTATCCTGTCATCGAAACTGGAGAGGAGGATTTTCTTTTCCTTCCAGGCAGTCTCACCGTCATGGGGGAGAGTGACGCAGATGTCAATGTCGAAGTTCATACGGGCTGGAAAGCAGTTCCAGGCGCAGAGCTCCTCTTTGACGGAACAATGATTTTTGCCTCAGGCGTGCTTAGCGTTTCCGAGCCGGAGGATCCTGACGAAGTCTCACTGCAGCTTCCGCGGGCGGGGGAGTGGAAGGTTCGGGTTTATCGCCGGCAGCAACTGGATAGCCAAGACGTGTATTACGTCTTTGACCGAAATCAGTGGCAGAAAGGTTAGAGTAGGGATCTACGATGGGAAACCCGCAATCTCTGCCCGCCGCCCGTGCAAGGCGTCCAAGGCCCGGAGTTGCGCAGGGCGGTGAGCGTCGCACGGAACCGGTCGACGGCGGCCCTGTCTATGGGGGATGGTGCCGGGGCGCCGCAGCGGCGGATCATCGGGGGCCCTCCTGCTCGGTTCTGGAGCTGGCCGGGCGGAGGTAATGGTCGGTGGTGTTCACGAAGGTGCCGTGGACTGAACTCGCGGGTCGCGGTGAGCTCCTCAGTGGTGGCGTAGGTCACGCACCGTGCAGGCCAACGTGACCCATACGGTCGGCAGCGGGCGATCGTATGGGTCGTCGGGCTCGGGGACGGGCAGCTGCTGGAGCGGGGACGGCGAGGGCGAGTGAGCGGGTGCCCCGCTGGTGGCTGTGGTCGATGCGCAGGTGGCAGAGCTGGTGGGCGACGAGCCGGTTTTCGTCTCGCACGTCTTTGGGGGTGTGGTTGAGCTGGGCGGTGGTGAGCCCGACCACGGCCCCATTGTCCGGGTGGATCTCCTCGTGGTCGGCGGGCAGCGGCCGCCCGCACGCTGGAATCGGATCCGCGCTGATCTGGGGCCAGTCGTGCGCGTAGCGGTGCAGGCTCTCGGGACGGATGGGCAGGGCGGATCCGCTATTCGCCGCTGGCGGCCTGGCGGTGCTCGAAGGCTTCCAGCAGTGCGCCCAGGTCGTTCGGATCGGGCGCGGCGCCGACCCACGTGCCACCCTCGATGAACACCTCCACGCCGGTGGTATCGGCGTCGAAGTAGCAGACATACGACCCGTAGCGCTCGATGACGGCCATGGCCGACGGCGGCCGACTCGGACAGCTCCGGCGCGGTCTCCAGCACGGCGGAGCTCGGTGACGACCAGCCATATCGGCTTGCCCAGCGTGTGGGCAGCCGGTGACGCGGAGCATGTCACCGGGAACCAGGTCATGGATGTGGTGCGAGTCCCGGCCCTGACGGTGCACAGTTCCTCCTGCGCCTCGCGCTGCGCGGGCTTCGAGTCGCGGCGCTCGGACAGCTCGGAGAGGTCGGCGGTGATACGGGCGGCTGCGGACCGAGGCGGTCGGGTGCCCGGCCGCCCGTCGATCAGCTCCTGGAGCGAGCCTGTGTCGAGCCCAGGAGCACGGTGCCTGCACAGTGAGACGGACTCTGGGGCGTTTCGAGAAGGGGAGAATACGTTTCGGGGCTTCGAAGCCCGTGCCTGTGACCTGCGGCTTTGGGGTTTTAGACAGATCCCTCCCCGCGGGTGCGGGGAGCAGGGACCGGTCGGTCAAAGCCACCCGGAGTCTGCGGGACCATCCCCGCGGGCGCGGGGAGCAGGAGCCTTCACGCCCTCGGCAGGGGAGCGGTCCAGGACCATCCCCGCGGGCGCGGGGAGCAGCGCCCCGGACCCTGCGGTCTGGAGACGCTCGGGGGCGAAATCGGACCATCCCCGCGGGCGCGGGGAGCAGACCGGCCCCCACGCGCCTTTGTGGTTCCGGTTGGGACCATCCCCGCGGGCGCGGGGAGCAGGACGGCGCCCGCCGGCCTTTTGGTCGGCGGGCGGGACCATCCCCGCGGGCGCGGGGAGCAGCTCGACCGGGCCGACCGGCCTCACCGGTCCTGGGGACCATCCCCGCGGGCGCGGGGAGCAGTTGCTCAGCTGGGACGGCTTGGTGCGCGGGGCGGGACCATCCCCGCGGGCGCGGGGAGCAGTCGACGGGTTCACCCTCGGCATCGACGAAGACGGGACCATCCCCGCGGGCGCGGGGAGCAGGGACGCGGCGCGCCGTCACCGGGCTGACCCCGGGGACCATCCCCGCGGGCGCGGGGAGCAGGGTCCTCCGTAGGGCGGCGATCTGTCGGTCACGGGACCATCCCCGCGGGCGCGGGGAGCAGCTGCTCGGCGGTCCGGTGGTACCTACGCTTGTGGGACCATCCCCGCGGGCGCGGGGAGCAGGTCCACGCCTCGACGGACCCCGGATTCGTCCCGGGACCATCCCCGCGGGCGCGGGGAGCAGTTCCCTGCCGCCTCGTTCGCGACCTTGTTCAGGGGACCATCCCCGCGGGCGCGGGGAGCAGCCCTTTTTGCCGTGCGGCTGCCCGGGTTGTCCGGGACCATCCCCGCGGGCGCGGGGAGCAGTCCGCGTGCTCTGCCGCATCGGCGATTAGCGCGGGACCATCCCCGCGGGCGCGGGGAGCAGGACAACGAGGCGTTGCTCATCGAGGGCGCCGAGGGACCATCCCCGCGGGCGCGGGGAGCAGACCCTCGCGAGCCGTGCGCAGAAGGGGCAGACGGGACCATCCCCGCGGGCGCGGGGAGCAGGGCACCCATGCAGTCACCCGCTCGTCTGCCTCCGGGACCATCCCCGCGGGCGCGGGGAGCAGTCCCGCTTTAGCCAGCCGCCGTCCTCCAGCTTGGGACCATCCCCGCGGGCGCGGGGAGCAGCGGCCCGACTTGAGGTCGCCGCGGGCCAGCTCGGGACCATCCCCGCGGGCGCGGGGAGCAGCGCCGCGCCATGTCCCCGCCGGTCCGCAGGTTGGGACCATCCCCGCGGGCGCGGGGAGCAGGGATACGTACAGATCGGCGTCGGCGTCTCCGGAGGACCATCCCCGCGGGCGCGGGGAGCAGGCATACGGGGCGGCCGTCCGGGATGGATCCGGGGGACCATCCCCGCGGGCGCGGGGAGCAGTGCGTACGGCGTGGGCGTGGCAGGCCGGTGGCGGGACCATCCCCGCGGGCGCGGGGAGCAGCCTGCGTGAATGCCTTGACGTGACCTCTAGAAGGGACCATCCCCGCGGGCGCGGGGAGCAGTCCGGCTCGACGAGGTGCTCGACCTGCCGGCCGGGACCATCCCCGCGGGCGCGGGGAGCAGAACCGGACACAGCTCCGGCCGTAACGGCGTTCGGGACCATCCCCGCGGGCGCGGGGAGCAGGCTACTGCTCGGTTACGAGGAGGGCGGCAGGGGGGACCATCCCCGCGGGCGCGGGGAGCAGGACGGCTCGCGACACACTGAACCGTTCCGCGAGGGACCATCCCCGCGGGCGCGGGGAGCAGTCCGGCTTCGGGTCGTCCATGGGCTCGGGGTCGGGACCATCCCCGCGGGCGCGGGGAGCAGACTCGATGACCTGCAGGTTTACCGTGGGTTCATCAGTTTCTCAAGCACTTTCACTGATTCCGACATATAAGACATTCCGCCTACCTCTTTCCGAAGCGGCGGCGCTTGGATGCTGCGCTCCACCCTGTCTTCTTAGCGCTACTCGTTGAGCCCTTGCTGTCGTTGGGGCGCTGGATCAGAGTGAGGCCTTCGTGGTCGGTGGGGTGCCAGGAGTGGTCGTGGGTACGGAACGTGAAGCCCTGCTCGTTGTTGGTTGTGTGGGCGAGAAGCGCACGCCCTTGTCCGGCGTACTGCTGGACTTCGTCCCACAGCACGTCTCGGATGCGGGATGAAGGATTGCCGATGAACACGCCGGCGGAGATCTCCAGGAGCCATCGGGTGAGGAAGCCCCGCAGGCCTGGAGGGCAGTTGGTGAGGACGATCACGGTCACCAGATTGCTGCCTCTTGCTCGTCCGTTCCGTAGTTCACCCCGGACGCCACATTCAGCCCTCTGTCGCTCTGAAGTGTTACGCGGTCCATGTTTTCCCCTGCGTCGCTTGAGCGATCGTCGGGAAGGAGCAGCCCCTTGATGTCTCTGACGCAGCGATCGAGGAGCCTCGTCTCGTTGATCCTGTCCCGGAGGGCTCGGCGTGTGCGTGATCCGACGTCCTCTTCCGCTTCGGCTGCGACGTCGAAGGCGAGGGGGATTCCAATGTCGGTCTTGTACAGGTCGGCGATGTCCAGGACGAAGGAGAGCTCGTGTCCGGAGTGGACAAAGCCGAGGCCGGGGCTGCAGCCGAGTGAGGCGACGACGGCGTGTGCGACGCCGTACATGCACTGTGCGGCGGCGGTGATCGCCTGGTTGACCGGGTCGCCGCTGGTGAAGTCGCCGGGAGTGTATTTGCGTCCGTTCCAGGGAACGCCGGTGCGGGCGGCCTGGGCTCGGTAGCAGTCCCTGACCCGTGTGCCTTCTCTGCCGAGGAGTTCGTGGCGGGTGAGGCGGGCCGGGTCTTCGTCGGGGAACCGCAGGCGGTACATGGCGCGGGCGACGGCGATGCGGCTGCGGACGTTGGCCCATTGGGTGGCCTGGGCTTCGAGGAGGGCTGCGGAGCGGCTGAGGGCGCGCCCTCCTGCGTAGTAGCGGACGCCGTGTTCGCCGACCCAGATGACGCAGGCTCCTGTTTCGCCGAGGACGCTCATCGCCTGGTGGGTGATGCGGGTGCCCGGGCCGAGGAGGAGGGTGCCGATGGTGGCGGAGGGGATGTGGGTGGTCCCGTCGGCGTCTTCGGCGGTGATGGCGTTGGCGTCCCGGTGAACGGTGCACCGTTCCAGGTAGATGAAGGAGAGGCGGTCCGCGGTCCGGGTGAGGTGGCGGGGGGTGAGGGCGGGGCGTTTGCCGACGGTCGTCATGGTGTCAGCCGGCGGGTACGGGGGCGAGGGTCAAGAGTCCGCAGCCGTAGGCCTTGGCACGGCCGATGCCCTGGGTGAGGGTGCGGCGCAGTGCGTGGGGGTCGGTCACGGTGAGGTGGCCGTCGTAGGTGACGGTGACGACCTTGACCTTGGGGCTGGCTGGGCGGGTGTCGCGGCTCTTCGCGAAGGAGAGGGTGCGTTCGTCGCGGACCGTGAGGGTGTAGCGGTCGCCGTGGTGGGGGTGGTGTTGGTCGGTGAGCCCGGCGGGGAGGAGGCGCTGGTCGTGGGGCTTCTCGTTGATGTGGAAGCCGGCGCGTTCTTGCCTCTCGGGTTTCAGGAGCCAGTTCATCTGATGGCTGGGGGTCAGGTGGGCGGTGGCTTTGGTGGGTTCGCCGTCCTTGCGCCGGATGTAGTGGACGGGGTTGGCGGTGAGGCGGAAGGCGAAGGTGTCGCCTTGGGCGAGGCGGTCGAGGAAGGGGGCATAGGGGCGGGTGTGCCAGCCGGGGGTTTCGGAACTGTGGGCGGCGGGCCAGCCGGCCTGTTCGACGAGATGGGTGAGGTCGGGGCGGTCGGGGCTGACGATGTAGAGGAGCACTTCGGCGCGCGCGTTGTGGTCGAGGCGCCAGAGCACGCGGGGGCCCTGGGTTGTGTTGTCGGTGGGCAGGAGGTGGGGGTAGGAGGCCATGACCGCTGCGTGGAGGGACTGGGGGGAGGCGAGCAGGCGGCGGGCGCCGGGGCGTGCGGTGTTCAGGCGGAATCGGGTCAGGTGCATCAGAGGGTGTCCTCCAGCGGACCGAACGGGTCGTGGTGCGGTGCGGGCTGCCGTCGGGCCGGCAGGCGGGTGGTGGCACGCGGGTTGGGGATGTCGACGGTTTCGGTGACGACGGTCCGCAGGGCGTGGCGGCGGTGCTCGGAGGCGTAGCTGAGGGGGTGGTCGCGCAGGGTGTCGCCGTTGTGGTCGCCTGGGTCGGCGTCGCGGAGGATCACGAGGGGGACGGTGAGGGTGGTGCGGTGGAGTTTCTGGTACCAGCCGGCGGCGTGCCAGGGCTCTTCGCCCAGGGCGTGGGGCAGGGTGCTGTCGTGGACAGCGAGCTCGACCGGGCGGGCGGGCAGGCAGGAGCGGCGTCCCAGGAACGGCGGGTAGACGGGGTTGCGCAGGGCGTTGTGGAGGGCGGTCAGGAGGGTGTGGTCGCCTTCGACGGCTGCGGTGAAGACGGCGTCGGCGAGGTAGAACCGTTCGGAGAGCGGCATCGATTTCTCGGTGACGCGGTGGTGGGCGGTCTGGAAGTCGCGGACGCGGGTGCCGGGCTGGTCGATCCGGACGCCGAAGCGCAGGGCTGCGAGTTCGGCGACGCGGTCGTCGTCGCCGCGCTGGATGCCCTGGGCTGCGGCGAGGATGCCGAGGACCCCGCTTTTGGTGGGGGCTGCTTCGGTGGTGCGCCGGGTGAAACGGGCGGAGGCCCCCCAGGATTGCAGGGGGCCGGCCAGCAGCAGGGTGAGGACGCTCATGCGGGCTTGTCCAGGTGGTCGGCGACGGCCTGGCCGACGTGGGAGACGAGGGAGGTCAGGTTGGTGGCCTCCTCACCGATCCCGGTGAGCTTTTCCGTGTTCGGGCCGACACGCAGGACCCAGGTGAGGGTGGATTCCTCGTCTCCGTAAGCGCGTTCGATGTCGGGGATGTACTCGGCCAGGCGGGCGGAAGCCTCCTTGACGTGGCCGCTCCGGTGGTCTGCTCGTACGGGTTCCTCGAACGCGGCGACGAAGCTGACCGGGCGGGTGGTGCGGAGTTTCACGATGACCGCGTCGGGCAGCGTGTGGTGCCCGAACGTGTTGATCTTCCCGGTGGGCAGGGAAGCGACGAAGCCGTGGACGAACGCCTCCACGGCGCGGCGCACCGGGGTGGTGAGGGGCTCGTCCTCACGCAGCCCTTGGCCGAGGTTGTCGGTGAGCTGGTGGACGCCGAGTGCGGCGTAGCGGTAGAGGGTGGCGGAGTTGAAGTCGACCGTTCCGATCATTCCGGCGCCGGGCTCGGCGTCCGTGTTCCGGTCGTCGACGGCGGTGTAGTAGTCGGACTCGTTCTCGACCCGGTGGACGCTGATCGCGTGGGCGACCTGGACGGCGGCGTCGACGTTGATGTCGGCGGAGTCGGCGACCATCCGTCCGAACAGGGCGATGTCGACGGAGTGCCGGGTGTCGGCGATCTCCTTGGCCCGGGCCTTGTTCGCCTTGTCCTTGAGGTATCCCTTGATGTCCGGTGAGCCTTCGACGGCGAGTGCGGCCAGGCTGTCGAGCTGGCGCGCGCTGAGGAACATCAGGTACTTCGACTGCGGGGCCGGCTGCTCCTCGCCTTCCTTCGCGGCGTCCGCGTTCCGCTTGGGGACCTCGATCTTCGAACCGGTGGCGGTCTCGATCACCACGGCCGCGGTCTGCAGGGCCTCGGCCCGCTCGATGGCGGGGTCGAGGGCGCTGATGCGTTCGGCGAGGACCTCGGCGACCTTCTTCGTCCGCACGCCGAGCTCGTTCGGCTCCAGCAGGTGCTCGTCGCTGAAGTAGGCGCGCGTGGCCCTCTTCCACGCCTGGCTGGAGACCCGGGCGCGGGGGACCCCGCCGTAGACGGCGGACTTCGGAGCCCCGGTGTCGTCGCGGTTCAGGTTGCTGGGAGGCACGGTCTGCAGGGCGTGCACGTCAAGGTAGATACGGGTCGTCACGAGGCGTCCTTGTCAGCAGTGAGGTCGTTGTCCGGGGCAGCCGCGGGCGCCGGAATACCGGTCGTGGAGGTGTTCTGCGCGGTGCGGTGGGCGTGGAAGGAGCGGCCCCATGCTCGGCGGACCGTGTCCCGGCCGCCGGGGGCCTGCCATTGGTACAGCTGTGCCGCGAGGAGCCCGTAGTCCAGGGGGATGTCCTGCTGGCGCAGCAGAAGCACGATGTCGCGCAGCCGTTGAGCCAGGTGCGGCAGGTCGGGGGCGGTACCGGCCCTCACCAGGCGTTTACGGACAGGCTCGGCGATCTCGCCGGGCGGCATCAGCTGACGTACTGCTGCTCCGAGTCCGTGGTGGGTGGGGTGGTGGCCGCTCTGGTGCATGCCGTGTCCGCGGGACTGCTGATGCAGGGCCCACAGGGTCAGTGCGGTGTGCACCGCGTCCTCGGCGTGGACGAGTTCGCCTTCGGTGAGGGGCCGGCCGCCGTCTTGGGGCCGGTCGTGGAGAGGGCCGATGTCGACCAGGCCCCACAGGTCCGGGACCTGGGAGGTGTCCTTGCCCGCGCCACGGCGCAGGCGGGCCAGGGCGGCGACGGCCTGTGGCCGGTCCCCGAGCAGGTCGCGCTGCAGAGGGCGGATCAGGGCGTCGGTGGTTTCCCGTACCCGTTGCCGGGCGGTCAGCGGGATAGCGGTGGTCATGCAGTCACCTTCGGAAGGAGGTCGTCGGAGGGCGCGGTCTTGCCGGCCGTCGGGGTCGCGGCCTGGGGGGTGCCGAGGACCTTGGTGAGGCGGGCTCGGAACCAGGCGTCGGCGAGGCCGGAGTTGAGCCACTGGGTGCCCTGCTTGGCGGGCACGGTCCGCCCGGCCCACGCGGCCTCCCCGGCCGTCTCGAGGAGCTGGCGGCCCAGCTGCTCGACGATGCGGCGGACGTCCCGCTTCCACCCCTCCCGTGCCAGGTATGGGTCCTGGGCTTCGGCAAGGTCTGACAGCCATGCACGGTAGGGGCCGTCCAGGGCTCCGAAGCCCTGGTCGCGGGCCGTGCCACGGGGCCCGTCGGACTCCGCGCCGGCCGCGCGGGCCAGATCAGTGGCCAGGTCACCCAGAGCGGTGACCGCACCCTCCGCGTCGGAAACCGCATCGATGGCCTGCGTCCCGTACGCCCGGTCCCGCTCGTGGAGCAGCACCACGCCCATGGACAGGCGGTCGTCGACGATCTCGTCGATCACGGACTGCTGCGTCCCGTACACCGCGCCGATCACCCGCGCGCGGATCAGGAAACTGCGCTCCAGCACACCCTCGGTGGCCAGCCGCGACACCCACTCCAGGACCCCAGGCCTCAGGAACGGCGCCGCCTCCGCTCCCTGCGAGGATTCGGTGCGCCCGGTGATCAGCGAGGCGAGCCCACGCCACGCGGCCCGCGAAGGATCGTGGTCCCGGGGCAGATACACCACCGGCTCGCCGCGCTTCTTCTCCTGCGCCGGGCTCCGCCGCCAGGCAGTCATCGGCTCGCGGGTGTGCATGTTGTGGGCGCCCAGCGGGTCCCCGTAGCCGAGGACGACGCCGTGAACCCCGCTCTCGTCGAAGTGCAGCCGCAGCCGGCGCGTCGGCCACGTGTACAGGTCGCGCACTCCGCTCGGCTGCCGCCCGTCCAGCACACCGGGCCCGTCGGGGTTCCGCCGCCACGCGGGACGGTCACCGGAATCGAAACGGATCCCGCCCGTGTCCGCGGCGACCAGGTTCAGCAGCAGCGTCTCGCGCAGCGTGCTCCCCTCGGCGAACACACCGCCCAGGGCGCCGGCCCAGCCCACACCGAGCGGGTAGACCTTGGCGCCCTTGACCCGGGCGTCGCCTTCGACCCCGCTCTTGATGCCGGAGGTGTCGAACGCGTGAGCATGCACGACCCACCGGGCGGCTTCGGCGAATCCGAGACGCTCCACCCCGGGCATCCGCGAGGTGAAGAACGGGTCCCCGTTCGGAACATCCGCGACGATTCGGTTGAGGGAAGCCACCTCGCCCTTACCTGTCTGCAGACCGGAGACCTGGAAGAACGGGGCCTGGGCGTCCAGCAGGTCCAGCCGGCCCCGGTGCTCGGCCAGGTAGGCGTCAACAGGGGCGAAGCACCCTTCGTCGTCCCACAGATCCGCCCAGTGATCGATGTCGCGGGGTCCGTCCAGGGCGTCGTGCGCGACCGCGAGAAGTAACCGCAGCAGAGCAAACTCCTGCGTGGGCAGATCCCCCACCAGCCGCCGCACCCGCCCCGCCTCGGCGAACACCGTGCGCAGCGACATCTCCTCCTGCACACCGTCGCAGCGCAGGACCCCGATCCACGGACGGCCGGTCAGATCGAACGATAACGGGCCGCTGCCGGCCAACTGTCCCGGCGGTGATTCAGCCACGGGTCACCTCAAGTCCATCACTTTCGCTGTATCGGAGGGCAAAGCCTGCCAGTTGGGTCTGACAATCGGCGTCCAGAACGAGAATCAGCTGCCCGGCCAGCCAAGGACTGTCCTTCGCCTGCCACGCCGGCACGAAGAACTCCTCCAGCTCGCCGATCGCCCGGTCCATCACCTCGGGCGCCGAAAACTGCACCGGGAGCCGAAGACCACTGCTCGCCGCAGCCCGCGCCGCCGCAGGAGACGGACACCGGTCCACCGGCAGATCCAGGCCGCCGCGCACCCGCCCGCGGCCGTCCTCGGCCAGCCACGGCAACGTGACCAGCCGCCCATCCGCCAGCCGCTGCACGACGACGACTTCCAGCGTCTCCTGGCTGTCACGGACCTGAGCTCGGCCGGCCCGCGTATCGTCCGCATCCCCGGCACCCCCGGACACCCAGCCGATCAGCGGCCGCCCCGCCCGCCCCGCCGCATCGAGCCGGAACCGGCCGGCCCGCTCCGCCTGGTCCGCCCGGTGCTTCTCGTGCCGCACCAGAGCCCGCTCCCACTCCTCCTCCCACCCGCCGGGTACGTATGCCTGCTGCGCGTACGCCGCCTGCACCAGCACGCTGATGTCCTGCGGCAGGCACACCGCACGGCCGCCCTTCTCCAAATGCGGGCGGAGCACGGCCAGCGACCGAAGCAGGCTGTACCGGCCGTACACCGCGACGGAACCCCGCACCGCAGCCGGAACCGGACCGGACCAGTCCACCCCTGTCACCAGACACCGCGCCACCCGCATCCCCGCCGGCCGGTGTGCCTGACCATCGCCCCGCTGATGGCGGTGCAGGCGCCCCACCCGCTGCAGCAGCAGGTCAACAGGACACAGATCGCTGACCAGGAGATCGAAATCCACGTCCAGGGACTGCTCGGCCACCTGGCTCGCCACCACGATGTGCGGCCCCACCGGCCGCCCGGCCCCCGACCTGCCGGGAGGTCCGAACCGGTCAAGCAGACCGGCATCCTTCATCGCACGGTCCACATCGACGAACCGGGAATGCGCGACCGTCACCAGTTCCTCGCCGAACCGCTCGCGCAGCGCCTTCGCCGTATCCAGGACCCGCTGCACCGTGTTGCGGACGACCAGCACACATCCGCCGTCGACGAGTTCCGCACCGAGCCGCTCCACGAGCACGTCCAGCCCATCCTCCAACGGCTCCAGCAGCACCTGGCCACCCCGCCCCGACACCGCCGGATCCTCGACGACCGGAGCCAGGCCGGGCGCCACGCAGGTCACCAGCGGGTAGCCCGAGGCATCCTCCACCTCGCCGAAACCCTCCGCCTCCGGACCGGCACCCGCGTAGGCGACCGCCAGCTCACGGCGCCGACGGGCCGGCAGGGTCGCCGACAGCACCACCACCGGAACCCCGTACGCGCCCAGCCACTCCAGCACCCGGTCCAGATAGACACTCATATACGTGTCGTACGCGTGCGCCTCATCGATCACGACGACCTTGCCCGCCACCGCAAGATGACGCAGCGCCAGGTGACGGCTCTTGAGCCCGGCGAACAGCAACTGGTCCACCGTGCCCGCCACGAACGAGGACAACAGCGCCTTCTTCCGCCCGCGCAGCCACGCGTGCGCCACCAACACGGCCGGCGCCGTCCGACCCACATCCGAGGGACGCCACCGCGGAACGTCCTCGTCGACATCCACCGCCACGATCGGCTGACGGCTGTTGTGCATCAACTCGGCGAAGTCGTCGTTCAGCGCGGCCTTCGAATGCGCCAGCAGCACCGACAACGGGGTCCCGCCCCGGACCGGCAGCCGCTCCAGCCAGTCAAGCAGCCGCGGGAACATGGCGTTGCCCGTCGCCATCGTCGGCAGCGCGAAAAGGACCCCGCCAGCTCCGGTACGCGCGGCGAAGATCTCCGCCACCGCCAGCGCGGCCTCGGTCTTCCCCTCCCCCATCGGCGCCTCGATCACCATCAGCCCGGGCTTCTGCACCGCATGCGCCAACCGCACCGCGACCTCCTGCACCGGCCGCACCACCGCCCCGGCAGGAAGATCGAACCGGGCAGCGAACAACTCCCCCGCATCCACCGCAGCAGGCCGCGGCTCCCACCGCGGCGGCAGACGCAGCCCGCGCCAGGCGGCCGCAACTCGCTCCTCACCGGAACGCGGCGTCTCCTGCGGAAAGTACGGAAACAGCTCCGGGTTACTCGCGATCCAGTCCGAAACGATCACGACCGCGCTCAGCAGCACCTGCACCGGCTGCGGCAGCCGCACCGAACGCCACACACCGAGCCGCTCCCGGACACCGAACACGTCCGCGCACCCGTCGAGGAGCTCGTCCTGGACCCGCCGCCAGACCGTCTGGCTGGGGCCCGGCGTACGCAGCAGATGCGGCCGGTCGTACAGCGCCTTGATCTGCCCGTGCTCCGGCGGCACACCATGGTGACCACCCACCACGACCGCGAACTGCCCCGACTGCCTCCCGGACCAGCCGTGCCGCTCCTCCAGCCACTCCTCCAGCAGCAACTGCCCGGCCAGACCATGCGGAGCGACCTTCCGGTCCGGCCCGAACTGCCCCTGCGTCCGCATATCCAGACCTGCATTCCGCATCCGGTCGGCGAGCTGATCGACCTGACACGCGAAAGCCGGCGTCGCCTTCCCGATGTCATGCACCCCAGCCAGCCACACCACCAGCTGCCGGGCATCCTCCACCCCGCCGGGCAACGGCCCCGCGATCACATCCCGAACCTGCTCAGGGAGCCACTCGTCCCACAACAGCGCCGCCACAGCGGCGCTGTCCTCCATGTGCCGCCACAACGGCAGCCAACCCTCCGTATCCCGGTCGTGCTTCGCCCACACTCGCCGAACAGCACCCTGGAGCCGCCCCCCAAGGCCCGAACAGGCCCCACCCTCATCAGCCATGTCAGATGAATACAGGCAAGCAACTGAACAACACGCCCTGATCAGAAAATCTGATGCTTTTCGATCGACAACATCACGTCGACCGACAACTCGCCGTAAAATCCGCCCGACGTAATCCGCGACCCAGCACAACAGGCAACAGGAAGATGGCGAAATGACCAATATGTCGGAATCGATGAAAGTGTGTGAGATCTCGACCCTCCCGCTGTAACGCTGCAGGTCAGGAAGGCTGCGGGGATGGTCCGTCGACCCCGCCGAACATCGACAAGATGACCAGCTGCT
Organism: Streptomyces sp. rh34; assembly: GCF_002551245.1. Lineage (GTDB taxonomy): Bacteria > Actinomycetota > Actinomycetes > Streptomycetales > Streptomycetaceae > Streptomyces. The sequence goes on from NZ_NTGZ01000003.1 coordinate 51,923, forward strand.
CCCCGCACCCGCGGGGATGGTCCCGCCGGGGGTCAGAAATTTCTGACCTGCGTCGTCTGCTCCCCGCGCCCGCGGGGATGGTCCCTTCGCCAGGTACTGAGCCACTTCCTGCGGCGACTGCTCCCCGCACCCGCGGGGATGATCCCTGCTGGAGATCTCCGAAGAAATGCCGGTGCTTCTGCTCCCCGCGCCCGCAGGGATGGTCCCACCACCGCCTCCACCGAGGTTCTTCCCAAGCTCTGCTCCCCGCGCCCGGGGATGGTCCCTGCACGCGGCCGGCGTCGCCGGTGCCGGACAGCTGCTCCCCGCGCCCGCGGGGATGGCCCGTCTGCAATCCCGGATGGTTGTACGGACCGACTGCTCCCGGCGCGTGCGGGATGGTCCTCCCGCCGGGTTTACCTGCCTTCGGCCTGGTCCTTGCTCCCCGCGCGTGCAGGGATGGGCCCACCCGACCCAGCCCGAGTACGAAACGCCCTGCCCCCGCGTGCCCTCGGCCTGCGTCGCGCAGGCCCGCTCACGGACCGCACTAGGGAGTAGAGCCTGATGGATTCCCGCGTTCTACAGGTCGAGTACGGCCCACATTCTGCGGCCGTCTTCTGCGGTGTCCGTTCCGCACGAGATCGCGCCCAGGCTGGTCAGTTCCGCCAGGACGGCGGTGTCCGCGACCGCGAGACCTGGCCGGTGGGACAGGGCGACGATCAGCGCCTGCCGGTTCTGGTCCGCGAGGTGCAGGGACACCCGCCGGCCGCCATCGGCGACCGCGGCCCGCACCAACGCCTCCGTCAGATCCTCCGCAGCTTGGTCGGCCTCTCGGTATCCCCAATCGTGCAGCTGGCGCACGACATTGGTGCAGGCCTTCTTCGGCGACCAGGCAGCTGCCTCGAGCGACCAGTTCGCCGACCGCCGGTTCCGTACCAGCATCCGAGCCCGCGCCGTTCCTTCCAGGCTCGTTTCAGGACGCGGCGGCTGTACAGGTCGCTTCGGCGGTGGTGGAGTCTTCGGCGGGTAGTCCGGGGTGTGATCCAGCACGAGTGCTCCCAGGATCGGCGCGGGTACCCATCGTAGAGGCGCGATTACCTGGCGGGACCAGAACTGTTCGCCGGGTGCTGGGGAGAGCCTTGTAGTCACGGCAGGAGAAAGCTGATGGTCGATATGTCGGATTCGGTGAAAGTGCTCGAGAATCACGCTTTCCCGCTGTAACGCTGCAGGTCAGGAAGTCTGCTCCCCGCGCCCGCGGGGATGGTCCCTGGGTTCAGGCAGCCGAGCAGCGAGGAGACCTCTGCTCCCCGCGCCCGCGGGGATGGTCCCTGGGTGATGGCCGCGTCGCATGGGTGGGAGCCCTGCTCCCCGCGCCCGCGGGGATGGTCCCTCCACCCCGGCCTGCCGCTGGACCGGAAGCTCCTGCTCCCCGCGCCCGCGGGGATGGTCCCAGGGTGGAGCTGGCGGCCCGCGCCGACGTGTGCTGCTCCCCGCGCCCGCGGGGATGGTCCATCCCGCGGCGCTTCATGTCCGCCTTCCGGCGGCTGCTCCCCGCGCCCGCGGGGATGGTCCCGCGGTCGGCCTCCGTGGCGTCGGGCGCGGGCGCTGCTCCCCGCGCCCGCGGGGATGGTCCCCAGACCATGGGCCCGCAGGGCGGCGGCGCGGGCTGCTCCCCGCGCCCGCGGGGATGGTCCCCGGGCGTACTTCTCGTGCTCCCCCTGCGAGATCTGCTCCCCGCGCCCGCGGGGATGGTCCCCGCGGTGACGGGCACGCGTGATACTGCGGGGCCTGCTCCCCGCGCCCGCGGGGATGGTCCCAGACTCGGCATCCGGGCGCTGGGAGGCGAAGTCTGCTCCCCGCGCCCGCGGGGATGGTCCCGGCGGAGGCGGCGAGCTGCTGGGCTGCGGTGTCTGCTCCCCGCGCCCGCGGGGATGGTCCCGCGATGTCGTCGGCGTACTCGGCGATGAGGCTCTGCTCCCCGCGCCCGCGGGGATGGTCCCGGCAACGCCACGAAACGTGAGGGAACGTGAGACTGCTCCCCGCGCCCGCGGGGATGGTCCCTGGCCATGCGTCTCCAACTCGCGCACGCCTCCCTGCTCCCCGCGCCCGCGGGGATGGTCCCCAGTGGAGGCTGTCGTCAGGACGGTTCCACTCCTGCTCCCCGCGCCCGCGGGGATGGTCCCATCTGCCGGTCACGGCGAGGGTTCGCGATCGTCTGCTCCCCGCGCCCGCGGGGATGGTCCCCAGGCGTCGCAGCAGAAGCGGGCCGCCGAGAACTGCTCCCCGCGCCCGCGGGGATGGTCCCGACGAGCGGCAGGATCGGGGCGGACCACTTTCCTGCTCCCCGCGCCCGCGGGGATGGTCCCGGTGAGCCACCTGGTCCAGGCTGTAGTAGCCCCTGCTCCCCGCGCCCGCGGGGATGGTCCCGGGGTCTGACCTGCACAAACGCCGAATCGGACCTGCTCCCCGCGCCCGCGGGGATGGTCCCGACGCGCTGTCGGACCAGGACGCCCGTATCTCCTGCTCCCCGCGCCCGCGGGGATGGTCCCGACGACGACCAGGACGACGAGGACGCTGGGCTCTGCTCCCCGCGCCCGCGGGGATGGTCCCGCCTGGGAGGCCAACCGATGAACGCCCGCAAGCTGCTCCCCGCGCCCGCGGGGATGGTCCCGCGCACCCAGGCGGCGGCCCGTGCGGTGAGACCTGCTCCCCGCGCCCGCGGGGATGGTCCCGGGGCCGGGGAGATCGTGCAGCTGTGGCCGATCTGCTCCCCGCGCCCGCGGGGATGGTCCCCTTGGCGGGCCGTCCGTCCTGCGGATCCTGGACTGCTCCCCGCGCCCGCGGGGATGGTCCCCAGTTCGGCACGATCGCCCAGCGCCTCAACGACTGCTCCCCGCGCCCGCGGGGATGGTCCCACCATCACCACAGCGAAGCTCGCCGCCGGGTCCTGCTCCCCGCGCCCGCGGGGATGGTCCCCGTCCCGGGTGGGCCATCAACGCGGGGACCGGCTGCTCCCCGCGCCCGCGGGGATGGTCCCGTCTCCGGGGGCAAGGTTCGACAGGCCCTCCAGCTGCTCCCCGCGCCCGCGGGGATGGTCCCGGGCCGGTGCGGACAGCGTCGACTCCCAGTACCTGCTCCCCGCGCCCGCGGGGATGGTCCCCGCAGCCTTACCCCCCGCCGGGAGCAGGAAATCTGCTCCCCGCGCCCGCGGGGATGGTCCCGCACGCCTGTACTCGGCGTTGGCTGCCAGCAGCTGCTCCCCGCGCCCGCGGGGATGGTCCCTGCTCAGCCTCGCTGAAGGCACGCTCCAGGTACTGCTCCCCGCGCCCGCGGGGATGGTCCGTACGGGGGGACGACGTTGGGCGGCTTGCTGCCCTGCTCCCCGCGCCCGCGGGGATGGTCCCCGCGTCCTGGTATTTCGTCTCGGCCTCGGACGCTGCTCCCCGCGCCCGCGGGGATGGTCCCAACGGCTGGGTGCGCGACTCCGAGGCCGGTACCTGCTCCCCGCGCCCGCGGGGATGGTCCCGACCTCACCCTCCGCGCCTACGTCAAGCTCCACTGCTCCCCGCGCCCGCGGGGATGGTCCCGCCGCCGCACGAGCAGCCGGGCCGGTCGCACGCTGCTCCCCGCGCCCGCGGGGATGGTCCCTGAGCCCACGCCAAAGCCCCGCCGGGACCTCACTGCTCCCCGCGCCCGCGGGGATGGTCCCTCGACGAGCCGTACGGAAAGGCGTACGTGGACCTGCTCCCCGCGCCCGCGGGGACCGGCGGTTCGTGAACTGGGCTTCACCGTGTGCGTGTGCTCTCCGTGCGAGCGGAGGTGAGCCGCCGGGTCCCCGCGACCACCCGAGGGCCCGGAGCCGCCGTGGCAGGCGGCTACCTCACCGCACGACGCCTGAAGCGCGGATCAACGTCGTGATCACACCGCCTGGTGCTGCCTGACCGGCATCCTGCCCCGCACCACCAGTTCACGACTGTGACCCCGGCATCTGGGCCACGAAGCGGCGTGAGCCGTCGGTTTCGATCCGCCGTTCGCCTCAGCGAGCACGTCGCCCGTACGCGCCCGTGCGCTTACGCGAAGTGCCGGGGTGTCCGGCCGGGGGAGGTGGGTGGAGCTCCCGGGCGGGCGGCGTGACGGCGGAAGCCCGGGAACTCCCCCTTGCGGCGCCAAGCTGCGCCGGATCAAAGCGCCATTGAAACCAGACCTTTCACCGGGTCGGGGTCTCCGGCCCGGGCGGCGCACCGCCCCGTGTGCCGGGTTCACTCCGGCGGTCCCGTCGAACAAGGCTCTGCAGTCGGGCAGGGCCGAAAGCAACGCCGATGTACTCCGGCCGGATCACGGCCAGCTTCTTCGTCAGCGGCGACATCGAGCAGGACCAGGCGCGAGCCGTCAGGCTGGCCGGCCGGTCGTGCGGTGGTGTTCCGCGTTGATGCGCTGGGCTTCTTCGAGCTGGTCCTCGAGGATGACGATGCGGCAGGCGGCCTCGATGGGGGTGCCCTGGTCGACGAGCTCACGGGCGCGGGCGGCGATGCGCAGCTGGTAGCGGGAGTAGCGGCGGTGGCCGCCCTCGGAGCGCAGGGGGGTGATGAGGCGGGCTTCGCCGATCGCCCGGAGGAAGCCGTGGGTGGTGCCGAGCATCTCGGCGGCCCGGCCCATGGTGTAGGCGGGGTAGTCGTCGTCATCGAGACGGCCGAACGAATCGTTAGCTGTCACCGCTCAACGACGCTGGTGCCCGCCCGGGGGCACGGGCAGGAGCGCTGCACCGGCTGGCCGCGCTCAACGAGGAGATCGCCGCCCTGTACGAGGAGCTGACCGGCGCCGAGCCGGAACTTGGCGACGAGCACCGCAACAGCGCCGAACGAGCCCGCAGCAGCGTTACCACCAACCGTCAGTACGCCGAACTGCTTGCCGCCTCGGCCGAAGCGGCGTCGGCGAACACCTCCTCGGAAGGAACCCGATGACCCGTTACGTCACCCCCGGCCGCGCTGCCTTCCTCGCCCCGGCAGCGATCCTGGAGTTCGCCGACGACCTCCGTCCCGCCGACGTCGGGCCGCTGCAGGACTTCCTCGCCGCGCGCCTCGGCGAGATCGCCCGGGCGCAGCCGGAGGGAACCGAGGCCCGCTGGGTCGCCGAGCAGCTCGCCCGGACCATCGACGCCGACTGCCGCGATCTCGACAACGCCCTGGTCTCCTGGGAGGTCGAGCTCACCGAGGGGAACATCGACCGGGTGGGGCTCGTGCAGACCCTTCGCCAGAGTCTGCCGACCGAGTGGAACCGGCTCGTGGAGATCGCTCAGCGCTTCGCCGACCACCCCGACCACCTCCCTCGCTGGCTCCGCCTGCGCTACAGCTGCGCCGAGCACGCTGAGTTCGTGGAGCAGCGCACCGGCGACGCGAGCGATGGCGGCATCTCGCACACCACCGCCGAGGGATGAGACAGCAGAAGCGGGAACAGAGGAACCGGTCGGCCGGGGGCTGAATCGTCCGCGACAACCAGAGGAGGGCACCCACTCGTGAGCAACAACTACCAGCCGGACGGTCAGGACGGCCTGCCCGGCATCGACACCGTCGTGCCGGTCGGCCTGCACCAGATCTGGCGTGAGTGCGAGAGCCGTTCCCTCCTGCGTACGAACCGGTACGACCCGCCCGAGGCGTCCACCGACCCGGCCACAGCGGTCGGCGTCGAGGTCGTCCGCGTACGCGTGGACGACGAGGGCATGGAGTGGCCCTCCCCCTCCACCGCCCGCACCGTCACCCACGCCTGGCTGCGCACCCACTGCACCTACCTGCCCCCGTCCCAGCCCCCGTCGGCGGACGACGGCGGGCGCCTGGAGCAACTGCGCCGCGCCCTGGACGAACTGGCCGAGGCCGCAGGTCCCGAGGGGGCGACGGCCGCCGCCGCCGCCCGCGAGGCCCTGGCCGAACTGGCCGACCACCACCACCGCGAGGGCCGCCGACTGCGCGGCGCCCGCCACCAGGCCCACCGACAGGGCTTCCACCGGGGACGGAGGACACGGTGAACACACATCCCCCGGCCCTGGACCCGGCGGCCGCCGAGCGCCAGGAACTCATCGAGCGGTGGGCCGAGCGCCACGGCTTCGACGCCGCCCGCCGCTTGCTGCGGGCAGTCAGGAAGGACGTCGCTGCGGTTCCACAGCCCTGAGCAGGCACTCGCGGTCATCCACGCTGATCAGTCCGTCCCGAAGGGCCCCGTCCTCCAGCAATGCGCGCAGGGCGGAAGCGTGTGCGGCGAAGGCGGCCCTGCACCACTCGCGTTCCGGGTGATCGGAGTCCTTGCCGAACAGCAGCACCTGGAGTTCATCGTCGGCATCGACGGACGAAGACAGATCCGCGGCGACGACCAGGAAGTCGACCAATCCGGACCGCACCGCGATGTCAGGGACGGCTGCCAGGCGAATCAGGAAGGGCAGGACGGCCGGCATCACGGCGCTCACGTGAAAGACACTGTTCATCAGGACGTTCTCCAGCACGGGCAGAGCCGCAGGGCCGGCTACCTCATCCAGGAGACCGCGGAGCAGGACCGGGACCCCGGCAGGGCACCCGGGAATCTGCGACCAACCGACGTCAGCGCAGCCCAGCAGCGCGGGGTGGTCGCCTGCAGCCTGCTCCATCTGCGGATACTCGCGGAGGAACCGGGCAACGGCAGCCTCTTTGACCGCCGCGTCCATCACACACATCTCTCACCCCTGCTCCCACGCCCCGCCCCGAACGACGTCCGCAGGACGGAACTCTTCCCGGGGCGGGCGCCCGACGCAAGCGTCAGGTCAGTAGCCGCCACCTCCCGCTCCGGGGTAACGGCGCCCCAGCCCGGCACTGGATTCCGGGACAGCCTTTAGCCAGATCGGCGGCTGGCCTGCCGGCTACCCGGCGTGTGCTGGGCAAAGGTTGAACACTGGTGGATTCTCGAAGAGATCCCGCTGGGCGTTGTAGACCGCCTCCCAGAGCTCGGGCTCGTACGGGTGGACGACGACAGGCTCCTCGGCGCTCATCCCGCCCTCGGCGGGTTGGATGTACGGGAACCTGTGCCGGGCCGCCGCTACCCGTGGATCCGTGCCTGGAAAGAACCCGACTGAGGGATTCACCCAGACGCGCGCTACCCCGTCGACATTTCCGTCGAGCGCCAGGAATTCGTGCTCGACGAACCAGTCCACCTCGGCGCGCAACTGCTCGACGCTCACCTCGATTTCCATCGCCTTTTCGGTGAAGTCGAGTTGGATCGGCTTGTCGCCTTCGAGGTCGGTACAGATCATCACGAGAATCCGCAGCGTGTCGGGACGCTTGCGACTCCCTCTCTTGCCGCCGCTCTGGTGCAGACGCAGGTGTGAGGCGGCCATAAGGCCCGGACCAGTAGAGATGCCAAAATCGCATCCGCAGGAGCTCATATCCATCAACCAAGCTCAGCCGCACCCTTCGTTGCTACCGCCATTCGTGCCCACTCCAGCAGTCCGCAGGCGAGATGTGAGCCTCGCACTGCCCGCGCAACCTCCTCGACTAGTGCGCTGGGACAGACGGGTGGTGGGCAAGCGTTGGTCTCGACGAGGAGGACGTTGTGCCGTGTGGGTGCAGCTCCACGGCGGTGGTCACGCCGGCTGCGGCGGGCCCGCTGGGGAACCGAGGGCTCACCCCAAAGTTCGGGCCCGGCAACCTTTGGTGCAGCACGTCGTTATCACCGTAATTCGGGTGATTCGGATAGGGGGCAACGTGCCGAAGTCGCGGAGCGGCAGGGTGCCGAGGGCCCGGAAGCGGCGCGCACGGGACCGTGGCCCACGGAGGGAAGTGCATCGCCGGCTCGCGGCTCCCCGACGTGAGCCGCGACCGAGGCACCCGGACTACGGGAAAGTGTGTCCTGCCTCCGTCCTTTTCGACGAGTTCGGGGAGGACGGTGCCGAGTGGCTGCAGGAAGAGTACGAGCGGCCCTTGACGATCCCGGAGTTCAAGCTGGAACGCGGTATCCGCCGGGACGAGTTCCTGATGGACGATCCGTTCACCGGGCCGAGGGTCGAGACCGCCGAAATGCTCAGCAGGGTGATCGTGATGACGTCTGACGTCATTCTGACGCTGGCAGAGAATCAGAACGTGCTCAGCGTGGAGGCGGCCCGCGAGGTCGCGGAGATGAGAGCGCTGCCCCCTGTCGACCATGCCGCCGAGGGATTCGACATCGTACGGGAAGCCTTTGCTGTCGGGGCCATCTTCCTCAACGACCGCGACATGTGGGACTTCGGCGAGTACGGGTTGTAGCGGGATCAGGTTCTCGCCTGCGGAATCGAAGGGCGGCAGATCTTGCACAGCTTGTACTGCGCGCCGCCGCGTGGCCCGGTACGAGTGGCGATCCACTGCGCCACGTCCTCGGGAGTGAGCATCGTCATGTGGGTTGCCCAGCCGGAGTTGGTCACGTGCTCGTGAGCGAAGGACCGCAGGTCCTGTGCCTCGTTTCGCGTCCAGTCGGGGCTTCGAGAGCCGATTCCCCGCTGCGCTTCGGAGCACGCCGCCCTGTGCAGGGTGTGCTTGCCGCGGACATACGGGTAGTTGTCCGGGTCCTGGAACCGTTGCCGTTCCACGTGGGTCCGTGCGGCGAGCGCGGCGAATTCCTCCTTCGCTCCGTCACACACGGTGCAACCTTCGGATGGGCAGTCCGCACCCCAAGGGGTTTCGCCTTCCTCATCCTCTCCGTAATCCGTGCGGATGTTCTCGGCCACGCTTTCCAGAAGCCGCACCAGCCGATCTGCAGATGTCTTCCCCTCGTCTACAAGGCGGATCATTTCAATGACTGCGGGAACCTCGATGGCCATCCCCCAACCGGTCTTGCCGCGCCGGACCGGGCTGTAAATTGCTTCCCCGAAGTACTCCACCTCTTTCAGCTGAGTTTCACCGATAGTGACATTGATGCGTCCGCTGTACGGCACGGGACCTTCGCCTTCCTGATCTGTGGAGCAGTCGCGGAACGAATCCTGCCCGGCCCGATCGTTCAGTCGGACCGGAGGACGAAGCGGGCAGGGGGTGAGTCCCGGGTGATCCTCTACACGAAAACGCGCCGCGGTCGGCGGGACAGCAGAGTCGGCCCAGGGGTCTGGCGGAGCATGTCCTCCCGCCACTCGTACTGGAACCGGTAGCCGCCCGGGTTCAGCAGCGCAGGGTCGTCCCACTCGGCGAAGTGCTGCACCACCGCAGCCAGGACCTCGCCGGACCGCGCCACCGTGTCGCTGAGCGCCCCGGCGTGCAGGACCTCGGCCACCGCCCGAGCGTGCAGGAAGGACAGCAGTTCCTTCGCGGATCCGGAGTCGACGGCACGGTGAAGGACCACGAGAGCGTCGCAGTACGCCGGCTCCAGCCCGGACACCAGACCCGGTGGCGCCTCGCGGGGCAGAAGTTGCAGCAGTCCCTCCGCCTCGCGGGCGTTGAGCTGCGCCCACCCGGTGGCGAGGACACCGTGGAACAGGCGCAGAACCAGGTCGACCGGGCGCGGTTTGGTCCGCCGGTCGCGCAGGCAGTGCCCGCACAGTGGGCCGAGCCGGGGGCCTTTCCACGACTGCGGAATGTGCAGTCGCCCGGCGGTCTCCCCGGCCGCGATCGTGTCGGTGCACAACGAGCAGGTGACCCTCGTGCGGAGGACCCGAGTGCTCATCACCGGGGGCAGGTCGTCGGGCTCGACCCCTTCGACACCCTCCACGTACATGCGCAGGGCCATGGGGTCGGAGTTCCAGAGCTGGGCCTGCCCGACGGCCTCGCGGAGCGCCTCGCCGTCGGCCTCGCCCCGCTGGTGGACTCCCATCAGCTCGTTGAGCTTCACCTGGACGTGGGCGATCGGCATCCGGGTCTTTCCGGACAGCCGGGCGGCCAGACTGTTCAGCAGCGGCCGCAGCGCGTCCGCCTCCAGGTCGTCGAGTTCCTCCTCGGTCAACGGGGTGGCGCTGGCCGGGCGGGGAATCGTCGCGGGGTCGGCGGCCCACGCCTCGGCGAGGGTCAGGGCCTCGGCCAGGTCGTACAGGGTGAACTGGGCACGGTTGCGTAGCCGCCTCGCGCGGTTCAGGAGGGTGTTGATCTCTCGTGCGGGAAGACCCGCGGCGCTGCCGGCCTGCCCGGCAAGGTCATTGAGGACCTGTCGTGCACGGGTCTTCGACAGGGCGGGAACGGGCGCGCAGTGCAGGCACCGCTCTCCGGCGTCGGTGGCCGGCCGGCTGCCGCATGCGTCGCAGATCGGGTGGGGGCACTGGACGCACGTGGTGTTGAGCCGCGGATCCAGGTCGTGGTGGACCCACGCGGGCAGCTCGTCCCGCAGGGCGTTGCCCAGGGATCGGCAGCCGTCCTCGCAGGGCTCAGCCGCCCGGGCTCCCACGGGCGTGATCATGTTCAGGTGGAAGGAGGCGCTCGCGGTCCCGGGCGCGGCGTCGGCGGTGCCGACTGCCTGCTGCGTCGCCCAGTGGGCTGCTTCGTCCAGCCGGGGATCGTCGTCCGCGCCCTCGGGGCAGCCGCAGGGCGGCTCCTGTCCGTACGCGCTGCAGACGAACCGGCCGCAGCCCTGGCAGCGCAGCCAGGTGAGAACCTCCCCGCCGGGGGTGACCAGATCTTCCGAGCCGGCCCGCGAACACCCGTGGTACGCGGCCTCGGGACGCTTGCAGGTGGGCACGAAGAGCGGCGAACCGTGCCATTCTTCCCGCACGGCGGTCGCGTTCCGGAGCAGCCCCTCCTCCTTGCCGGGGCCGGCCGCTCCGACCGTCTGCACGAAGGCCTCCCACCAGCCGGGTCGCCCGTCAGAGGAGAGGACCAGCCAGATCCGGTCCTCCGGCAGCCAGAACGACGGGGCGAAGGCCTCGCCCGCCGCCGTGACGAACCGGCGCGGAGCATAGAGGTACGGCACCTCCAGGGCGTCGAGGAACACGCTCCACCGTGCTTCGGCATCCGTACGGAAGTGCCGGGTGACTACCTCATACGCCATGGTCGGCCGCCTCTGCCTCTGCTTCGGGTGAGGTGGTGTCGGGTTCGGCGGCGCCGGCTGGGGTCTGATGGAGGTCGAACGGGCCGCCCCGTGCTGAGAGCTGGGTCGGGCGGGGAGTCGTCCTGAGGACCTGGGCCCGGTAGCGAGGGCCGGTGCCGAACCGGCGGTGGTCGACACCGGCCGGGTTGGTCGCCCACTCCTCGATGTGCTGCGTGATGGCGCCCAGGAGAGCGGACTCCGCGGGTGAAGCGGTGGAAGAGCTCGTCAGCACCGTGGCGATCGTGTGCGCGGTGGGGGTGGCGATCCAGGTAGTGCCTTTGTTCTCCTGGACGCTGGTGCGCAGACGGGCGAGCGTCGCCTCCAGCGGATCGGCGGTCCAGGCAGGTGTTCCGGACAGCGCGGTGTTCTCCGTGAGCCAGGTGTGCAGGACCCCGCACTCGTACGCGTTGAGGCCGAAGGCGCTGCCGGCGAACAGGTGATGGTGCAAGCGCAGCAGCACGTCGCGTCGCCGCGGCTCTTCTCGGCGCCGGTACAGGCAGTGCGCGCACAGCCAGCCCATCGCCACGAACTCCCGCCCCTTCGGGTCCTTCGCCCGGCCGATCAGCTCCCCGGCCTTGACCGGGTCACCGCACAGCCCGCAGGAAACCGGCAGGTGGGCGGCTTTGATGGTCCGGGGGACCGGGAGCTGACCGATACCTTCGGGGCGAGTCACCTTCGGGCGCCGCGCGGGGGGAGCGTACGCCGCAGGGTCGTTGATCCACACACGCAGCACCCGGAGGCACTCCCGGAGATCATCATCGTCGGGTACCCGCTTCGGCTTGATGTCCACGGCCTTGACCAGCCGGGACCGCACCCTCTCTACGGGCTTGCCCACGGAGGCGGCCACGGCCGAAACACCGGACTCGACCCACCCGGTCAGGGAACCGCCGCGCAGCTCCCCGATCTCCTCGGAGGTGGGGAAATCCAGCGTGGCCATGTCGAGCGTGACCGTTTCGAAAGAGACCACGTGCTGCACTCCCGCTATCGAGCCGTCCGTCCCATCACTCTGACGACGCTCTCAACGATCACCACGGCCCGTTCACCGGTCCAGCAGGGTGAATCCACCCGCAAGGACTCCACGGCCCACAGGCGTTGACCGTGACGTCAACCCAGCCCCGGGACGCCGGACATCAAGAGGGAAATAAGAACGAATCCGCAGCACAACGACCGGCCGGCGTCCACCCTGCGCGGAGTTAACCAGCAACGGTGAGCTGCTTCTCCTGACGCCGCGAACCGCCGAGACCAGGGATGTACACATGGGACGAATCAAGCCGCGCAAAGGCGAGACATCGGGCGTGCGGCCGGCGCGGACCGGCGAAGGATCAGCCATCCGGGACCTGCTCGCGGAGGTAGTCCGCAACGACGAGGATCGAGAGCAACTGGAGGGATACTGCAAGCTGCTCGACCACGGTGTCGATACCGCCCGCTTCCGGGAGGCGGGCCGCCTCCTCGTCTTCGAGCGGCGGCGCACGCTGCTCGGGGCTGCACTGGTGACGGGCGGCAACCACGGATCGGCGCCCGGAGCCCAGCTGGCCGAACTGGCACAGCATCAGCACCTGTACGCCCAGCAGGCGGGGATGCAACAGCGCGTGTTCGCGCGGATCAACGCCGTATGCGCGCACCTGGCCTTCATGGCCGTGGCGCCCGCCTTCCGCGGGCAGGGCATCGGACGCCAGCTCGTCCGCGCAGCCGCGGATACCGAACGACAACGCGGCCGCCGCATCCTTACCGGCTACGTATGGGAAGACGGCCTGGCGCGCCTGTACGAGCAGTGGGGGTTCATCGTCTCGCCGCCGGACACGGCCGCGTTCTTCCTCCGCGAGAAGGTCACTGAGCTGCTCCGGGCCCCGTCCCTGGTCGGCCTCAACCTGAAGGAGGGCTCCCGCATGGTCGTCTTGCCCCTTGTCCCCGATGTGCGGACCCACGACGTCGGGACGGACGAGGATCCCCTGCCCGCGGTGGTCGGCGTGGAGGAGCCCTTCGAGCCCGCGCACCTCGACCTGCCGGAGGAGCTCGCCGAGCTCAAGAGCCGCGTGGAGGCGTTCGTCCGCCAGCAGACGGCCTTCTACGGGCCGGAACACGTCCGCTCCGAGTTCGACGCCTTCCTCGGGCGAGGCGCGTAGCTGAGGCAGGAGGCCCCACTCGGTGCGGGCCTCCTCGCCGGTGACGCCAGCTCCAGCCGGGACTGTTTCCTGCCGTCTGCCGGGCGTACGCTCCGGTCATGACATTCACCGCAGCGTCCCTCCGCGCCTACCGACAGGACCTGGATCCCGGCTGGGGCATCACCACCGCTCACTGACCCTCCCCGGTGCTCCCTGGATGATCACGGTGACGGCGGTCCCCACCCGGTGTTCAGGGCCGGCGGGCGAGGACGTCACCGATACGGGAGGCGCCGTGGACCCAGGTCGCGGTGGCCGGGGCCATGAAGCCGAGCACAGTCTGGATGGGTCCCGGCGTGCCTCGATGGGCAGGTGCCAGATCCCTATTCGTCAGATCACCCCACCCCATGCCGAGAACAACGAGCCATCCGTCCGTCAGTCACATGATCCGCCGGACAGTGCCTAGAGGAACTCCGCGCCAAAGCGGCCGCCTAGCAGCAGGTGCGACGCATCCCGGGCACGGGCCCCTGCAACACCTCGCCGCTGAACGGGCCGGGCTGACCACCACCACGCCTTCGGAAGCCGCGCCCCAGCGGCTGGACCGTACGGCGTGAGAATAGCGAAGAGCACCACAAGGGCACCGAGCTCCGCAGAGCCACCCTTCTTCACGCCCGCATGACCTCACCCCGCAACGCGCTGACCACCTTGATAAGCGCCCAGGCGCGGGCTACACGGGTACGTCGTGGCCGGCCTCCGTGGCCACCACGAGATCACCCCGCTCGCCGTTCGCCGGGTGCACCACTTGAATCAAGCCCAGCTCGTGCAGCCGAATGTAGGCGCGGTAGAGGTTCATCTGCAGCTCCACCCACGCCTCACGGCGGGGGTCGTCCTCGGTCGCTGACTTGGGGAAGTTCGGCGGATGGATGCTGTGGAAGTAGTCGGAGGGTTCGACAGGACTGTCGGCCTCAGAGATCCGACGCAGCAGCTCGCGCTCGTCATTGTTGAGGGTCATGCCGCAACGCTACGGTCTGTCCGGCGGATTTAGAGGTCGCGCAGATAGGCGTGTACTCATGGGCGGCGGTGTGGGCGTGCGTCCCAGCGGTGGGTGGTCCAGGCTCGGCGGATCAGGCTACGGACGGTGATGATCGTGTCGGAAAGGTCGAAGAATGCGTCGATGACGGTGGTACGGCGTTCGTAGCAGCGGGCGAGCCGGTGGAATGCGTTCTGCCAGGCGTGGGTGCGTTCGACGTGCCAACGTTGACTGGCCTGGATGGGTGCCTTCTCGCCTTTGTGTGCGATGCGGCCGAGGAGGCCGCGTTCGTTGAGCAGGGTGCGGGTCTTGTCCGAGTCGTAGCCAGCGTCCAGGTGCAGTGTGATGTCGTCGGGTAACGGCCCCAGGTCGTGCAGGCGGTCCAGGGTCGGGGCGAGCAGGAGGGAGTCGTGGCGGTTGGCTCCGGCCAGGACACGCCCCAGGGGAATGCCGTATCCGTCCGTCATGCCCGAGCGTTTCAAGCCCTGCTTGCCGCGGTCGACCGGTGAGCGTCCGGCGACCTCGCCGCCTCCAGGAGCCTTGGTGATGGAGCCGTCCACGGCGATCTGGTCGAGGATGAGGCCGACGATCCGGTCGTAAGAGTCGAGTGCGATCTGCTTGAGCCGGGCGAAGACGCCCTGTCGTATCCACTCGTCGCGGCGGCTTCGGATCGTGGTCGCCGAGCAGGTGGTGTCGGCGATCGCCTCGTAAGAACAGCCGAAGCGCAGCAGTTGCAGCATCTTGTCGAAGATGATCCGGTCGCTGATGCGTCGACGGTGGCAGCCGAGTGGATGGTCCGGGTGGTACTCCGGCCGCTCGGGCAGCAGGGACGCGAATTGGTCCCAGAGCGGTTCGGTCAGCCACGATGGCAGCGCGGGCACAGGTCTCCCCAATGAGTGGTGTGCATCGTGAAGTTGCTGGTCACGGCTCTGGTGTGAGGGGCAGGAGAACTGCTCGTGCTGGTCGTCGGCTGGTGTCCACGACGATCAGGTCAGAGGCCACGTGGCCTTGCCGCGGGCTCGCCCTTGGTCCGCAGACGTCCTCGGGCACGAGGCGGCCGAGCCGTCGCTGCTCGGCTCGTAGAGCGACAGCAGATCCTCGACGTCACCGGCCTGCAGGTAGTCCATGAACAAAGGCCCCACCTGCTGAGGTGTCTCGGCACGGCGCCGGGGGCCGACCGGCTTGTCGCCCCGGTCGGCCGCGGCAAGCAGGTCTGGCGGGGGTGCGTATCAACGCGGGATGGCCGGGCCTCAGCCGCACGCTGTCACGCGGCGGGGCGTCCCGCAGGTGATCGGTGACGAAGTCGATTTTCAGGCCGCGCAGATGGTCAGGCTGCTGGTGCGAAGGCCGTGATTGCGTCGGCGAGGTCGGCCGGAGCTTCCAGCGGGATCAGGTGACCCGTGTTCGGAATCACCGCGAAGTCGGCTCCGGAAAGGTAGGGCACCAGGTTGTTGACGAGCACGTCGACGGGCTCGACCTGGTCGTTCTCTCCGGCGACGACGAGGGCGGGGACGCTGATCATGCGGGTGTGCTCGCAGACGTCCTCCGCGATGCCACGCAGCGGCCACTCCGTGCGGGCGGCGTCGGTGCTGGCCCGCGAGTCGGTCGCGATCTGCGACTTGACCGATTCGGGCAGCTCGGTCGCGGTGAGGATGTGATCCCGTGCGCCAGCGACGGACTCGTCGGAGTCGTAGGCGTGGGAAAGGCCTTCCCGGTACTCGGGAGTGATCCCTGCGGCGGGCTTCGCCGGAGCGGAACCAACGAGGATGATCCCGCGGAGGCCGACGGGCCGGATCGCCGCTATGAGCTGCGCGATCTTGCCACCCATGGAATGTCCGACGAGGACATAGTCGGTGACGCCCGCGTCGGCGATCACGGCGAGTGTGTCGTCGGCGAGTTGGCGGAGGGTGTAGGGGCCGGCCAGGTTGCTCGAGCGGCTCCACCCGCGGAAGTCGACAGTGAGCATGTCGCGTCCCGCGAGGCGGTCGACGACGAGGTCCCAGGTGCGGGCGGATCCACCCCAGTAGTGCAGAAACACCAGGGTCGGTCCGGTCCCCGGCCGGTGGTCATAAGCGGGCAGTGGCGGCTGCTGCGTTGTGTTCATCGTGACTCTCTCGATCAGTGTTCTGGGGTGGTTGTTCTGTGTATTCATTGGATCTCTTCCGCTGTGCCGGGGCATCGGCATGACTGGTCGCCTGATGGTGGAAACTGGACTGATGACCGTGATCCGGCAGATGACCTACCAGCCCGTCGGGCGCCGTGCCGCCACTGTCGAAACCATGACGTTCGACCGCCTTCGCGAGCTGAACGACGGCGGGACACAGCGTGCCGACTTCCACGTCCTCGCCGTCGTCGATGCCGGGCACGGATCCGTCACCGTGGACTTCCTCCGACACCCGCTCCAGGAGCGGTCCGCGGTGTGGGTCGCTCCTGGAGCTGTGCACCGATGGGATGACATCGCCGGCGTAGCTGGGCACGTCGTGCTGTTCGTGCCGACCGCGCCGGTCACCCACGCCACCCGGGAACTCGTCGCGTCCCCGGACCTGGTCGCACACTGGAGCATTCCCGACGCCGACTGGCCGTTCGTTGACGCCGCGCGCAACCATCTCCTCCTCGAAGCATCCGCCCCACCCGGGGACATCTCGACGGAGCTGCCCGAGATCCTGCTCTCCGCGCTCATCGCCCGGCTCCGGCCCCCCCACGCCGAAGCACGATCGATCAATCCGGTGTTCCGACTATTCCGGTCCAGCGTCGAAGCGCACTTCCGGGAACATCACGACGCCGGCTACTACGCCCGGACACTGGGATACGCGCCCCGCACCCTCTCAAGAGCGGTGCAGCAGGTCACCGGCCGCAGCGCGAAGGCGTACATCGTCGATCGGATCGTCCTGGAAGCCAAACGGCTCCTCGCACACGACCGCCTCACCGCGGCCGCCTGCGCCAACACGCTCGGCTTCCCCGACGCGTCCAACTTCTCGGTGTTCTTCCGGAAAGCGACAGGCATGCGCCCGGGCGCGTGGCAGGCGACGGTGGCCGTCGAGTGAGGGGGTGCACTCAAGAAAGGCACCATCCATGATCACAGAGCGTCGCAACTCCATGATCGCCAGAATCCCGTACCTGCCTCGCTGCTTGCGTACCACCGTGCCTATCTGTGCGACCTCTTAGAGTGAGCGCGTTGTTGCGGTCCGCGGCATCACCCCCGCCGTCGGCCTGTGACGGTTCCGCTGGAAACTTCCTCGGGCTCTTGTGTCACGTTCGGCACTCCGTAGGACCTTGGGCTGGGTATGACGATCACGCCCAGGTCCAGCACCCCGGTTCACGCTCGCGCGTTCCGGCCCGCTGCGGGGGTGGCCCGGTGAGCCGCCTCCCGTCCAGTTCGCACCGCCCCGCCGTCAGCCGCCCCGGATCCACCGGGCTCCGGTTCGGGATGTTCGCTGTCTGCGTGACCCGTGATTCCGATTCCGGCCTCAACGCGGGCAAGGCCAAGCCGCTGTACGACCTGCTGGTGTCGTTCGCGGATGTCAGCTCGCGGGACACCAGCCAGGGCTACCCCTACCGCGAAGCCCTTGCGACGTGCCTGGACTGCTCCAAGCAGACCGTGGACCGGGCCGCCGACTACCTGGAGAACGAGATCGGGCTGGTAAAGGTCCACCGGCGCAAGGTGGAGGGCAAGCCCGAGGAAAACGACGCCAACCTCTACGAGATCTTCGACGCCTGGCTCATCCACGGCGTCCCGCCGCCAGCCCGCACGCCTCCGCAGCTGGTCGCCCGTTACGGGTACACCGTGCCCGGTCTGGACGTTGATGCCTGGATCGGTGAGCACGCGCCCGACTTCGACCTGGATGCCTGGCGCTTCGCCCACGAAGAACGGCAGCGGGCCCAGGAAGCCAAGCGCGAGGAGCAGCGGCGCAAGGAACGGGCGCGGCGGAAGAAGCCCAAGGCCAAGACTCCGAAGGGGGGTGGCGTCATGGGTGACGCTACCCCTCAAGAGACCGAATCAGAGGGGGGTAGCGTCATGGGTGACGCCACCCCTGGCGTCATGGGTGACGCTACGGGTGGCGTCATGGGTGACGCCCTATCTAGAACCTCTTGTCCAGAACCACCGTCAACAGAAGAACAGGCGCCTCCGGCGCGTAGCGCTGGTGACGTCCGTAGGACTGGTGCAGGTAGTGGTGCGCGCGGGCCTGCGACGAGCGGCTGCGCCGCGCCGGGTGAAGGTTCGCCGCCGGAAGTCCGGGACGGGGCGGGGCCGGGGACGGGCGTTCCGGGACCGCGGGCTCAGGGCGTGGAGCTGTCGGGTGAGCAGGTCGCCGTGGTGAAGCAGGTGGTGGCCTCGCTGCCGGCTGAGCTGGTGGCGCTGCTGCCCTACGGCAGTCTCCCGACGCGCAACCGGTGGCAGGTCCTGGAGGCGATGGCGGGGCGGACCGCCCAGCAGATGATCGCGCGTGCCGCGCGGCGCTGGGTGGAGCACGGCTACGCAGACGCGTTCCACTCGGTCGACGGCAAGGGCATCGGCAGCGCCGTGGGCGTGGTCGTCGCGCTGCTGAAGCCGGGGGAGTGTGCGTACGCCCGGTGCGAGGACGGCACCGATATCGACACCAGCCGGGAATGCCTGGCGTGCGTGGAGCGGAGGGCCGAGCGTCGCGCCGCACAGAGGGCGGCAGCACAAGCCGGGCGGCAGATTCCGGTGGCCCGTGCGGCTGCCCGCCGGCCGGGGTGGTGGGTGTGCACTATCTGCGAGACCCCGGGCAAGGGAGCTGCTCCCTCTGAAGGCGAGTGCGGCCGGTGCTGGGCCGAGGCCGAGTCGGCCGCCCAGGAACTCGCCCGTCAGCTGGAGCGCGATGCCTCAGAGGAACGGGCCGAGACGGGCAGGGCCGCAGCGCTCGCGCTCGGCCTGGACGAGGAGGCCGCCTACCGCGAGGCCGCCGAGCGGGACCAGCAGGACCTGGACCGCGCGGTCCGCCAGCAGGCCGCCGACGAGGGGACTGCCCGTCTGCGCGCCGAGCTGGCCGCGCAGTTCCCGGACCTCGCGGCGGTTTCCGGGTCAGTCCGTGAGGCCCAGGAGGCTCAGCAGCCCTTCCCTGCCCCGTTCTGAGCGCCGCTCACCGCCACAGGTGCCTCACGGGTGCCCTGCGGCGGTGAGCGGCCCACACGGGCCCGCCTGCCGATCTTGCCGCCAGTGCGGCGCATACCTGATGCGGAGTACGCATATGCCCAGCACGGAAGCTACTCTGCGGCTCACCATCGCCGCCTTGATGTGACCGTGCGCCGTAGTTGGCGGATCGCCTGCGGAGTCCTCGCAGGTCACGGCGTTTCTGTTCAGCGCAGTTGGCGGGACCTGTTCGTGATAGTTGGCGGCTCCGGAGGCCGCCTCGTGTACTCCACCAGCGAATACGCAGCTCACGTGATCATCTCGGCGCTTCCGCCAACAACCGTGCACATCCGCCAACTACGGCGCACGGTCACACTTGATGTACCTGACCGGGGAGCGGCAGGCCGATCTTGCCGAGGGCCTCGGCCTGGGCCAGACTCAGATCAGCCGCAAGCAGTCCGGCAGCGCTGCCTGGTCATTGGCCGACGTCGACAAGCTCTCCGCGCACTACGGCATTCCGGTCATCGACCTCCTGGTCGGCGTCGACCGTGCCGTTCACTGCCTGCCGGCCCGCCGTCGCGCACCGATGCCCGGCGCCGCTCAGCTCACTATCACCCCGTGAAGAGCGGCCGACTGCTGGCGGCCCCGATGCTGCCCGCCCGGGAGCCGTCACCCGATCGGATGATCCACGCCGACTCCACGGCGGGGCGGCCGCTTCACCTGCGGTTCAGTGCGCCGATTCGGCCAACCGGTCACTTTGCGTCATCGTTTGATGACCTTGAGGTGCGGTCGTGCGGATGCGGATACACAGAGGGGTCGGAACGGGACCGAGGTGATCCGGGGGCGGAACAGCATGCTGACCATCAACGTAGGTGTGCTGCTCGTCGTCATCGTCCTGCTGCGGCTGCGCCGCCGCACCGAGTCCCGGAGCCGGAACGACGAGAAGCTCACCGTGATCATCGTGCTCGCCCTCGGCGTTGTCATCGCCCCGACCCCGGTCGGCGAAGGCATCCTCGACTTTCTGGGCCAGCTCGCCTCCGGCATCACTGACTCTTCCCGCTGAACCTCCCCGGAGACGCTCTCATGGCCACCCGCCGTCCCTATCCCCGTCGTCGGCCCGCGCCCCGGCGCAACGTCCGCCGGTCCGTACCGCGCCGCCCTACCTCTTACCGCCCCCGGTCCCGGTCCCGGCGTTGGTCTCGTCGGCGCGGGCGGCAGTTCGACGTCCAGGTGCTGGTGTTCGGCGCGGTGGTCCTGGCTGCGGCCGCCGCGTGGGCGGTGGTCTCCTGGCTCGTGACGAACTGGTGGGCGCTGATCGTCCTCGCAGCGGCGGCCGTGGTCGGTACGGTGGGGTGGGCCCACCGGCGCCAGCAGCAGCGGGCCTGGGACCGGGCACGCCAGCAGGCCCTGCGCTTCGGACTCCCCGAGCTGGACGCCCTGCACCACCGCGACTTCGAGTACGCGATCCGCGACCTCATGCTCCGCGACGGGTGCACCGACGCCCGCCAGATCGGCGGCGCCGGAGACAACGGGGCCGATGTCCTGGCCACCGACCCCCTCGGCCGCACCTGGGTCATCCAGGCCAAGCACCGCAAGGACGGCGACCGCGGCTCGGCCGTCGGCACCCCCGACCTCCAGCGGGTCAACGGCACCGCCCGCCAGCTCTACGGCGCCGACATCGTCCTCGTCATCACCAACGGCCGCTTCTCCACCCGCTGCGCACCCCTCGCCACCCAGCTGCACATGCACCTCGCCGACAGGCGGGTCCTCGCGACGTGGGCGAGCGGCGGGCGCCCGCTGTGGGAGCTGCTGCAGAAGGTCCCGCCGCCCCGCAAGGGCCGGTAGTCGAACCGCTGGACCGTGGTGCGTTCTGGAGTGCCGCGACAACTTCTCAGTACGGGTACGTACCCGTACCCTTGTGGGATGGGAAGGAGCACGATGATGTCCGATGCCAATGTCCGTATCCCTGAGGAAGCCAAGGACCGGCTTGCCGCGATCGCAGCGGCGGAGGGTCTGTCGCTGCGCGCGTATCTGGCCCGCCTCGCCCAGACGCTGCTGACGCCCGACGAGCGGGCGGAGCGGGCGGAGCGGGCAAGCGCGGCGTTGCGGGAGTGGAACGGCTACGCCCCCACGCCGGACGAGCAGCAGGATCTGGACCGTGAGTTGGACCGGCGTCTGGCGCGGGTGGCCGGCCGGTGAGCGACGCCGTACACATCGTCCTGGACGACACCGCGATGACGGCGGCCGGGCAGGGCAACGTTCTCGCCTCCCGCCTCATCCACCGGGCTCATGCCGAGCCGGGCTGGTTCTTGTATGCCCCGGCGTGCGCGCTGGTCGAAGCGGACCGGGCCCGGCCTGGAACGGCGGAGCACCTGGTGTCCCTGCCGGGGATCACCATTCTGGACCTGGACCTGGCTGCGGCGCTGGCGTTGGCGCGGCAGGAGACGTGGTCGGTGGCGCACAGCCAGTACGCGGCGCAGCCGACACCGGACCGCCCGGACGGTGCGGTCGTCGCGACGACCGCACCGGGCCGGTGGCGGGGTGAACCGGTCCGGGTCCTGGACCTTGCACCCTGACCGCTTGAGTCAGGTCCGGTACGGGCCGAAGCGGATCCTGCTGGGCGCGGCTACTGCGGGGCGTGCAGCAGGTCGCGGCGTTCGGTGACGATGTCCCGCCACCGGGTTCGGGTGGCTGCCGCGTCGTCCAGCCAGTTCGGAGCGGTGTGGCCCTCGGGCAGCGGAAGGCCGGCCATGAAGTGTGCGATGTCGGTGTAGTAGGCGAACGCCCCGTCGCTTGTCTGCTGCCGGAGCCGGGCGATGGTGGCGGCCAGCGCCTGGTGGTCGTCGAGGACGGCCTGGTGGAACGCGAGGGCGATTTCGAGGGTGGGCGTCGTCGAGGTGAGCCCCGCGCCGTCGAGGTCGGCGCGCAAAGTGCGGGCCCTGTCCTCGACGTCCGGACCGCCGGCGTCGCGGACGAGAGAGGCGATGGCCGCGTTGAACGTCGTGGCGCGCAGGTCGAGACCGGCGAGGAGCTGCGCGGCGAGATCGAGTTCTTCATCGGCCCGGTGAGGGTCGACGAACGCGAGCGCCAGGGCGCGCAGCGCCTGGGTATGAGCTGCTTCGCCGGCCTTGGCGTGCTGTTCGGCTTCGAGCCGTCCGGCCAGATAAGCGTCGGCCGCGTGCTGGGCTTCCCCCTGGATCCAGTACAGGTCCCCCAGGACGCGTTGGTGACGGCCTTCCCACCCGAGGGTCCGGGCAGTGGCGAGCGCTGTGGGGAAGTCGCCGGCGAGGCGGGCGGCCTGGGCCAGTCCGCGACGTGCCGCCCGGGCCAGGCGGCCTCCGGCTTCGGCGACCTGCTGGTAGCCGCGGCGGGAGTCTTCGTTGTGTCCGATGTCGCGGAGTGCTTTTGCCCGATGCTCCGCCGTTCCTGGCCGGGGCCGCCAGGTCCGCTGACGAGGAGGTGAAGCCAGCCCATGTCCGGTTCTGCTGTGCAGATTCTTGGAACTCAGCGGACCTTCTTCATGCTCCAGGCTGGCTGAGGTCGTCGTGTTCGTACTGGTGCTGCGCAGAACGCCCATGGTGATCGACACGCCCCGGTAGTGTGATCCGCATGTCTCATGGGATTGCGTGGATAGGCGAGCACAGCATCGAAGACCCAGTCGGCCAGACCCACGGAATGCGCGGCCGTATTTCACTGACGGCTGCCCGGGGTGTTGACCTGGACGAGTTTCTGATTTCTCTCGGCGCGGACCTCGACGAACTGGCGCGCCGCGACCTGTATAGGGACCGCGTTCCGGTTGCTACGCAACTGCGCGGGGACACAGTTCACGTTTATCCCGCCATGTACGGAACCTGCGGGGAGTGGGTGTACGTGTTGGAGGATTGGGGTATGGCGACGTGGTTTACCGGTTACCGGGGGGTGAAGTCGATGAAGCCGTACCCGGATGAGGAGATCGTCTGCCTGTCGGCGAACCGGTGGAACCCGCCGTCGATGATCGTCCACGCGCCGGGCGACGGCCATGCCTGGCAGGCTGAGTTCGGCGAGGACACCGGTTGCTCGTCCGCTTTGGACGCGGCGCTCCGGGAGGCGGGTGCCGTTTACCCCTCCATTCCCGAAGCTACCGAGGAAGAGGTGATCGCGTATCGTGAGCAGCACGGTGAGGCGCTTCCGAAGGCTGTCTTCGACGCTGTCGGCCGCTACTGCGGGCTGTCGATCGACCAGGCCGCCGTCGATGCGGGAGATCTCCCGTCGGTCGCACTTCCTGCAGTCAATTAGTAGGACGGGACCGGCAGGGTTGTCCCGCACGGGGTCCTGCCGGTCCCATAGCTGACTGTTACTTCGCAGTCAGCTTGCAGATGACAGGCTCACCCGGCCGGCCGCTCGCCGCACCGTAGACGCAGGCGTTGACTGCAGTCATGCGGGTGTCGACAAAGTAGGCGTCCTTGTCCATGATCCGCATCTCCCTCATGAACGTGGCGAAGCGGTTGCCCATGGACTCCTGATTGTGGATGCCCGACATTGCCGACCGACCGCATACTTCGAAGAACGTCGGGTCCGTGTCGGCGACACTGAGCAGGTGCAGCGACGTTCCCTGCTTTTTGACGTACGTCTGAATGCACGCGGCCCCGTTCGGAACACCCGTGGTGCTGCCCATTGGAATTGCTGGGTTCAAGCCGCCTTCACCTGCTGCCATGCCGCCACTGTTGTAAGTGGACGCAAAGGCGAACTCGTCACAGTTCAGCGCATCCGACGCATCGACCAGAGCACTGGCATCACCGTTCGCCGCAGCCCATCCGGTAGGACAGATCCGGCTCCGGTTCTTGTTGTTCTGCGCACTGTCACCCATGTAATACAGGGGCGCGCCATCCGAATCCGCACCAGGGTGCTTGGGCGTGTGCGTCTGGATCAGCCAGGCGTGCGCTGCAGCCTATTGCTGCGATCACTCGCAGATTTTGCGAGTTACTGCAGATTTCTCACACGGCCGATCGGTCGCCCAGGACACCCTTCTTAACGTGCTGAAATGCAGGTTCCTGACCTGCCAGCACCCCCGCGGAACCCGCGCGTACTCCACTAATCGCGTGTGCAGGGACCAGCGATGCCATGCGCGCGGCTTTTGCGGGGGAGGCGGATAGGCCCATCCGCTGCTGGAGCCGCTCGAAGTCGCTCCGGCCCTGCTCGTCGAGCGCGACGATCTCCCCGTCCAGGACCGCGGGCTGCCTGCCGAAGACCGTGGCGAGGGGGAGAAACTCGGGGTACGCGGAGGTGATGTCCGTCCCTGACCGGGCCCGCACGAGCATCGTGCCGTCGCCGGGGAGGTAGATCATTGCCCGCTGGCCATCTTGCTTCACCTCGAACGCCCACCCGTCCTCGACGGCGGCCGACGGGAGTGTCCCGGGCGTTGCGAGCATCGGTTCGATCCTCGGCAGCGCCGCTGGCGCAGGGTGAGAATCAGGAGGCACTGCGCTTCTTCGCGGCCGTCTTCTTCGCCGTCTTCTTCGACGCCGTGGACTTCTTCGAGGCGGCCGTCTTCTTCGCTGGTGTCTTCCGGGCGGTCTTCTTCGACGGCCGCATCTCGTGCACGGTGGCGTCCTCGCCGTCCTCCCCACGGGATTCCTTCGCGGCCTTGACGGAGGCGTTCAGGGCGGCCATCAGGTCCACGACCTCGCCCTTCTCCTGCTTCCCGTCCTCCGCAGGGGCGGGCAGGGGCTTCCCCTCCGTCTTCGCGGCGATGACGTCCTCCAGGGCCTCGCGGTACTCGTCGTGGAATCCGGACAGGTCCTCGATCGTCATCCGCTCGGCCAGCTGGAGGGCCTGCTCGATCTCCTCCTCGCTGACCTCGGCCTCGCGCGGGGCCAGCTCGTCGGGGCTGCGGACCTCGTCGGGCCACTTCATGGAGTGCAGCACGATCGCCCCTTCGCGGATCCGCAGCAGGCCCAGGCGCTCACGGCCGTGCCACGCGAACTTGGCCACCGCGACCTTCGAGGACCGCTCCAGGGCCTTGCGCAGCAGGGTGTACGGCTTGGCGGCGACCTGCCCGTCGGCGGCCAGGTAGTAAGAGTCGCTGATGCGGACGGGGTCGATCGTGTCGGCGTCGACGAACGCGGCGATCTCGATCGCCTTTGCCGTCGGCAGCGGCATCTGGTCGAGTTCCTCGTCCGTCACGGGGACCGTCTCGTCCTTCGTGATCTCGTAGCCCTTGCCGATCTCGTCCTGGGAGATGACCTCGCCGTCGAGCTCGCAGACCTTCCTCGTCCGGACCCGGCCCATGTCCGTGAGGTGCACCCGGTGGAAGTGGACATCGTGGTCCTCGGTCGCGGACACGATCTTCACGGGAATTGTGACCAGCCCGAAGCTGATCGCGCCGGCCCACAGCGGCCTCGGCATGCCTACCTCCAGGCCCCCCGGGACGTGTCGGAGCGAGAAGCGGACCAGAGCGCGGTTCCACCTGCTGCGGTGAGCCGCTGGCCCGCTGCCTGCATCTTCGATCCTCACGCGGGTCCGGGCGGCCCGCATCTTCACCGCTCGCCTCTCCAAGGTGCCGTCGTAACGGGCGGCGGACCGGACGTACACCAGAGCCGGTCGCGGCGCAGCTGCGCGGCGCGTGCTCCTGCGGCTGGCGAGGCGAGGACCTGTATTCGATCGACTGGGGCGAGGTCGACCGCCGGGAACTCTTCGCGTACGACACCGCGGGACCGGAGGACGACTGGGACCGCCACATCGCCGAGGTCAAAGCCGGAACCGTCCCGCTGCCCGACGACGTCGCCAAGCTCATCGACCAGGTCCAGGAGCGGCTCGACACGCTCGCGGACACCGCCCCACTCGCCGCGCTCCGGGCCGTCGCCGCTCTGGAGCGGACCACACAACGCACCGGCCGGATGGCCGCCAACTACGCGGCCGCCGACGACCTGACCGGGGAGCGGACCGGCCCCGCCCTGGGCATCACCCCGGGCAAGGCCCGCCCCTCGCCTCGCGCACTACGGCCTGCGCTGAGCGCTGGACAGGACGAGGGCTCGTTGCGCCGATGTCTCGCCGTCACGAGGCGCGAAGGCGACCACTCCCGTTTCGCGGCGTGGTGGAACGGCGCCGTTCGGCAAGGGCTGCGGGTTTGATCACGTCGGTTCCGTACCGTTGCCGGGCGCGGTCCTGGATGGCTTCGATGAGCAGCGCTTTGTCGACGATGTGGTCGAAGGCCAGCTGCCGGGTGGCGTGTTCGGCGGGGCGGAGGTTCTCACCGTGCAGGGTGATGCTTCGGACGCGGGCCCGCTGGAGGCCGAGCGTGTCGTAGAGGTCGTAGGCGCTGCGGGCCAGGAGCGTGGTGTGGTGGGTGGCTTCGGCCAGGGTGCGGGTGCGGGTGGTCGTTGATCCGTCGGCGTAGCGGACGGTGATCGTGAGGCCAGCGGCGACCTGGGCGTCGGCCCGCATGCGGGTGCCGAGCCGGCCGGCCAGGTGCAGGAGTGCCCGGCGGTGCCTGTCAGGGTCGAGCTCGTCCCGGTCGAAGCAGTGCTCGGCGCTCGTGGAGCGCGCGACGGGCTCGGTGACCACCGGCCGTGGATCGCGTCCGAGGGCGCGGTCGTGGAGGGTGCGTCCGGTACGCGCGCCGAGGAGGCGCTGGGCAGTGGCGACGGGGAGATCGGCGAGGCCACCCACTGTGTGAACGCCGTGCTGGGACAGGAGGCGGGCGTTGCTGGGGCCGACGCCGGGCAGCTCCCGGATCGGCCGGGGCCGCAGGAACGTCTCGACGTCGGAGGGTTCCACGGTGCGCAGCTGCCCGGGAGGTGTGTGGGCGCAGGCCATGGCGGCGATCATCCGGCTCGCTGCGGCCGCCGCAGCAGTCCGGACGCCGTGGTGCGCGGCGGCGCGGAGCTGGATGAGGCGGGCGATCCCGGACGCGTCGCGGTCCCAGAAGCGCAGGGCGCCGGTGACGTCGAGGGCCGCGCTGTCGGGTTCGAGGAGCTGCACCTGCGGGGTGACCTGTTCCAGCAGCGGGCGCAGGTCCTCCAGGCGCATGTTGTCGGGCAGTTCGAACCGCAGGTGGACGACATGCCGCACCTGCCGGGCGGTGGTGGTCATCCTGGGCTCCCGGGGCTGCGGTGGCCGAGGCGGCGGAGGTCGGCGGAACGGGTACCGGCGGGCTGGAGGTCCGCGTACGGGTGGAGGCGGGCTCCTGCGGTGCCGTCGGTCAGGGTCCGTCCCTCACTGCCCGATACCGGGCTCGATCCGGCGGGGGTGGGCGCCGGGGTGGTGGTGCCGAGGAGGTCGAGGGCGGCCTGGGGGCCGTGGTCGCGGCGGGCGGCGGCGACCTGGTCCAGGTCCCACGCCTGCTCGCCCACGACGGTGCGACGCGGCCCGCGAGCCGTGACCGTGCCCCTCACCAGTAGCAGCCCAGAGTGGAAGACCGTATGCGCGCACTCGTGCGAATCCTCGAAGAACGCCAGGTCAACGAGTCCGCTGCCGTCTTCGAGGGTCACGAAGATGATCCGCTTCCCGGACGGGATCGGCGGGGTCTGGGTGGAGGCGCGGACTCCGGCGACCAGGACCTTCTGGCCCGGGTGCAGGGTGGACAGGTGTGCGGCGTCGGTCGCGCCGAGCTCCCGCAGCAGCCGGTGATGGTGGTCCATGAGGTGGTGGGTCACGTCGATGGACAGCACTTCCAGCTCGGCGTCGAGGGTCTCGCGGCCGGTCATCTCCGGCAGCCCGCTCGGCGTCGTCGTGACCAGCTCGCCGCCGAGCGGGAGCTGCCCTTCCCCGGCGCGCCGGCCGCGCTGGTGGCGGTGGAGTTCGGCCGCCTGGAGCAGGAGGTCGCGGCGGGTCAAGGCGCCGCGCAGCTTGTCCAGGGCACCAATCCGGATGAGGTGCTGGACGGTGGGGAGCGCGGGGTGGGCCCGCTGCCACAGGTCCTGGAGCGAGGAGTACGGGCGGCCGTCGGCCATCCGGGCCGCTTCGTCCTCGCCGATCCCCTTCACTCCGGACAGCGACAGCCGCACCCCCCACCCCTGCCCGGTCTCCACGACCCGGTACGCGGTGTCGGAGGCGTTGACGTCGACCGGGAGAACCGGCACTCCGTGGCGGCGGGCATCGGAGACCAGGACGCGGGCGTCCCACATGCCGGGGTCGTGCTCCAGAACCCCCGCGTACAGGGCAGCGGGGTGGTGCGCCTTCAGCCACGCCGACTGCACCGCGGGCACCGCGAACGCGACCGCATGGGCGCGGCAGAAGCCGTACGCCCCGAACTCCTTGATCACCGACCACACCTCGTCGACGACCTCGGGGGTGTAGCGGCCGCTCGCGGCTGCGGCCCGCCGGAACCAGGTTTCGACGGCGGGGAGTCGGTCGGGGTTGGCGAGGGCGCGGCGGGCGACGTCGCCGGCGGCCCGGTCGCAGCCCGTCATCCGGGACAGGATCGCGATGATCTGCTCGTGCCAGATCACGACGCCGCCGGTGTCGTCGAGGATCGGTACGAGGTCGGGGTGCGGGTAGTGCGGGGCACCGCCGTGGCGGGCTGCGATGAACCGCGCCGGCATGCCCCCGGCGACCGGCCCGGGGCGGAACAGGGAGATGTCGGCGATGACGTCCTGGAGATGCCTCGGCTGGAGCCTGGAGAGCAGGTCAAGCTGCCCGGGTGACTCGATCTGGAAGCAGCCCAGGGTGTCGGCGGCGCGGATCAGTTCGAACGTGGCCTGGTCGTTGAGGTCGACGTGGTCGGGGCTGTCGAGGTCGAGCTGCCGTCCGGTCGTCCGGCGGATCTCGGCGACGGCGTGCGCCATTGCGGACTGCATGCGCACGCCGAGGACGTCGAGCTTCAGCAGGCCGAGTCCTTCGAGCTCGACGTCTTCCTTGTCGGCCTGGACCATCGGGTAGCCGCCCGGCGTCGGCTGCACCGGCGCCCTGTCCAACAGAGTGGTGTTGGAGAGGATGACGCCGCAGGGGTGCATCGCGTACCCGCGGGGAAGGCCGTCGAGGCCTTCGGCGAGCTCCCACAACGGCCCGAACTCGTCCGCCCGTGCGGCCAGGTCCCGCAGCTCGGGCAGCTCGGCCAGGGCGGAGCGGATGTCGCGGGCCCTGATGTGCGGGAAAGCCTTTGCGATCTCGGCGACCTGCTGCGGCGGCATCCCGAGGGCGAGCCCGGTATCCCGCAGGGCGTGCCGGGCCCGGTAGGTCTCCGGCATTCCCGTCACCGCGACCCGCTCGCGCCCGAACCGGGCGATGATCTTGTCGTAGACCTCCAGGCGGCGGGCGGACTCCACGTCCAGGTCGATGTCGGGCAGGCTCGTGCGCCGCTCGGACAGGAATCTCTCGAAGAGGAGCCGGTGCGAGAGCGGGTTGGCCGTCGCGACGAACAGTGCGTGGTTGACCATCGATCCGGCGCCGGAGCCTCGCGCTGCCACGCGGATACCCATCGATCGGACGTCCGCGACGACCTGCGCCACCGCGAGGAAGTACCCCTCGTAGCCGAGGCGGGCGATCACGCCGAGCTCGTACTCCAGCTGCGCCACGGCCCGTTTGTCGTGGTCCAGGCCGCGGGCGTTCACCCCGGCCTCGCACCGCTGCCGGAGCAGTCGCATCGCGTCCCCCGGCCCCGGGCCGGCGCCGACGGCTTCCGGCTCAGGGAAGTGCGGGCGGCCCATCCCGAGATCCGCCTGCGGGTCGACGCGGCAGCTGTCTGCGGTCGCCTCGGTCTCGGCGAGCAGCGCGGCTCCCCGCTCCGGCCCGGTACCGGCGGCCTCGGCGATCCGCCCCGCGACCTGGGCCATGTCCTCGGGGCCCTTGAGCCAGCGTTCTCCGCCGTCCAGGGCCCGGGAATCGACCGGGCGCAGCAGGCGTGCGGCGTCCAGGACGTCGGCGATCCGGTGCTGGTTGGGGTCGGCGTAGCGGACCGCGTTCGATACGACCACCGGCACTTTGTGCTCGTCGCCGAGCTGGAGCGTGCGGGCGGCCAGGCGCAGGGAGCCGGGGCCGGTGCCCTCCCGGCCCAGCCACACCGCCTCCAGCCGCAGCCCTGATCCGGCGACGAACCGCCACGGCTCCAGCAGCCGCCCGGCCACGTCCGGGCGCCCGGCGGACAGCGCCCGCACCGGCTCCGACGTCGGCCCCAGCAGCACCACCAGGTCATCGCCCGCGACGTACTCCTGCAGCACCGGCCACCCCACCACCGGCACCCCGTCCACCGGCGCGGCATGCGCGGCCGACACGATCCGGCACAACCGCGCCCACCCCGCCCGGTTCCGCGCGAGCAGCGTGATCCGGTGCTCCGCCTCCACCACGTGGGCCCCGCCCCGCACCGGAGTACGGCGGCGGGGCGCAGGGCCGGGCGGTGTGTACGGGGTGACGGCGACCTCGACGCCGAAGACGGGCCGGACGCCGACGGCCGCGGCCGCGTGTGCGAACCGCACCGTCCCGGCGACGGTGTCCCGGTCGGTCAGCGCGAGAGTTCCGATGCCCCGCTCGGCGGCCCGGCGCACGAGATCGGCGGGCAGGGACCCGCCGTACCGGGCCGAGTACCCGGACGAGACATGGAGGTGCACTCCGCCCACGAAGCACCACCCGTCTCACACATCGAACATTTCCAGCCATTCGGCTGGATACCACCAGAGTATTCGAACGAAGGTTCGAGCGCGATTCGAGGGAGCACCCGTCGCCGGTAGAGCCGCAGGCGGTGCGCCCGGGCCGCGGCCCCCAGAGCCGATCCGGCTGCGTAGGGGCGCGGCGGCAGGTCTGTTCCGGCATCGCGCCCGGCTGCCCGTTGGCCGACCCCGTTCCGCGCGACGGTGAGGGCGCGGCCGTGCGTGCGGTCCCCGGCGCCGCCCGAAGTTGCTCCGGCCTGCTCTACCCGTCGAGCGCGGCGACTCCTTCGTCGGGCACTGCGGCGCGACCGCCGAGATTTCCGGCAGGGGTGAGGTTCGGGGCAGGCGCTGGCGATGCCCGTGTCGGACCGCGCCCGCACGCCGCCCGCCGGTCAGAGGCCAGCAGGTCACCAGCGCCGGGGCCCTAGACATCGACCACATGGTCCCGCTCGCCGCCCGCAGCAACCGGCAGAAGTCGGATCAGGACCCGGCTGACTGGATGCCGCCGTCCCCGTATGCCCAGTGCCGGTACGTGGGGGAATGGGTGTCGACCAAGCTCCGCTGGCAGCTCACGGCGGATGACCGTGAGCTCGAAGCGCTGAAGGTTTACGCCGAAGGCCCGTGCGAGAGCGCCATCGTCCGCTACACACCCGCCGCCTGACGCGGCCGCCGACGCGAGCGGCCGAGCTCTCCGGGGCGGCCGCTCCAGCAGGCCCGCACCGCACATGCCGGGCGGGCTCGCGCGTCGCTTCGTACCGCACCGCTGTCAGGTGAGGTCGTCGGGGGCGAGATCGGGGCGCAGTCGATGCCAGGAGGGGCGCAGGCGTCCGGTACGGGTGCGGGTCGAATAGCGGGCTTCGCCGACGAGCCGGGGGAGTACCCACCGGGCCCCGGCCACCGGCGGGACCTCGGCGAAGGGGCGGTGGTCGACAGCCGCGATCTACAGGAGCTCGGCGAGGCGGGCCCGTTCGGCCTCGCGCAACCCGATACCGGCGCTGCCGCGTAGTGCAGCAACGCGGGAGCCGGCGAAGCTCTTGGTTCGCCGGCTCCCGTGCATCGCGCCGGTGAGCCAAACACCAGTGCGTGAAATCCCTGTTCAGCTGCGGTTGGAGCCGGTCTGCGGTACAGGGCTTCCGGATCGTCCCAATCATCACCGGCTCGGCGCAAGTGAAAGTGAGTCAGCGCTGCACGAATATCCGATGACTCGAAAAGCGGAATCCAGTCCACCAGATGAAGCCCCGGAGAACCAGCAGGTGGCAGGGAGTGTCGTCACGGAGCGCTTCTGCTTTGGCCTGAACTTGACACTGTTCTCGGACTGCGAACCTCCTTCGGGCCGACCGAGATCACCGAAGGCTCCGCACATTGCCTCCGGCATGGCATGGCCGCCAACCTTCTTCAGGTGAGACAGGAGTGAACTAAGTACCGCCGATCGGGCAGGACGCACTCTCGCACGGTGGCACGATGCATCTACGCGGAGTGGCGAGCCAAACGCCCCTGCGATGCAGCCGGTTGGAGCCGGATGCTCTCGTTACCGAGGGCACCTCGACGGCCGCCCCCTCGGGGTGGCCGGTACAGAAAGCGAACACTCGTGTCTCATAACAGCCTTCGTCAGCAGCGTCTGGGCGTCGCCGAGGCCGCCGTCATCATCGCGATCGTGGTGACCACCGGCATCCTGATCGGGGCCTTCCCGGACCGCCCCCCAATGCCGCCAGACCGCGTCCTCGCGGTAATCGCAGCGGCCGCGCTCATCGGTTCCATCACCGTCCGCCTTGCGGTCGTCGGAATCATCGGCCCGGTGCGCGCCGTCGCTGCCCGCACCCTGGCACTCGCGTCCGTGCCCGCCCAGGGTTCTGCGAGGGTTGAGGAGTGACACCGTGGCGACCCGCAAGGGCCGACCGCCGAAGCCGGTGGCCAACGCCGCCAACGCGATCGGCGAGCTGGCTGAATGCCTGAGGGAAGCCCGGCTGGGTAAGGCGCTCAGCCGCCAGGACCTCGCGACAAAGCTCGGATGCTCGATCACAACCGTCCAACGTGCTGAAGGGGGCGGCGCTCCTCCTCCGTGGAGCACGGTGCGCGGCTACGTCGCGATCGTCGACCTCGACCCCGGCGAGACCGAGGCCCTGTGGAAGAAGGCGGTCGCCTTCCGCCGCAAGATCACCCGGCCCAGCTTCACGCAGGCCCCCGGCATCGACCTCGTGCGGACCCCCGACGAACTCGGTGCCGCCCTCGCACGGGCCTGGGAGGACAACGGACGCCCCTCCACCCGGGAGATGGAACAACGGGCCGACCGCCACTACCAGGAAACGCGCAGCTACGCCTCCCTCTCCCGCAGCTCAGCGGAGCGCTTCTCCCGCCGTAAGAGCCTTCCCGGCTCGGAGCGGACCCTTCAGGCGTACCTCGTCGCACTACGAATACCGGAAAGGAGGTTCCCCATGTGGGTCCAGGCCTGGCGACGCGTTCAGCACCACCGGCTGTCCCAAAGGATGGCCGACCGGGAGCAGGTCAAGTTGACCCACCGGATGGAGGCACCGTTCGCCAAGGCCCGCATGCAGGAGGCCGGCCTGATCCCTCGAGAGAAGTTCCCCGGCGCAGTCGCACCGTGGTCCGCGGTCCACACCTCGTGCGCCCAGGTCAGCCGGTACCGTCTCCGGTCAGTCCTCCAGGGCCTCGCGCACTGCCCCGTCTGCGGAGATTGGCTGTCCGCCGGAACCTCCGCCGAGGGAGAGAACCACTAGAAGCCCCCCTGCAGCGGTCCCTGTCCCACCGGTTTCGGCGGGACAGGGACCGTGAGTGACGGGCATCCGACCTCGGGCGCCGGGCGGACGGACGGGGCCGAGACATCGACGGCGAGCGGCACGTGCTGCGGATCTGCGGCACGTAGTCCGGTGGGCGTGCGAAGAGCGTCCGGACGGGCTCGCGTTCCACGCTGCACCGTCCGGGCCGCACGGCGATGGCGACATGCCGGACCGTCGTCGGACAGGGCCCTGCTGCCCGTCACTGGTTCGGCGTGCCGCCCCGCTCTTCCTCTCCCTGGGGAAGGCCTGCCGGGCGGCCGGGGTTGGTGCGGCGGATGTCCGCGTGCACCCGGGCGCGGACGCCGGGCTGGGCGGGGTCGCGCCGGATCGTGGTGATGCCGGAGGTGGCCCAGAGCTGTTGCAGCCCGTCCATCAGGGCGAGGGCGGTTGGTTCGTCGGCGGCGGTGATGTCGAGTACGACGAGCCCGGGCTCACTGAGGTCGCGGGCGTCGATCACGGAGTCCATGCCCGGTGCGACGCCGCAGCCGCCGGTTCCGGTTCACGGCCCAGGGTGTGCTCCACCCGGATGAATGACCGCGTGATGTGAGGTTGCCGAGCCGTGTGCCGCTCGCATCCGATATTCGAACAGACGTAGCATTCTCGTGTGACCATGTACGACTTCCCCCAGGATTTGCGCGACGCGCAGATCGCTCTGCACCGGACCCGGTCCGAGTACGAGCAGTACGTCCGGACCTTGCCCTGGTCCGCTGAGCCGATGCCCGGGTGGCAGGCGGACAAGCAGCTCCACTCCGAATACCGGCCCTCCAAGCCGGACAGCCCCGGCTACACCGACGAGCAGCATCAGCAGGTCGCCGCCTACCGGAAGCGGCTGCTTGACCTCGGTATCCAGGTGAGCACCCACCCGTTCTGGCAGACGCTGGGCCCCGGTCTCGTCGTCGACGGCCGGATGCAGCTGAAGCACGTGGACGACCAGCCCGAGCGCATGTCCGAGGCGGCGTAGCGCGACGCCGGGCGGAGGCATGTCAGAACCCGGACATTGCCCGGACGCACAAGCGAGGAGCCCGGGCACAAAGGGGCACGGCGGTCAGGTCGGGTGAGCGTCGTCGGGTGCGAGATCGGGGCGCAGCCGATGCCAGGACGGGTGGCGCAGGCGTCCGGCGCGGGTGCGGGAGGAGTACCGGACTTCGCCGACGAGCCGGGGGAGTACCCACCGGGCCCCGGCCACCGGCGGGATCTGTGCGAAGGGGCAGGCATCGATGGCCGCCACCTGGAGGAGCTCGGCGAGGCGGGCGCGTTCGGCCTCACTCCAGCCGGTGCCGACGCTGCCCGCGTAGTGCAGTAGTCCGTCGCGCCGCTCGCCAACCAGGACGGCACCGGGCAGACCGGCCAACCGGCCGCGCCCGGGAACCCATCCTCCGATGACGACGTCGGCGAGACGGTGAACCTTGATCTTCAACCAGGACTTCGACCGAACACCGGGCTCGTACCGGGAGTCGAGCCGCTTGGCGAGGAGCCCTTCCAGCTCGGCGGCCCGTACCGTCTCCCAGGCCTGAGCCCCGTGCCCGATGATCGCTGCGGGTGTCGACCATGCCGGCCCGGCCAGCCCGAGGTCCTCCAGGAGCCCGCGCCGCTCCGCGTACGGCAGGCCGGTCAGGAGCCGGCCGCCGAGGTGCACGACATCGAAAACCGAAGCGCGTGAGTTCGTGGATTCTCGGACGTGGTACGGCCCGAACCGGATCGGAATCGACGCCCTGGCGTTGACGCGCGCGCGGGTTCGGGCATGATCTTCGGCCTGAGGGTCTGACGGATCGCTCCGCGCATCGGGCGCTCTGGCGTGCTGGAGACCAACCTGCGCCAGGTCGTGTCGGCGCAGCGGTCGCGAAGTTGATCAACACCTTGTCTCGCGATCCGAATGCGCCGATTTCGGGGCTCTTGCGCTCCTCGAACGAGGGGCCTGCGGCCGATCCGTCCCCGCTCGGCTCCTGTGGTTGCCTGCCCGTCAGGGTGATGACACCCCGGCGCAGATTCCGGGCGGCGCGGTGAGACTCTCGGATTGCCGTATCCGACAGGTTCAATGGAGCCGGCGAGACGACCGACAGGAGCAGCGCGCATGGAGTCAATCTTCTTCTCAAGTCCTGAGGAGTTCCGGGACTGGCTGGAGGAGCACCACGCGACTGCCTCCGAATGCCGGGTGGGCATGTGGAAGAAAGGAACGGGCAAGCCCACCCTGAGCTGGTCGGAGGCAGTCGACCAAGCCCTGTGCTACGGCTGGATCGACGGCCGGCAGAGCCCGATCGACGACTTCTCCTGGACGATCCGGTTCACCCCGCGCAGGCCGCGCAGCAACTGGAGCCAGGTCAACCTTCGCAAGATCGAGAAGCTGACCGCGCAGGGGCTGACGCGGCCGGCCGGCATCGCGGTGTTCGAAGCCCGTGACCGGGAGTGCGAGGAGAAGCCGGTCTGGGAGTTCGAGGCGGCGCAGCTGGCTCGCTTCCAGGCGGAGCCGCGGGCGTGGGAGTGGTTCAGCGGGCAGGCTCCGTCCTACCGCAAGTCGGCCATCCACTATGCGATCAGTGCCAAGCGGGCCGAGACTCGGGAGCGGCGGTTGGATCAGCTGATCGCCGACAGCCTGGAGGGGGTGCGGCTCAAGCAGTTCCGGCGGCCGGGAACCTGAGGGCCCTCTCGAAGGGGCCGAGCGCGAGCGCGTAGCCGTCCAGCGCGGGACCTGCCGTTCCAGGAACCCGTCGGGCTTGCCCTTTCGGCGCCCAAGCGCAGCGATCGACACCGCCGCCCACGAGGTGCCAGACGTCAACCACAGCCTGCACCGCCCGCCGCGACCTCGACCCCGGAAGCTCGCCGAAGCGTGGCGACGTCGGCCCGGCACGAGACGGCCCACCCGCGGCGAGCCGGGTCGGCGTACCCGCCGACTCGTGGCCAGGCGTCTGCCGGAACGGCGAAGACCACGCTACTGAGCGGAACTGTTCTCGAAGTCCTGCCTCGTCCGCTTCAAGACGGGTGAAGGTCTCCGCTGGTGCGCGGTCGGCCGTATCGTTCGACGAGGGCGTTGCCGATCGAGGCCAGGCGGTCTCGGACACTCGGAGGGCCGGTCACCTCGACCCATTCGACCAGCCCGGAGAGCTCGCCGGCGAGGATGTACTCATTGGGGCCTCGGATCACGACCTCGATGCGGCCATCGGTCGTGGAGCCTCCCACGTCGAGCCGGTCGCCGAGCGCCATCCGGAGGATGCCTACCCCGTCGGGTGCGCATACCGCCTGGACCTCCAGCGGCGTTCGTTTGCGATCGACCTCTTCGGCGATCTCATTCCAGCTCTCGGCAAGTTCGAAGTCCCCGGGCCGGTGCACAGGGTCGCCGGTGGGGTCGGCGGACGACACGCGGTCGATCCGGAAGACCCGTCGGCCGGTCCCGGTGTGGGAGACGAGATACCACACAGGACCTTTGGCGACGATGCCCAGCGGATGGACAGTTCTCCGGGTTTCGACGCCTTTGCTGTCGACGTAGCCGAGCGACACCTGGACGCCGCTGATCACCGCGTCCTGCAGTTCGTCGAGGAAGCGCGGCGGCCGGTGCTCGATCCGGCTCGCCCCCCATCGCTGCGGGTCTACGACCAGCGACGCCGCTGCTGCCTCGGCCTGCACCTGGAAGGGCTTCGGCAGAGCATGGACGAGCTTGCGCAGAGCTGCCTTCATCGCCGGCGTCGCATCCGAGGCCGGACCGACAGCCAGGAACAGGGCGCGTGCCTCACTGGAGGTCAACCCGGACAGATCGGTACGAGCACCGCCCACCAGGCGCCAGCCGCCGCCTCGGCCCTGCACGGAGTACACGGGCACCCCGGCCATGGCCAGGGCGTCGAGGTCACGGCGGGCGGTGCGCTCCGAGACGTCCAGCTCCCGGGAGACCTCCGCGGCTGTCACCTGCTCGCGCCGTTGGAGCAACAGGAGTATGGCCACCAGCCGATCGGATCGCATACAGACAAAAATCTCATAAAAAACGGTCACAAGGTGACCGGTTTAGGGAGCAAGGTGGCGACATGACCTCATCGAGGAGGTCGACCACCGGCGAGCGCCCTCAGAGAGGAAACGTGCAGTGTCAAACCAAGCAGAATTTCCCGAGCCCACCCTCATCCAGGTCAACGGTGTGGAGCTCGAAGTCTTCGAGGCGGGCCGGGAGAACAAGGGCAAGCCCATCGTGCTCTGCCACGGCTGGCCGGAGCACGCCGTCACCTGGCGTCGCCAGATGCCCGTCCTCGCCTCAGCCGGCTACCACGTCATCGCGCCGAACCAGCGGGGATATGGCAACTCCTCCCGCCCGACCGAGGTGACCGACTACGACATCGAACACCTGACGGGCGACCTCGTCGCGCTCCTGGACCACTATGACTACGACGACGCCACCTTCGTCGGCCACGACTGGGGCGCGTTCGTCGTCTGGAGCCTGGCTCAGTTGCACCCCGACCGGGTGAACAAGCTGATCAACCTGAGCCTGCCGTACATGGCACGCGGAGAAACACCGTGGATCGAGGTCATGGAAACCTTCCTCGGCGGCGACTTCTACTTCGTCCACTTCAACCGGCAGCCGGGCGTCGCGGACGCCGTGCTCGACGTCAACACCTCCCAGTTCCTCCGCAACCTCTACCGGAAGAACGTGCCCCCCGCACCCCCTGAGCCGGGCATGGCATTCATCAACCTCGCCAAGGCGAAAGCACCGCTCGGCGAGCCCGCCATGACCGAGAGTGACCTGGCCGTCATCATCTCCGCGTTCGAGACGTCGGGATTCACGGGCGGCATCAACTGGTACAGGAACCTCGACCGTAACTGGCACCAGCTGGCGGACGCCGACCCGATCATCAAGCAGCCCACCCTCATGATCTACGGCGACCAGGACGTGGCGGTCCCGAGGTTCGAAAGACTGGCGGAGTTCG
Source organism: Streptomyces sp. rh34 (assembly GCF_002551245.1). Taxonomy (GTDB): domain Bacteria; phylum Actinomycetota; class Actinomycetes; order Streptomycetales; family Streptomycetaceae; genus Streptomyces. The sequence goes on from NZ_NTGZ01000003.1 coordinate 90,372, forward strand.
TGCCCAACGTGGAAGTGGTCGGCCTGGACTGCGGTCACTGGATCCAGGGGGAAATGCCCGAAGAAACCAACCGCGTGATCTCAGAATGGCTGGACCGGCAGGGCTAGCCTCGATCGTTCATGAGTCCTCGTCGGTTAGCTGACCGGGTCTCTGCCCTTTCGGGATGAAGGTTTTCCGGTGATGGTGCAGGTCGAGGGCCCGGTTGTCGCGTCGGGTGGGCGCCGGGTTCCACTGAGCCTTTTCCAACCTCATGCTGACGCGTGATGGAGGACGAGTACGGCCTGGACGATCGCGGTGATGCGGTTGGTGCTGCAGCGGATCTTCCGTCGGAGTCGCCAGCTCTTCAGCGCGCGGCCATGGCCTGCTAGACCAGGCAGCGGATCTTGGCGTGACTGCTGTTGTGCGGGCGCTTCCACCGCTTGAGGCGGCGGCCTCGGAACGGGGCGCGGACGGGGCAGCCGGCTCCCTGGTAAGCCTTGTCCGCCCAGCACTTCAGCTCGGCCGCGGCAAGCGCGTCGATGATTCCTGGCCCGTGCGGCGGTCAGGTCGTGGACGGACCCGGGCAGGGCGGGTGGCGCCACAACAGCCGACCGAACGGATCGGTGAAAACCTGGACGTTCATGCCGTGGCGCTCGTGTTTCCCGGAATAGTACGGGGCGTCGGCAGCGATCCGGTCGATCGGCAGGAGGGTGCCGTCCAGGATCTCGAACGCCTTGGTCCGGATGGTCTTCATTGCCTCGGTCGGGGTCGAGGCGAGGGCGGCCAGGACGTCGATGACCTCGCGTATGTAGCGATAGACCGTCGCGATACCGATGCGGAATCCGGCGGCGAGCTGGGCATAGGTATCGCCGCACCTCAGGTGGGCCAAGGCGAGCAGAGCCTGTCGACCTACGGGCAGACGCCGCCAGCGCGTCCCGATCTCCCGCCGCCGGCATGCAGTCGAGCGCTCAGGTATCTCAGGGTGCGGCTGGAGAGATCAATCGACGACGGGTAGCCGAGCACGCGAAGCTCCTGGTGGGGCGCGGTGGATCTTGGTCGTGACACCTCCTACCAGGAGCTTGATCATGTTGCGGAGCCGCCCAACTGACGGACAGCGCCGACAGGTTGGAACCAGCTCTGTGATCGGGAGCGCCGGTCATGGGAGTATGTGTCAGACAGAAGGAGACGTCACACGCCTTCGTCGACACAGATACTTGCATCGCATCATGGTGGCCCCTGACCCGACGGCAAGGGGGGCGATATGGGTCAGCACAGTTTCACCAGTCAGATGCCCGGCGAACATGCTGGGATCTGGGCGAGGGATCCCGCATCGATGCCGCCCCGTCCCGACCGCCCCCGCGATGCACCCCGACCGGAGTCGGTCGATGAAGTTGCCCGGTGGGCGGGCAGTGAAGACTTGCGTCGCACAGAGCTGGTCTACGCGCCGGTGTTCTGGGTGGTCCTCCCCCTTGCCGCCGTCGCGTTTCTGACTTATCAGACCGTCACGGATCCGACCGGTGCTGGCTGGAATATCACGGTCAATGGCGAGAGCCGCGACTCCTGGCCGGACTGGGTGCCGTGGCTCGCGTGGATCGGCGCCAGTGTCTGGCTGCTCATCGCCCTCGGGTTGCTGTTCTTGCGACCGAGCATGCTGCGGAATCTGCGGGCCGAGAACGAGTGGATCTTCGAGCACGGCGTCGTGCACTCGATCCATCGCGGGTCGTTGGACTATGACGATGGCGAGGCGAGCTGGGCGACGTACATCGCCCTCGACCATAGTCTGGACGACCGCCAGGCGACGGGAATCCATGCGGCGTTCGAGGAGTGGCTCTCGCGCAAGGGCCTGCCTCCCGCCCGATCGAACCCACTCTCCTCGGCGACGCTGTTCGGCGCACACGCAGAGGGTGGCTACTTCATCCTTCACCTTCCCGTCTCCGCGACAGCCGGCACCACCGCAGAGCACGAGTGGGTACTCATCACCGAACCGCGGGACGGTTCGGACGAGGTGACCATCACGCCCGTGCCGGTGCCGAAGAAGCTGCAGAAGATCCGCAGAAAGCTCCGCCGGAAATCTGGGCGCAAGAATGAGGGGCGGCTGACGAGATGACGTGGATGCCCTGGCCAGCGGCCCTCCTGAGCGCACTGTTCGTGATATTGATGCTCCTCGTCATCTGGCCAGCGATTCGCCACCCGAACCGCCAGCCGCCGCTGATCGATCGGAACCGCGCCTATCCCGCCACGGTGGTCCGCGTCTATGACACGAGTTTGTCGGATTCGGCCGAAGCGAACGTGAAGGTCGAATACGTCGACGCCGATGGCACGACTCAGCAGACCTACCTCGCCGATGTCATTGATGATTCCTGGCTCGACCGGTTCACGCCCGGAAGCATATGGCAGATCTACCCCTACTCACCTGCGACCACGCGCGTTGTACTCACTGGGGCGCACAACGATGTCTGGCGCTGCGGTTACAACCTTGACGGTGTCTACATGGGCGGCATGTCGGGACCGATCGATGTCGGTCCGGGTTCCCCGTTCCCGTACCGGCCGAGAGGATATGGGTCATGAGCGACGAGTACGTCGAGTTCTGGGCTGCCCGGGCGAAGACGCCGCAGACCCGGGCACGGATCCGTCGTCTCTCCCGGTTCGATGACATCTCAAGCGGGATCCTGCTCGCCGGGGTGGGGCTGTTCATGCTGATGAACCTGGCGAGCATCGTGCTCGCCATTTGGTTCTGGATCGCCGACGTCAGTCGCTACGACATCTTCCCCTGGGGATTCGGGATCGCCCTAGGCGTGACCGCGATCGGCGCCATCCTGAACAGCATCGCCGAGAGCCGGCTCTCCCAGGCGAGATTCGCGGACGCGTACTGCTCCGTCGGCGTCATCGACAAGGTCAGATCGTGGGAGGGCCACGACGGGGAGGGCTCTCCCACGACCTTCTACAAGCTCGCGGTGACGGCCACGCTCCCTGACGGGGTCACGATCCGACGGCACATAGATTGTGGAACCGGCGGAGGATCCGGCAGTCCGGACAGACCTGATGAGACCTGGGTGGGGCGGCGGATCTGTTTCCGGCATAACTCCGTCGACCCGGACGACCTCGCCGACGAGCAGTTCGCTGGCTGGCCCGATCATGAGGAGAAGGGGGCGCTGCCGTGACGACGAGCGGATCGCTGTTCGGTCGGGCGGCCGCGCGGGTGTTTGGCCCCGGGTACGGAGCCGACATGCCATTTCTGTTCCGGTACGGCTGGGCGATGCCTGTGGCCGTCATCGGCGGCATCGCCGTGTGGGTCGGCATCGGGATCCTCTCGATCGTCCAGGGTGGGGCCACGTGCTCACGTGGATCATGATCGGGATCGGCGCGCTTGCGGTTCCCTTCCTCGTCTGGATGTCCATCGACCTGCGCCGGAGGACACGCGGACCGCTGCCCGCTCTCGACGCGACGCCCCGCACCGCCTGGGCCATCCTGCATTCCGACGACGCCGATGGCGGGCAGACGATTTTCGTCGAGTACCGCGACATTGACGGCGAGGGGCACGAAGCTCAGCTCGCCGATGTCATCCACGGCTCCTGGGAGGACCGGTTCGCGTCTGGGACGAAGTGGCAGGTCTACGCATTCCGCGACCCCGAGCTGGCCGGCTCGGTCGTGTTCCTCACAGAAGCCCACGACGACGTGTGGCGGGACGGGTGGAAGCTCGACGGCGTCCGGATCGGCGGTGAAGGCGGGCCTGTCAAGCCCGGTCCGGGATCGCCGTTCCTGCGCGCGGGCTCAAAGTGGGTGTTCACACCATGACCAGGGCGCCAGAGGGCCGACGACCGCAGCGGACGAAGAGAGCGGACGGTTCGGTCTGGACGGACGGCGGGACCTTGGACAGGCCATGGCCACCCTCAAGACCTGGCGGCTCCTGCGCAAGTTGTGATGCTCGACCACCCGCATCACTGCCATCGTCCAGGCCGTCCTCACCCTCCATCAGGCCAGCTCAGAGGCAGGATGAAAAGGCCTCACTCTCCGGGGGTGGTGCGGGTTGTTGGGGCGGTCGGAGTGGCTTGTCAGCCGGGGGCGGGCAGGGCTTGGAGTCGGTCGGTTACCCGGGTGATGACGTCGCTCCAGGGCCATCGGGCGGTGAAGCGAAGGAAGCGGCGGCGGCCGGTGTTCACGAGTCGTGCGATGGCGGAGAACAGGCGTAGGCGGAGCCGTTTGGGCTCCCAGCGGCGGGTGTCGCCGGTGAGGGCGAGCATCCCCGTCCAGGCCAGCAGGTCGAGGGCGATCTGGACAATCTCCAGCCAGATCTGGTTCTGGGCACTGTCGTGCAGGGGCAGGTTGCGCAGGCCGGTGTCGCGGGCATTGCGAATGCGGTCCTCGCAGCGGGCCCGGCGGCGGTGACGCAGTTCCAGGTCGGCGAGCTGGCCGCCTTTGGTGTCGGTCGCGAAGCAGGTCAGCCGCAGTCCGTCAAGATCGGTGAAGCGCAACTGGGCGCCGGGGTGCGGCCGTTCCTTGCGGACGATCAGCCGCATCCCCTTGGGCCAGGTGGTCAGATCGGGCATGTCGGTGATCTCCGCGACCCAGGCGCCGGGCCGCTCGACGCCGCCGGAGTCGTAGGGAAGCGATGAGCGACACCCACACCATGCTCCACGCTCCCCACGGCCTGGAAACAGCCGATTTCCGCTGGACCGCGCACCGTACGAAGCGCTCGTCACCGCCGTCCTCGCATGGAAGAACCCGAACTCACCCCACGCGACTATGAGCAGATCGTGGTCCAACTGACCGGTGGCGCCCGCGCGGTCGCCGCCGACGTCCAGCGCCACGCCGCCGCCCTGCCGAAGAACGACGGCCGCGGTGCCTTCGCCGAAATCATCCTTCGCGAAGCCGCCGGACGCCTCTCCCTACCAATACAAGGCACCGTCCACTGCGCCCAGAACCGCACCAGGCTCGTACGAGCCCTCTACACGCGGCTGGATCGCCTCACCGAACACGCCCCGACCGCCATGTAGCCGGCCGTCCCGCCGGTCGGGGTCTCCGGCCCGGGGCTTGGAGTCGGACCGGCCGCCGGGCCCCCGCCGCCGGGTGCCGAGTATCGGCATGGTGGCCATCGCTCCCTCTCGTAGCCCACCGTTGACAGGCACTGGCCGCTGCTGCGGTGATCATGACAGTTCTCAAAGGCGCCTTTCGAACGCGCTTGTACGGTGGGGGGTATGGCAGATCAACGGAATGTGGAAGCCTTGGCCGGACAGGCAACTGCGGCGTGGGAGCGTGTAGAGAAGTGGCTGCATGCTCATGCCCCGGCGTCCGCTGCACTGCTGCGCCCTGCGGCTGGTGAGGCCGATATCGCGGCTGTGGAGGAGGCGATCGGTGTGACGTTTCCGCCCGCGCTGCGGGCCTGGTACCGGCTTCATGACGGGATCGACGATCCTGAGGACGGGAAGAGCTGGTGGCCCGCCGGCTTCCTGCCCGGGGGGCAGGGCTGGTATCGACTGGAGCAACTGCAGAGCGCCTATGTGATGCAGACTCGCGATTGGGAACGCGAACCGGGCCGAATTCCGATCTCCTGCACTCCGGACGACATGTGGCATGGGCTCTACCTCGACGCCCGCCCGGGTGCGCCATCTTGCGGTAATCTCGGCCGATGGGTGGTCGACCGCGAACCGGAACTCATTCCGGAGTCTTCCTCGGGCTGGCCGCTTCAGGAGTGGCTCGCCGAGATCGCGGACGCCCTGGAACAAGGCCGCTGTCTTATTGAACCCGATGGCCAGCGTGACGAGGACAATTGGCCCGCGTTGACTGTGTGCGGAGGGCTGACATGGGTGGCCCCTGGGGAAGAGCCTCAGTTTCCCGAGGGCCGGATCCTTTTGGATGCTCCTCGTTGAGGCTGGGGGTCCGGCAGGGGCAGTGTCCTGCCGGACCCCCAGCCGTTTTACGGCTTAGGGACGGTGCAGGTCACGGACCCCTTAGAGGCGTCGCAGTGACCGAACTGAGGGAAGCTCACCCAGTAGGGGTCCTTGTCGAGCAGCCGGTATTTACCGGAAAACCCAGAGCTGAACGCGCCGCCCATCGAGGTCGAATTTATCCAACTCGACATGGCGGAGCGGCCGCAGACCTCGTTCCACGTCGGGGCCGCCTTGCGTTCGTCGTCATACAGGTGCCACTCGCCCTGCTTGACGCGGGTGGCGTAAGTCTGCACGCATTCATCGCCCGAAGCGACCGGATTCAGGCCCCCGATGATGCCACCGGGCATACCGCCGGAGTTGTAGCTGGAGGCATAGGCGAACTCGTCGCACGACACCTTGTCGCCCGCGCTGATCTCCGGGACGAGCGTGGCGTCCGGGTTGCCGTGTCTGCTCGCCCAGCTTGTGCCGTCACTGTTCTTCGGGCAAATCACGTCCCGGTTCTTGTTCGGGTCACGGCCAGGGGCGTTCTTGGCAGCCTCCGGCAGGAAGAACATTGGCTTGTTGTGCGCTCTGCTGCCCGGATGGTTCGGCAGCTTGGATTGGATCAGCCATGCGTGTGCCACCGCGGCCGGAGTCTTGTCGAAGTTCATCACCCACGTCGGAATGTACTTGTGGAACGTGCAGCCCGGCGTGGCGGAAGAAATCTTGTCGCAGCGGATCTGCGCGCCATCGGCCTGCCAGCGCGAGGCAGCCGGGTTCGCCACCGGCGAGTAGGCGGTGATCTTCGTGGACAAGTCCAGCGTGTCGGCCTTGTTGGCCCCGCTCCAGGTGTGATCGATCTTCCCGACAGCCGTGTGCGAGAACGGATCCGCACCCAGCCACTCCAGTGCTCCGTCCCACGCATGCGGACCGTTGGTGCACCGGTCAGGCATCATGCAGTCGAACCGCACGTCCAGCGTCACCGACACGAACTTCGCATCGACCGCCACCGGCACGAGGGTGATCTGCTCGGTGAACGTCGCCGAATTCGGCGCCAGCTTCACCTCTTGGCCGACAGCCCACGAGGCGTTCAGGACTTCGCCGGTGGGTTTGCCGTCCTTGACGACGACTCCGACGTACTCGAAAGTGAAGCTGCCGATGCACGCCTCGTACCGCTTGATGTGCGAGTTCCCGAAGCCCGCGCACCAGTCGACCAGATGAGGCAGCGCCGCCGTCGTCCCCTTGGTGAGGGCGGCCCGGGTCTTCTTACTGTCGTCCGGCACCAGACGTGAACACGGCTGAATGTTTGTCTTCTCGTTCACCTCACCACAGTTCCACCCATCTGCCGCGCTACGTCCCATGGGCGGCACAGCCGGCGGTACCGGCTGTACGTCCGGCTGAGCGATAGCCTGTGGCTGCTGGTGGCCATCCTGATTGAGGGGCGGAGCGTCCTTGTTGGGCTCGAGCAGTTTGATGTCGACAGCCCGGTTGCGGATCTTGAAGTTGACCCACGGGGACCACTCGGTCTCATACAGCCCGCCGTCGTAGGCAGAAGTGTGGAAGGCGTAAGTGACGCCTGGCTTCAGCCTCCCGTGTGAGACCTTGACTTCAGCCGTCGAGCCGGATGACACATACTTGGACACGAGGACACCGAACTGGCTGTCATCAAGTTTTACTTGTGTTTTCGGCTTGCCGAAAGAATCGGTCGTGTAGACCTCGAACGTCAGGTTCGCTTTGTCGTTGTCCTTGTCGGTCACCGTGTTGCGCAGGACCGTCTCGGTGGTGTTGACCTGCCATACCCCGCCCGCCTGAGTCCAGGTCGGGCCAGCCTGTGGGTTCTTGCCCGACACTGGGCGGTTGCCCGCCAGGACGTTGCTCTCCGGACCTGCTGCAGGGCGAGATGAAGGAGCGGCATTGGGAGTGGAAGCGGGAGGCAAGTCGGGCTCAGGTGCAGCGGTTGCTATTCCGGATCCCAGGAATAGAGCAGCCGCGACAACCATGGCTATACGAGCTGTCATGCCTTTTCGTCTAGCTAAGCTGGACACGTAGTTGCAGCCCTCACTCTTGGTGGTCGATTCGTCGCGCTGTCCACCTTCTTAGGTGCTACTGCGCTCACGCATCAACGCCACCTATTCGGACATCCCTGAACGTTCGACAGGAACCAGATGTGACGCTGCACACGGTTGCGGAACTCTCGGTCACGATCAGGTTGCACTCTTGCTGCAGAGCAACGGTGTGAAGGTCGGGTGGAAGACAAAGACCGGCTACACGCTGGGAGTCCGACTCAAGCGCTACCGGTCGAAGTGGCAGCAGGGAACCATCGACCCGGCTGAGCTGGCGTCCCTCGAAAGTCGCCCGCCGGTCAGGCGCTGACTTCCCACGCGCCTGAAATGAGGAGCCGCCGACGCCCCGGTGGGCAACGACGATGCAGCGTGTCCACGGCCTCCACGCCGCTGCCCAGCGGAACAGCCTGGGGACGACCCGGCCTCGGCTGCTGCTGCCTTTCCGGATCGACCAGGCGAGTGGAAGCGCGGATTCCAACCCGGACAATGTCAGCCCGTGTTCCATTTCCTGAGCCCCGGCCCGACTCGCCGCCGGACGCTCCACTGCCCTCGACGTCCGTGCCGCAGGTCGCCGAGGGCGCCCAGCCCGCACCGCGGATGGCCGTGGTCTCCAACAACTCCCAGATCGTGCCGCCCGGCATGCCCGCCTCCTCGGTCAACCTGCTGCCCGGCGTGGACGGCACCCGCCACAAGACCGGCTTGAGCGTCCTCAACCAGCTACTGCTCGACGTCCTCGCCCCGCTCGACGGGATCCAGGACGTGGCGCTGTGCGGCAACGGCTTCCTGCCCCCGGCCTCGCCGCACGGGCCGTTCCTCTACTGCGACCACCCGGCGATGGCCGCGGCCGCCAACAGCCTCCAGCACCTCTTCCACGTCCACGGCCCGCGCCCCGGCGAGCGCCTGACCCTCCCGGCCTCGCCCGCAGAGATGGTCACGTCCGGCCAGGTCGGGTGGGTGCGGATCGACGACGACTTCGAGTACGAGACGCTGACCACCCACGCCGCGTTCCTGGCCGACCCCGGCGACACTGAGCTCTCCCCGCTCACCCAGCCGCCCACCGACCAGGACCAGGACCAGGCCCTCGCCGAAGTCCGGGTCGCACTGCCGCAGCTGGGCCGCGAGCTGCTGGCCACCGGCACCGGGATGCTCGCGTGCAGCATCCACGAGTACCTCTCCGGCCCGCTCGGCCCCCACCGCGCAGTGCTGCGACTCAAGGACGGCCCCAACGGCAAGCTCCTGCAGTTCGCCTGGGACGTCACCACCGCCGACTTCGTGCAGGTCGAGGCCACCGGCCGCGAGGAGGCGATGGCCGCCTACCCCTTCGGCGCCGAGATGTTCTTCCAGGACTACCTCGCCCTGCTCCAAGGACGCCTGCAAGTGTGGGACGTGGCCGGCGGCGCGATGGAGTGCTGGCACATCGGCCGCCCCCTCGACAGCCTCGTCTACGCCTTCTTCGGCATCTACGGCGAGCACCAGCGCCCCGACCTCGCCGCCCTGTCCTACCTGCACCTGGCCGCAGGGATCGCCGCGCCGGCGTGAACGGCAGGATCAGCGTGCTCAGCGCCCGGTACACCGCCGCGGTGTTCACCGTGCACCGGCCGCCGCCGGAGGTCCCGCTGGTGCTCAAGCTTCACTCCGATCCGGCCGCGTACGCCGGGGAGACCCTGGCGTACGCACTCCTGGCCGACACCGCACCAGTCGCCCGGCTGTACGCGGAAGGAGAAAAGTCTCTGTCGCTGCTGCTGGAGTACCTGCCCGAGCCCGCCGACTGGACCTTGTCGGCCATGCCCGCCGTACTGGCCGAACGCGTCGCCGCCGTCCACACGGCCTCACTGCGACTGCCCACCGAGGCCACCGACGCACTGGCCGGCTTCACCCTCTCCGCCTTGCACGGCGCCCCGGCCCCGGCCTGGATCACGAACCCGGCGGCCTACACCGAGGTGCTGGCCGCACACCTGGACGCCTACGGCACCGAGCTGGTGCCGCTGGGCCACCTCGACCTCAAGCCCCAGCACCTGCGCAGGCGCCCGGACGGCGAGGTGGTCCTCCTCGACGTGGAGAGCGTGCGCCCGGACGTGACCGGACTGATCGATCTGATCACCCTGCCCGCCGTCCTGCGGCAGGCCGGACACGAGCTCAGCCCGGCCCGGGTGCTGGGCCTGTACCTGGACGCCACCGCCGCGCTCGGCGCCCGCTGGACAGCCGGCACGCTGAAGAACGCCCTGCACGCGTACGCGGCGGCCACCGGACTGGAAAGCCTGCACGGCCTGAACGGGTAGACGCGGAGCGCCCGCTGCCCCGCCGGCCGAGATGGTCGGCGGGGCAGCGGGCGTTCGGCGGGTTCTACGGGCCCTCGACGCCGACAATCGTGCCGAACGGATCGCGCAGCTGAGCGATGCGCCGGCCGGGCTCAATGGTCAGCGGGCCGCGGTGATGCTCGCAGCCGGCCGCCAACAGCCGCTCGCGGACCTGATCGACGTCATCCACACCCCAGTACACGACCGGGCTCCCCCCGCGAGGGTTGCGCTCGTCGTCCACCGGATGGAAGCCCACCTCAACCCCACCGATCTCCACCCAGGCGTAGACGGCACCGGTGTCGCTGACCTCCATTTTCACGGGCACGTCCAGGAGCTCACCCCACCACCGCGCCGACGCCTCCGGATCCACAGCAAAGGTCATCACGGTACGAACGGTGCTGAACACAGCCCACCTCCACGATCTACTCGACAAAACGCTTCGCCCGAAACGCTTCCCGGACACCCCGTTCATCTCCCGGCCGCAACTCTGCCCAAGAAGGTGTTCACGAAGAATGTCGAGGGCCGCGTCACCACTCCCTCGACGAGGAGTATCCCGCGACCCACATGACTGTCCGCCGACATCGAACCCAGTCGTTCAGTTTCCTTGCCAGTGAACCTGGGCGTACGAGGGGCGCCACCTTCTGACGTTCCGTCCCCCCTGGGTGGAGCAGCCGGAGTCGCTCTTGCTCGCCCGGCGGAGACAGGTTCAGTACGCGGAAGGATGCTGACCGGCCTCGTCGACTGAGAGTCTCGAAGCGCGGCCGGTCCGGGCCGCGGACGTAAGGAGCGCAGATGTCCATGGCCGGGCCGCCATCGTCAGAAGGCGAGCGCGCTTGGACCGGTGGAACGCTGACCACCCGCGGTCTGCGGCTGAACCGTCCTCCTGAGGTGATCGACACCTCGGCGTTCTGTCACCGTACGCCGTGCTGACCGGCCATCATGGTCCGGGACCGTTGCCCTTTTTGGAGGCCCTGCCCATGAACCGTCGCATCATCCTGGCACCTGTGCTTGCCGCCGCGCTGGCCACGGCCCTCGCCGCCTGCACCACCGAGCCGAACGTCGCCCAGGACGACAAGCCGTCCGTACCGGCGGCGTCGCAGACCGCGAGTCCCGGTGCCCCCGGCGGACCGGCCGACGGCACCCCCCTTGCGGAAGCGATCGGGCAACTGGAGGTCGCCCCCGAGGCCACGGGCGGATACGACCGCAAGGCCTTCAAGCACTGGAACGCCGGCCTCGACCCCGACGACGGATGCGACACCCGGGAGGAGGTGCTCCTCGCCGAAGCCGTGAAGCCCCCGACGAAGGGCGCCGGATGCAAGCTGTCCGGAGGGGAATGGCTCTCCTACTACGACGGCGTCACCGTTACCGACCCGGGCAAGCTTGACCTCGATCACATGGTGCCCTTGGAAGAGTCCTGGTCATCCGGGGCGCAGGACTGGGAGGCGGACCGCCGTGAGGCCTACGCCAACGACGTGGAAGCGGAACGGTCGCTTGTGGCCGTGACGTTCAAGACCAACCGGTCCAAGGGGAGCAAGGACCCTGCGGAGTGGCTGCCCCCGTCCGCGTCCGCCCACTGCATCTACACGGCCGACTGGACCGCCACCAAGCTCCGATGGAGCCTTACCGCGGACCAGGCCGAGGTCGACAAGCTACTGCTCCTCGCGGACGGCTGCCCGGACACAACGGTCACCTTCACCCCGGCAGCCTGACGATCGGCACCAGCAAGGCCTGAACCACCGACTACCTGCCGGCGGACCGGGTGGTGTGCGACGTGCACGAGTGGCGCCCCGAAACCCTCGACCGCCTGGGCGGTGGCTTTGCCGTAGAGGCGGGTGTCGGTGACCGTGACGGCCTGCTCGGCGCCCCAGGTGGCGGGGTCGCCGAAGACGAACTCCCCGCCGTGCTTGGGCGGCCGTCCGCCCTTCGGATGGGCCAGGAGGAACTCCTCCCGCGAGGGCGCCGGGCGGCGCATCACCCGGTCCGAACGGGTCCGGCCCAGGACCTCGACGGGCAGGCCGGACAGCAGATAGGCGATGCGCGGGGCGTCGTAGCCGGCGTCCAGCACGACCAGGATCTTCGGGTCTCCTTCGGTCCACTGGCCTGCGGCGACGAGCCGTTCGACCACCTCGCGGACCTGGTCGGCGGTGACAGCGGCCAGGTCGGCGCCGGGGGCCAGGCGGACCGCGTCCAGAAACGCGGTCCAGGAGGTGCGTCCGCTTTCGAGGGCGACGACGACCGAGTACGGCCAGCCGGGCATCATCTGGTGCTTGGCGCTGCCGCGGCCGTAGGTGTGGCAGAACGACCGGTCCGGCACGGTCCCGGCGTCCGGCCGAAGCCACGGCGAGACATCGACGGCCAGCACCAGCCGGCCGTCCGCTGCCCGGGGCAGCGGCACCCCGGCCCAGACCCGCCGCAGCCGGGCGACGTCCACCCCTCCGCGATTCAGACCGGCGTAGAGGGCGCCGTGACCCCGGCGGTGCTCGGGCGCCAGCGCGAGGTCGACCAGCGACCGCACCGGCCCGTCGGTGCACAGCACCGCGTCCGTCAGCTCGAACAACGCGTCCGCGCGGGCGGTCAGGCAGTCGTAGAAGTCGGTCCGGAACCGCGACAACACGGTCAGGGACTCGACGCGAACAGCGTCGTGCAGGAGACTCACCCTCGCGGCCTTGGCATGATCAACAGCGTCTCGACAACGCACATGATCACACCAAGGCCGCACCGTTGTCTCATCGCCCACTAATGGCCAACCGGCCCTTCAACAGGGGACGTTAAAAAAACAAGCTCAAGGCGGCTCCGACGCCGCCCGCCTGACCCGCCCTCAGATTGCCGCCGCCCTCCGGCGTGCCGGCCGCCAGCGGGGAATCGAGGCCGAGACCGAGCGGCTCCGGGAGATCTTTCGAGCCGAGTGGGCTTACCATCCGCCGCTGGTGGAGAAGGCTCTGGGCCGGCAGATGCTTGCGCTCCTCGCCCAGCTGGAAGCCGCCTGCACCGCCGTGGACGACCTTGCCCAGGCCGCAGAGGAGGCCTTCCTCCAACACGAGGACGCGGAGATCATCCTGAGCTTCCCAGGACTCGGAACCCAGCTTGGAGCCCGCGTGCTGGCCGAGTTAGGCGACGATCGGAACCGGTTCGCCAATGCCCGCGGGCTGAAAGCTTATGCCGGGTCGTCGCCCATCACCCGGGCCTCCGGCAAGAAGTCTGCCGTCACCCGCCGCCGCATCAAGAACGACCGGCTCAACCACGTCGGCTACCTCTGGGCCTTCTCAGCCCTTCGCGCCTCACCCGGGGCCATGGTCCGCTATCGCCACCGCCGCGACGAACGCGGCGACTGGCACGCTTCCGCCCTGCGTAACGTGTTCAACGGCTTGATCGGCCAGCTCCACCACTGCCTTCAGCACCGTGAACAGTTTGATGAAGCCGCAGCCTTCCCGGCCTCGGTCATCCAGGTCTCGCGGGCGGCGTGAGGGAAACTGCCCCCACCTGCTCAGAAGGGCCGTGCGCCGGTGTCACGCGGGGCTACCGGAGGATCGGGCAGTTGGTGGCCTCATACTCATCCGCGATGGTGAAGACGCTGGCACATCTCGGACACTCTGCCTTGCCGAAAAGATGGGAGATTCCCTCAGCGAGTACGACTTCCCCATCGCGGATGGCCATCTCGTGCATCCACCGGCCGACGCCCGAAAGCTCCTCGACGGGCGTCGGCCGGAGCTCACGCCGGTCCACGTCGCCCAGGTTCCAGTCACGGATCGCCGAGTAGCGCCCGTAGTCGCCGATAGCAACGGTGACTTGCGTGGCGCAGTGAGGGCACAACAGGTCGTAGAAGTCGTCCGTGAAGTCCCCCAGGACGTTGGCCCAGTGATACTGCTCCCGGACCGCGAGCAGCGCGCGGAAGGTCACCAAGTAGTCGGCCGGTCGGGACTTCAGGTGCCGGTCCAGGTGGATGCCGAATTCGGCGATCGCGTCGGCGCTGTCAGCCAGCAGATCGTCACAGCCGTGCTGTCCTGCCGAGCGCTCCATGATTTCTCCGGCCAAGTGCCGTGCCTTCGTGCTCCCCGGTGCGAGACGCACGAGATGGGGCAGGGCGGCGATGCCCGCGGGCGACACCAGGTCGCGCTCCAGCATCAACCGATGCCCCAACTCCGACCACGCCGCATCGTCGTCCCCATGTTCCAAACGACCCAGAAGCTCGGGGACTCGGTCCACGTCAGATTGCCAGTCGTGCATCTGTGCCCAGTTCGCCACCCAGGCATTGAACCGTCCTGCGGGCAACGAGTCGAACCTGCTCCACAGCGACACCATCGGGAAGCCTCCCCTGCGCCGGCTGGGTTACCTCGCCCGTGCGGAAACTGCGCCGCGCCCCCCTCGTCCACCAGCGCCTGGCCCCGCCCGACACCTGTACAGCTGCACCCAGCCCTGCGGAGAACAGTTCCTGGCGGTCATACCGAACCCCCGAACCCCGGAAGACCGTTGAGCGGCCGCTGCCCAGCCCGACCCGCGCGGCGCGCTCAGGCCAACTGAGAGGCAGCACGTTCCGGTGCGTGCGGGGATGTGAGTCGCTTGAGTCGCTGAACTGGTCAGCGACTCAAGCCGAGCGACTGGGCACTCCGTCGGTCGCTCCGTCGCAAGAGGAAGAAACCGCAGGTCAGGAGCGAGTAGTGGAGCGAACAGCGACCGAAGCGACCGGACTTAGGCATATATCAAGACCTCCTGTGTGCGCGTGTGCGTCATATATAGCGAGCTTCAGTCGCTTCAGTCGCTGTCACTGCAGTGCCATGCCCCTGAGCTGCTGCTTTCGGGAACACCATGCGCAGCGACCGAGGGCTCCGGTCGCTGCGCAGCTGTTTCAGTCGCTGTTTCAGTGGCAGTCCCGATTGCTCACTGGCTGGAGACGCGCCCTTCCCGTCACGCCAGCGCCAGCAGCGGGCAGCAGTTCGCTAAGGTGTGTTTGTTGTTCAGTCGCTTCGGTCGCTAAGAGGGGGTGTACATGCCTGCTGACCTGCGGATTTCCCCCAGCGACTCACGGGATGAAGGCTCGCTTCCTTCAGTCGCTGATGTGCCACTCGCTACGGCGAGGTGGTGCGCCCGTCAGGGGTGGCCGGTCCACCCCCTGGCTCCCGGCCGTAAGACTCCTGCGGCGAACTGTGAATCCTGCCGGCAGCCTGGCCACTCTCATGCAGGATGTACCTGCCCTGTCGAGGGCCGCTGGTGCCACAGTTTTCACGCGGCAACGCTGGACCAGCGCCGCATCGACCGCTGGTGGGGTGGCAACCCCCAGTTCGGTACCGGTGTGGCATGTGGCCCGGCAGGACTCATCGTGATCGACATCGATGCCCACGCGACGAAGCCCCCCAGCCGCGACAGGATCCTGCCAGGGATTCCCATCAGCGACCAGGTCAACCTCACCGGTCTCACCAACGGGTTCCACACCATCGCCGTGCTCGCGGCCCTGCGCAACATGCCCAGCCCGGCAGAGGACGCGAACACGCTGCGCGTGCGGACACCGTCCGGGGGGCTCCACGTCTGGTACCGGGCAGGGGACAACCGCCAGTGGCAGTGTTCCAGCGGCTCCAGCCCAGGTCGTGCTCTGGCCTGGCAGGTAGACGTCCGCGCCCACGGCGGCTATATCGTCGCGCCCGGCACCACCACGACCGCCGGGACCTACACACCGCTGGGCACTGTACGGCGTCCTGCCGTCCTCCCCGACTGGCTGGCCCAGGAACTCGAACGCACCGGCCACCTCCCCGCCCTGGACGTTCCAGCCCCCCGCGCAGTGCCCCCGAGAGCACAGCAGGCCGTCATCGCCGCGGGCGGAGGCCGCAACCACACCCACAACATCCTCGCCTCCGTGCTCGCACCGGTCGAAGCCTGCGGCCAAGTCGCTGAGGGAGCCGGGTTCTCCGACACCCTCAACCGCGCCGCCTACACCCTCGGCGGCCTCGTCGCCGCAAGCCGTCTCACCCAGAAAGAAGCCGAGGACATCCTCCTGCAAACGGCGGCCGCCGCCCGCCCGGGCCAGGACCGCCGGGCTCAACAGATCATCCGCAGCGGCATGGCCGCCGGGCTCAAGCGCCCCCTGTACCCCGGGAGCGGCCGATGACATCCCCCGGCAACGACAACACGCTCTTCCACTTCGACCCGCAACTCGTCGCCGCACAGATCCGAGAACAAGCCCCACTGCCTCTGCCCGCCCAAGCCCTACCGCCCCCCGTGCCGGCTACCTCCGGGGAAGCGACCCAGCACGGGCTCCTGCCGGACACCCTCACCGACCGCGGCAACGCCAAACTCTTCGTCAAGCTCTACGCCAACGACTACCGGCATGTCCCCGGCATGGGCTGGTACAGGTGGGACACCACCCGCTGGCAGATCGACGAGGACGACACCGTCGTCTGGGCTGCCGGCGACCTCGCCGAAAGCATCGCCTCCAACGATCCCCGCGGCCTCTACACCACCCAGGCCCTCCAGCAGCACCGCCGCCGAGCACTCTCCACCACCGGCATGAACGCCATGCTCACCCAGGCCAAATCAGCCCCGGGCATGGTCCTCAACGCCGCACGCCTCGACGCCGACGCCTACGCCCTATGCACCCCCGACGGCATCGTCGACCTCCGCACCGGCCTGCTGAAAACCCCGGACCCGAACAAGGACTTCCACTCCCGCTCCACCTCAGTCGGCCCCCGCCCCAGCCCAACCCCACGATGGAACTGCTTCCTCACCGACACCTTCGGCGACGACGCCGAAGGCACCGAGATGATCGAGTTCCTCCAACTCCTCCTCGGCTACTCCGTCACCGGCGACGTCGGAGGACAAGTCCTGCCCTTCCTCTTCGGCTCAGGAAAGAACGGCAAGTCCGTCCTCCTGGACGTCCTCATGAAACTCCTCGGCGACTACGCGGACGCCGCCCCACCCGGCTTCCTCATGGCCCGCCCCTACGAAGGACACCCCACCGACCTCGCCGAACTCCACGGACGGCGCGTCATCGTCTGCTCCGAGGTCAAGCACGGGGACAAGTTCGACGAGGCCCGGGTCAAGCTCCTCACCGGCGGAGACCGCATCAAGGCCCGCCGGATGCGCCAGGACTTCTTCAGCTTCCAGCCCACCCACAAGCTCTGGCTCCTGGGCAACCACCGGCCCGAGGTCGGCACCGGCGGATTCGCATTCTGGCGCCGCATGCGCCTGATCCCCTTCACCCGCGTCGTCTCCGACGACCGCAAGATCGACAACCTCGCCGACATCCTCGTCACCGAAGAAGGTCCCGGCATCCTCGGCTGGCTCATCGACGGCGCCCGCCGCTACCTCGCCGGAGACAAGAATCTCACCGGACCCGAACGCGTCCGCATCGCCACCACCGCATACGCCGAGACCGAGGACCACACCGGCCGCTTCTTCGAGGAATGCTGCACCCTCGGCCCAGAACTGCGGGCCGAACAGACCGGTCTCTACGCCGCCTACCGCACCTGGTGCCAGGAAGAAGGAGCCCCGGCCATGACCTCACGCGCCTTCGCCGCCCGCGCCCGCGAACTCGCCGGCCTGGCTTCCCCGAAGGAAATGATCCTGTCCAACCAGCGCAAGTACTACCCGGGCATCGGACTGCTCCCCGAGCAGGAGAGGCAGGCGAACGCATGAGCTCCCTGATCACCGAGGACGAGATCAGCCACGAGATCGAACTCGTCTGGCTCGAAGAGACCACCGACCTCGACTACGTCCGCCAGAGCCTGGACCGCCTGCCCACCCGCCGCGGCAAACCCCCCTACCACCGTGACGGACGCATGATCGGCTACGCACTCCTGAGCCCTCAAGCCAAAGCCTCCCGCTCCTCAGGAACCTTCCGCCGCCGGGTCTTCTGGCTCCTCCCGCACGACCGCGACACCCAACCCCAAGGCCTCTACGCCACTGGCGCCCCCGCCGAAGCCGTCGACCCCCGCACCCTCGCAGCCGGCATCAAGGGCTTCAAGACCGAGCGCTCCGAGGGCGGCCCGCCTTCCACCGCCATGCAGGAACTCGGCATAACTCTTCCGCTCTGACACCGGCCGTACCGGTCGACAACGAGCGGCTCACCGCCGAAGGCGGAGCCGACCAGGCCAAGGAAAGGGTCAAGGACACCCTCACCGATTGACGCCGCCCACCCCCCCCGTACCTGGCCCTGGCTTTGTTCACGACTCGCGTCAGCAGTTGTTCACCGTTGCGGGAGGCACCTGCACGGCGGCGATGTCGATGTTCACGGCGTCGGGCAGCAACACGGACCACGGGCCTGGTGCCCGGCAACGGTGCCGCCACGACGGACCACCTGGCCCCGTAGCCAGCGCTTTTGCCCTGCCTCTCCGGAAGCGGCAGACGGCCGATCTCGCTGCCGGCCCCCGAGCTGCTGCTCAAAGCCGTGAACATTCGACGCAGGCCAGCTACCGCAGTGCCTCCCGAACTGCTGTCAAAACGCTGCTCACTGTCGTGTTCGAAGCCAACAGAACCTGGTGAGGGCAGGTAATGGCATCTCCCAAGAAGCTGACCGTCAGGCGCGGGGCGAGGGGCGGTCTCACCGCCGTGCGGTGCTCTGCCGACGGCCGTGCCTGCGCCCATAGCTGACGACGATCAAGAGGACCTCGCCCAGGAGCTCGGGATCGCCCCAGCGACCGGTGCGGCAGGCAGGCATCGCCCCGTACCGGGATCGCCGTGGATGCCTGCGCTAGCTTCGTCTGCAGAGCGCCCATCGACACCACCAGCGACGGACGCCGACGCCCCATTGCCGTCTAGCAGCCTGCCCAGGTCATTGCCGGGAGTTTTCAGGAGGTGCCAGCTTGCTTGGGCTCTGTTCTCGGTCTGCCGATTGTCAGTGCTGCGTGGCACTCTTTGAGTACGCCAGTGACGGACCGAGTGGAGAGTGTTGAGGTGCGTGCCATGGCAGTGCGTGTTCGGCATACAGATCCTCCCGCGCCGTCCGGGTGCCGGTGGTGCGGTGAGGAGAAGAGCAGACATGGCCGACGGTGGGTGGCTTCTGCCGGAGTGCACTCATGGGAGGCGCCTACCCGTGAGCAGCGTCTTAGCCGAATGAAAGCCCGCCGTTCAGCGCGGCTGGCTCACTCGTTCTCGGCCCAGTGACGCAACCCGGCCTCGCTGGCCACCTTGATCGCATCTTTGAACGATTTCACCAAGGCTGGCGGAACATCTGAGGGCTGCCGCAGTCGCTGTGCCAGCTCGACGACCATGCTCTCCTTTTTGCGGGGGGCATGCTCGGAGTGCTGGTACAGCAGGGTGTGAAGCGACTTGCTGAACTTGCCGGTGCTGCGCAGAGCTGCAACGTCGGTGGACGTCCACTGCTGCTCGTCCTTGCGGGGCCATTCGGCATTCATGGTGTCGGCCCACTGATCATCGCTGAAGACGTCCTCCAGCTCGTTCGGGTCTCCGAGGAATAGGCAGTCCTTCTCGGTGAAACCGTACTTCTCCAGACGATTGAGGCTGAACTCCTTTTCCTTGTCGCGGATCGAGTCACCATCGACCAGGAACAAGACGGTGCGCTTGTGCTTCTTGAGGAATTTGGCGAAGTTGAGGGCACCGTCGTTGCCGCCGCAGTCCCACAGCGCGATGCCCGCAGACTGGACCGGGTAGCCGAACGCCAGCTTGAACAGTGCTGGCAGTGCCGCGTACTCGGTGGGGCCCTCCACCCCGACGAAACACCGTTCGTGCAGGAGGACACTGTTGCGGAAGCCCAGGGAAACCGCCATGTTCGAGAGGAAGCGCCGAGTATCCTCGTCGCTGTCCTCTGCGCCGAGTGACTGTACGTAGGCCCGCCCATCCCTACTGTTGAGATGCACGATGTCCTGGATGTCGACGCCGTCGATCAGGTTCAGGGAATGGGTGGCAACGATCACGGTGGATTGCTCGGCGGACGCCGATACCTTGATCATGTCCATGATGCGACGCTGGTGCTCATAGTCAAGGTGCGTGTCGGGCTCGTCATAAGCGATGATCACTCCGCCCGCGGCGCCGTCCCTTGCTGATTCTGAGAGAAGCTGTTGACTGGCCTCCCACAGGGCCAGCGAAATCCTGCGGGACCGGCCCGCCCCGGCCGCAGCCAGTGATACAGCCCGCTGGCCCGGTGCCGCAGCAGTCATCGAGACGCCACTGACAGTCGGCCGGAACTGCACGGTCGGTTCCAGCGAGAAGGAGTCAAGGGCGCATCGTTCCTCGACCAACTTCTGCAGGCGGCTGGCATCGTCCTTGAGTAGGCCGGAAAAATCGGACTCCAGATCGGTGATCTTCTGTCGGGTCTCCTCACGCAGGGTGTATTCACGCAACTTCGCGGTCAGGATGCTGCGGACCACAGTGTCAGGAGTCTCCGCGGCGTCGCCTCGGAAATAGAGAAGCTGAGGCAGGGCGCTGACGACGTGCTCGGGCGCCTGCGTCCAACCGGCAACCGTTGGGGCTGAGGCCACATAATCCTCGAGAACCTCGGTCCAGCTCGCTTTGACGTTCGGCTGGCCCTCCCGCAACTTGACGCCTACATCGGAGGCAAGGGTGCGGAGCTCAGGCACCTTCAGCGAGGAGACGTTCCGTAGTGCGGGATTCTGCGGCACCTGCGCCAGCCACTCGAGCGAGACGCCTTCGCCTTCCACGTGCCGACGGCGCACCTGGATGGAAGAGCTGAGCCCCAGGGCCTTCTTCTCGACTTCGGATAGGTCGAACCGCCCTTCCACCGTCACCGCGACCGGTGCCCCAACATCGTCGGCCGCCGGCAGGGCAGCGCGCGTGGGTTCACTCTCGGCAAACTGAGAGACATCGCTGTCCGCGGGGGGGCGCTCGCCTAGCAGGAAGGCGATGGCGTCCAAAGTCGCTGTTTTCCCGCAGTCGTTGTGGCCCGTCAGGATGGTCTGCTTATGGATCGGCATGCTCTGGACGTCGCCCAGCGAGCGGAAATTAGTGACGCTGAGTTCGACGAGTCGCACAATGCTCCCTTGCAGTACAGCACGGACACGCTGGTGGCCAGCAGCCGTTAACGCGCCGTTGAATCACGCCACTTCGGGGCGACGTGGGAAAACTCTAGCGTCTGATGAGGCACGGGAGAGCCGGGATCCCAACGTCGCAGAGGGCGCGTCAGCGTAGAAGGGCGATCGAAGATCATATCTCAGACGATGGGAGCGCCCCTGACCATGGTGGAGTGGATGGTCACTACGGGTTACCCGCCGGTCTGTCGGACACTGCGATCTCGTCCAGTGATGCCGGTGTGGGTGAGTAGATGTTGTTGGGCGGGGTGGAGGGTACTCCATTGCCTGCGCTGCGCTCTGGCCCACCGTTGGAGTGTGTCCGGGACGGATTCGTTCCCGCTGATCGTGGTGCGGTATTGCTGCCAGGGGTAGGGCCAGGGCGGGTTCCACCACGGATCCAAGCTGGCGAGGGCGGCTGCGGTGGTGGCGGAGAGGGCGCCGGCGCGAGCGTTGCGGCGTTGGCGGCTCAGCCATGTGCCGAGGGAGAAGCCGTCTTGTCGCGTGTGTTTGTCCGGGGTGAGGCGGCCGTGCTGGACGGTGATGTCGCGGTTCTTTTGCGGGCGCGTTGGCGGTGTTCGGCCAGCCAGCGTCCGATCGGGAACCCTTCGTGTTCCTTGCTCGAGCGTGCGGCGAGGTGTCCGTGCTGGGCCGTGTACGAGCGGGCATGGGCGACGTCGGTATCGAAGCGCGGGGTGGTGGTCAGCCGGCGGGAGTCACGCGGGCCGACCCGCGCCCGGGCGGCGTCGCGGGTGATGCCGATCGCGGCGAGCAGGTGTTGCTGGTCGGGGTGGAGGCTGCCGTAGAGGGTGCACTGGCGCTTGACCCAGATACCCAGAGGTGCCCCGGCCCGTGGTCCGGTGCGGGTCGACTCCTCGCCCGGCATCGATCTGCTGGGCGCGATCGGCGCGGCACACCCCGAGCTGCTGCTCACCGGAGCCACGCTCCGGGACCAGGGCCTCATGGTGTCCGGGCTCCTCGCGGCAAGGTGGCCGGTGCCGCTGCTGTGGGAGGTGATCGCCCGCTCGCTGCCCGACCCGCTGCACCGCACGGTCGGCGCGGTGATCTCCGGCCGCCTCAAGGCCGCCGCCACGATGCCGGTCCCCGGCTCTGATGCGGAGTACGCATATGCCCAGCACAGAGCAGACATTGCGGCTCACCGTCGCCGCCCTCATGCACCTCACCGGCGAGCGACAGGCCGACCTCGCGGCCGGCCTCCGCCTGAGCCAGACCCAGATCAGCCGCAAACAGTCCGGCACCGCAACCTGGACCCTCACCGACGTCGACAACCTCTCCGCCCACTACGGCATCCCCGTCGGAGACCTCCTCGTCGGCGTCGACCGCGCCATCCACTGCCTGCCCGCCCGCCGCCGCGCACCGATGCCCGGCGCCGCCCAGCTCACCATCCACCCCTGACCCCCGCCACCGCAGTCCAGAGGCACGGCGCCGTTGGGATGCACGCTCTGTACGGGGTAACCGTCCAACTGGCGGCGACCCTGACGACGCTGGAGGCGAAGCGCCTGGGAATGACCGTCGAGGCCCTCCTCGACAGGGCCAGCCTGTTCTTCCATGAGCGCGCCGCCGGATAGCGCCGACCATACGGATCAGCCCCGGTCGGACCTGTTGGTTCTGACAGGTCCGACCGGGGCTGATTTACGGTCAGGCAAGGCCGGCGAGGTAGCGGGCCAGGAGGGGTTGGTCGAGGTTGTGCCCGTTGTTGTGGTGGAGGTGCGCGCCGGGCTGTCGTCGGGACGCGTGGAGTCCGTGGTGTCCGCCGGCGGGGCGGGTGCTGCGGGCTCTGCGGGTCTTGTGGGTGTCTATGGGGTGAGTGCGTGCTTCCTGGATGTCGGACTGCACGCAGATTTCAGTGGCGCACGATTCATTTCAGTACGCCTTTCGTGCGGCAGCGAAGATTTCAGTGCAGTGGGCCATGCGGGAGGACGGGCCAGCAACCATCAGGCCGTGCGCGATCGTCTTTCAGGTATGTTGCACCCGAGCTCCGGCCCTTCCCTGACTCCGCCCGACTGGCCGCACTGCGGCCATGGCACCACTGCGGAGGACCCCGTCGGATGCCGCGGCATCCACGTCCCCGGCCACCCCGCGTGTCTCGCCCACCTGGCCGATCCCGACCGCGACACCTATCTGGCCGGCCTGGCCCCCGGCACCGACATCGACCACCGCGGCACCCTCTTCACCGAGCCCCTCCTCGATGCCCTCCTCAACTCTCTCCGCGACCCCGCGACCAACCACCCCAGACTCGGCAACGCCAGGTTCGAGTCAGCGACCTTCACGGGCACCGCCAGGTTCGGGTCGGCGACCTTCACGGGCGCCGCCGGGTTCGAGGCGGCGACCTTCACGGGCGACGCCAGGTTCGGGTCGGCGACCTTCGAGCGCGACGCCGTGTTCTTGGCGGCGGCCTTCACGGGCGCCGCCGGGTTCGACTCGGCGACCTTCACGGGCCACGCCGGGTTCTTGGCGGCGACCTTCACGGGCGTTGCCGTGTTCGGGTCGGCGACTTTCACGGGCACCGCCGGGTTCGGGTTGGCGACCTTCACGGCCAGCGCCGGGTTCGTGGCGGCGACCTTCACGGGCGACGCCTGGTTCGGGTCGGCGACCTTCACGGAAGGTGCCGGGTTCGGGTCGGCGACTTTCACGGGCGACGCCGGGTTCGAGTCGGCGACTTTCACGGGCGACGCCGGGTTCGAGTCGGCGACTTTCACGGGCGACGCCGGGTTCGAGTCGGCGACCTTCACGGCCAGCGCCGGGTTCGAGTCAGCGACCTTCACAGGTGACGCCGGGTTCGAGTCAGCGACCTTCACAGGTGACGCCGTGTTCGGGTCGGCGACCTTCACGGGCGGTGCCGGGTTCGAGTCGGCGGCCTTCATGGGTGATGCCGTGTTTGAGTCGGCGGTCTTCGAGCGGGCGGACAGCTTCGGGCCGTTGGTGTGTGCGGGGCGGGTGCGGTTGTCGGGGGCGGTGTTCGGTGGTCCGGTGTCCCTTTTGCTTGCCGCGTGCGAGCTGGAGTGCCGGCGGACCCGCTGGTCCGCGACGGCGGAGCTGCGTCTGCGCTACACCACGGTGGACTTCGCCCACGCGGTCTTCGAGCACCCCCTGACGATCGCCGCGGAGGCCAGTCCTTTCGAGCTCACCGACGGAGGGCCGATGGCAGAACAGGGTCTTGACGGCGCGCCCGATGCCGGGGTGCGGATGGCTTCGCTGCGGGGGGTGGACGCGGCTCACCTGGTCCTCGCCGATGTCGACCTGTCGCAGTGCCTGTTCACCGGGACCGTGCATCTGGACCAGCTGAGACTGGAGGGCGCCTGCACCTTCGCCAAGGTCCCCTCCCGCACCGTCTGGCGCCACGGGCGCCCGGTCCGGTTCACCGAGCGCCGCACCCTCGCCGAAGAACACCACTGGCGCGCCGACCAGCCAGCAGCGATCCCCGGCTGGAACGAAGCGGAGTTCAGCACCAGACACGTCGGACCGGCGCAGCTGGCACCGGTGTACCGGGCGCTGCGGAAGTCGTTCGAGGACAGCAAGAACGAGCCGGGAGCGGCGGATTTCTATTACGGCGAGATGGAGATGCGCCGTCACGACCGTGAGGGCACGACTCGTACCGAACGCGGGCTGCTGCACGGATACTGGGCCCTGTCCGGGTACGGCCTGCGTGCCTCGCGGGCCTTGTACTGGCTCGCTGCCACCATGCTCGCCACGGTGGTGCTGCTGATGGGCTTCGGGATCGCCCGGGACTCCCCGAAACAGGAAGCGACCGGGACCGTCCCGGCCGGCGGCGGCAAGGTCACCTTTGAGATCGGCAAAGCTGATCGGCAGAACCCGAAAGGCGACAGGTTCACCGGGGAACGCTTCGAGAAGGCGCTGAACGTCACACTCGACTCGGTGGTATTCCGTTCCTCCGGGCAGGACCTCACCACCGCCGGCACCTACATCGAGATGACGTCCCGTCTGACCGAACCCGTCCTGCTCGGCCTCACGGTCCTCGCCGTCCGCAACCGCGTCAAACGCTGACAGAACCAACCCCACAAGCCCGCGCGGGTCAGGAATCAGGTCAGCGACGTCCCCCCGGAGGCCGGAAGCCGCAGGCTCTGCCGCGTCCCGGTGACAGCCCTCTGCGGGTTCCGTGGCGCGCCTAATGGGGTGAGTGCGGTTCCTGCGGCGGTGATCAGGCTGTCCGCCGCCCGCAGGGCGTGTTCCCGCGCCCCCTGGAGAGCCGGGGGAGGGTGTCCCGCTGCCCCCGTAGGCGGCCTGTGCGGCTGTCTGTGCGGCGGTCTCCAGCCCGGGGAGCGGCAGCCGGACCCGCAAGCAGCGGAGCGGTCACCGCGGACCGTGGTGCGGTGGCTCTCCGGCCCGAGCCTCCGCCCAGTCCCCGCCCGCCACCCGGATTTTCCCGAGGGGCCGGGCCCATGGTGGCCGGGTCCCTGCGGCGAGCCGTTCCGGAGTTCTGTTCAGTTTGCCACCTCGGAACTCAACTCGATTGCGCATGCCTCTGGAATGTCAAGCGATTCGATCACTTGCCCCGCTGCTTCTGCGGAGAAGAGTGCGTTGGTTACGCTGAGGAGAAATCCGGGCGTAGGCGGATTGTAAGCCTCTCGCTGTAGGGTGAACTTTTCCCCGCTGGGCAACGCGAAAGCGAAACACAGCCATTCGGCCAGTGCGTCCACTCCGATATCGGGCCGCCCCCAACGGCGGTAGAGCGCCATGAGGTCAACCTGCACTAGCGCCAAGTATCGAATTTCTTTTGGTGATAGTTCTTTATCTGGAATTCGCCGAATGGTCGTAAAGTTTGGTTTCACCTGAAGATTCTACCTAATGGCTGTCCCGCCATGAATTGAGGGACAGCCATTACTCCGTACGTCCGGAGAGTCCGGAGGGGGTGGCGCAGAATCCCAATATCTACCCCCGCCTGCATCGTGATGCACTGCGGAGCAGTCCGATAGGGAGGGGATAGGGCAGATCCCCAACCCGTACCCAGGCCCGGGGAGTGATGCAGACTCAGGGCCCGACCCGGTCCGGCCAGTTGACGCACGACCGCCCCAAACAGCCCCTCCCTTATTGCCAGCAGCCCGCACAGCGGGCCGTCCTGTAGGCGGAGCCGGAAGGATCCCCACCCGACCACCCGTCACCACCCGCCCCGACGCGGAGCGTCGGGACCAGTCCGACCGCCCACCCGTCTTTTTGAATTCCGGAGGAATTCATAAACAATTCCGGAGGAATTGTTTAAAAGCCCGTAGGGCTTTATCGTCTTTACGATCCGTAGGATCGTGCGTCGTTCCCCCGGAGGG
>NZ_NTGZ01000030.1 GCF_002551245.1 Streptomyces sp. rh34
ATCCACTTGAGGGCGGCGGCCAGACCGAGCGCCAGCCCGGCCCGGCCCGGCCGCCCCTGCGCCGCCCCGGCCAGCCCCAGGCACATCAGCCCCGCCACGGGCAGATCGACACCGCCGACCGCGAGCGGGAGCGCCACCAGGGGGCAGGCGGCGAGCCATCGTGGCGCCTCCCGGCGGGCTCCCGCCGGAAGGGCGAGGGCGAACGCGCCGAGGAAGGTGGCGCCCATCCACAGGCGGGGGTCGGTGAGCGGCCCGGGTCCGGCCACCGCCTCCGGGATCCCGAAGGCCGCCATGCCCGGGAGGTACGGGTTGAAGTCCTCGGGCACGGTGGGCCGTTCGAGATAGGGCGTCCCCTCGGAGAGCAGGAGCCCCGCCGAGCGGGCGACGACGTCGACCTCCAACTGCGCCCGGTCCACGGCGAGAAGCACCAGCAGGGGCAGCAGTACCGCGCCGGTGACGGCGACCGCCCCGGCCGTACGGGGGCTCCGCCCGCGGGCCGCGAGCACCGCGGCGGCCGCGTAGCCAAGGGCGGCGGCGGCTCCCCAGACCCGGTGCGGGCCGAGCGAGGAGAAGGCTCCGAGCGCCAGGGCGGTGGCCGCGCAGAACGCCCACCAGGCGACTCCGCCGGGCAGCGCGGGACGGTCCCGGGGCAGGTCGGGAGGGGCGGGAACCGCGAAAATGACCATGCGTCCGAGGCTAGGAACGGGCCGTTCACGGAACGTCACACCACCGTCCGGTCCTTCGGGTCAACCCGTGGCATGAGACGGCACCGCGCATTCCACCCCTGCTCCGATGTGCCGGCCCCACGGGTGACGAAGAATCTCCGTATGACGCGTACCGTCCCGCCGGACCGCCCCGCCACAGCCACCGCGATCGCCACCACCGCTACCGCCGCCGCCACCGCCGACGTCCTGCCGTCGGACCGGGGGTTCCGGCGACGGCTGCGGCACCGGACGGCGGAGCCCGCGTACGCCTGGCTGACCGGAGCCGGGCTGACGCTCTTCGCGGTCGTGGAGCTGGCCGTCGTACCGGGTTCGGCGATCACCGCCTTCGGGGTGCTGGTCTGCACGGTCTCGCTGGCCCTGCGGGCGACGCGGCCCGCCGTGGGGTTCCTGACCGTGGGCGCGGCCCTCCTCAGCTTCGCGACCGACGGCAACATGGCGTACGCCACCATCGCCGGCGCCCTGATCGGCTGCTACACGCTCGGGCGGCACCGGGTGCAGCATCCGGCGGTGCTCGTCCTGGCCGGTTCGCTGGCCGCGCTGGCCGTCAATCTGGTGCACATCGACCGGTGGGCCCGGGACGGCTCCCCCGGACTGCCCGCGCTCCAGGGCACCGACCGGTTCAGCCTCGGGCTGTACGCCGAGACGCTGGTGCTGACGGTGATGATTCTGGGCGCGGTGAGCACGGGCGACGCGGTGCGGGCGCGCGAGGAGACCCGGCACACCCGGGCCGCCGCGCAGTCCCGGCTGCTGGCGATGGAGCGGCGGCAGGCCGCCGAGGCGGAACGGGCCGCGATCGCGCGGGAGTTGCACGATGTGATCGCGCACTCGGTGTCGGTGATCGCGGTGCGCGCCGAGAGCGCCACGTACACGACCCCGGACCTCTCGCCCCCGGCACGGGACGCCTTCCAGGAGATCGCGGGCACGGCGCGGTCCTCGATGGCGGAGCTGCGGCGGCTGCTCGGGGTGCTGCGGACGGGCGACGGCGCCGAAACGGCCCCGCTCACCGCCCCGCAGCCCTCGCTGGCCGGTCTCGACGACCTCATCGCTCAGCACCGGGCGGTGGGCGGTGCGGCCGAGCTGCGGGTCACCGGCGAACGGGCGCCGTTGCCCGCGTCCTGGGAGCTGTCGGCCTACCGGATCGTCCAGGAGGCCCTGACGAACGCCCGGCGGCATGCCCCGGGTGCGCACACGGTCGTGGAACTCCACTACCGCCCGGGCCTGTTGACGGTCCGCGCGACGGACGACGGGCCGGGCCCCCATCCGTCCGGCGGCTCCGGGCGGCCGGGGCACGGACTGGCGGGCATGGCCGAACGGGCCGCCCTGCTCGGCGGAGGTCTCACCACCGGCCGGGGCCCGGCCGGCGGCTTTCTCGTGGAGGCGGAGCTGCCGTGGTGATCCGGGTGCTGGTGGCCGACGACCAGGCGGTGGTGCGGACGGCGTTCTCCGGTCTGCTGAACACCCAGGACGACATCGAGGTGGTTGGAGAGGCGGAGGACGGCGAGCAGGCCGTTCTCAGGGCAGCCGAACTGCGTCCCGATGTGGCCCTGTTGGACATCCGGATGCCCAAGCTCAGCGGCATCGACGCGGCACGCGGCATCGTCGAGGCGTCGAACGGGGCGACCAGGGCGCTGATGCTGACGACGTTCGGTCTGGACGCGTACGTGTATGACGCCCTGACCGCCGGAGCCAGCGGCTTCCTGCTCAAGGACGCGACCTTCCCCGAACTGCTGCACGCGGTACGGGTGGTGGCGGACGGCCACGCCCTGCTGGCTCCCGAGATCACCGGCCGGCTCATCGCGGAGTTCGCCCGGCAGCGGGTCAGCGCTCCCCCGCCGCGCTCGATCGACGGGCTGACCGCGCGCGAGGCCGAGGTGCTCGTCCTGATCGCGCGGGGCCTGTCCAACGCGGACATCGCCGACCGGCTGACCATCACCGACCACACGGTGAAGACCCACATCAACCGGCTGTTCGCGAAGATGGAGCTGCGGGACCGGGCGCAGGCGGTGATCCTGGCGTACGAACGGGGGCTGGTGGTGGCGGGAACGCGACAGCCGTGACGCGGGGGGCGGCGGCGACCCCTCGCCCCGCCCCTCACTCCGCCGCCAGCACCACCGTCTCCGCAGCGTCGAAGCGGACGCCCACGACCGCGCCCTCGTCGGGGGTGTCCCGCAGGGCGCATTCGGCCTCCAGCACCGGCGCGTTCTCGGGCGTCAGGCGTACGGTCACGTGGTTCCCCCGGAAGGTGCGGACGCCGACCGTGCAGCGCAGGCCGTCCTCGGGAGCGCCGATCAGGACCCCGGCGGGCCGGACCAGCAGATCCACCTCGCCCTGCGGGGAGCCCTCGGGCACCGGGACCTTGCCCCAGGCGGTGGCGGCGGCCGGGCCGGTCACGGTCGCCGGGGTGACGTTGTCGAAGCCGAGGAACCGGGCGACGAACGCCGAGGCGGGGCGCTGCCAGACGTCCAGCGGGCTGCCTTCCTGCGCGATCCGGCCGTCCCGCATCACGACGACCCGGTCGGCGAGCGCGAACGCCTCGCCCTGGTCGTGCGTGACGGCCAGCACGGTGGTGCCCAGCTCCTGGAAGAGGGTGCGCAGTTCGACGACGAGTCGTTCGCGGAGGCTGCGGTCGAGCTGGCCGAGCGGCTCGTCCAGCATGAGGAGCTTCGGGCGCGGGGCGAGGGCGCGGGCCAGGGCGACGCGCTGCTGCTCCCCGCCGGACAGAGCGGCGACCGCGCGGCGTTCGGCCCCGGGCAGGCCGACCAGCTCCAGCAGTTCACGGACGCGGTGCCCGGTCTCGGCCCGTCCGACACCGTGCATCCGGAGCCCGAAGGCGACGTTGGCGCCGACATCGCGGTGCGGGAAGAGCTGGTGGTCCTGGAACATCAGGCCGAGGCCGCGCCGGTGCACCGGGACGCCGCTCTGGTCCCGGCCGGCCAGCAGGACCCGGCCGCCGTCCATCGGCTGGAGCCCGGCCACGGCCCGGAGCAGGGTGGACTTCCCGCTGCCGCTGGGACCGAGCAGACAGACGATCCGGTGGTCGGCGACCTCCAGGTCCACCGCGTCCAGCGCCGTCCGCTTCCCGAACCGTACGGTGGCTGACTGCAGGCTCAGCATGTCGTTCAGAACTCCCCGGATCGGTCGGTGCGGATACGTTCGAGGAGCAGCAGCGACGCCGCGCACACCAGCATCAGAATCGTGCTGAGGGCCATCGCCTGCCCGTAGTTGAGCTCCCCCGACCGGCCCAGCAGCCGGGCGACGGCGACCGGCAGGGTCGGGTTGTCGGGCCGCGCGATGAAGACCGTCGCGCCGAACTCCCCGAGGGAGACGGCGAAGGCGAAGCCCGCCGCGACCAGCACCGCCCGACGTACGAGCGGCAGATCGACTTCCCGCCAGGCCCGCAGCGGGGAGGCCCCCAGCACGGCGGCGGCCTCCCGCAGCCGGTCGTCGACCGCGCGCAGTACGGGCAGCATGGTCCGTACGACGAAGGGGACGCCGACCAGCGCCTGAGCCAACGGCACCAGGATCCAGGAGGTCCGCAGGTCGAGCGGCGGCTCGTCCAGGGTGATCAGGAAGCCGAAGCCGACGGTGACGGCCGAGACTCCGAGCGGCAGCATCAGCAGCGCGTCGAAGCCGCGGACCAGCGGCCCGGCCCGCCGGGTCAGGGCAGCCGCCGCGAGCCCGCCGACGACGAGGGCGATGAGCGTCGCGACGAGTGCGTACCGCAGGGAGTTGCCGACGGCCTCCAGCGGCGGGACCAGGAAGGTGGAGGAGCCGCCGGACCCGGCCGACTGGAGTGCCCGGTAGTAGCCGAAGCCATACCCGCCGGCTCCATCGGCTCCGTCGGCTCCGTCGGCTCCGTCGGCTCCGTCGGCTCCGTCGAAGGATCGCTCCACGAGCACCCCGAGCGGCAGCAGGATCAGCAGCAACGCGGTGAGCAGGACACCGCCGAGCAGCGTCCACTGCCCGGCGCCGCGCGGCCGGCGGGAGGTCTGGGCCGGGTCGACCAGCTTCAGCGCCCGCTCCCGGCGGCGTACGGTCGCGGCGTGCACGGCGAGGATCGCGCCGACCGCGGCGAACTGCACCAGGGTCAGCACGGCTGCCGTCGGCAGGTCCAGCAGCTGCGCGGTCTGCCGGTAGATCTCCACCTCCAGGGTGGAGTACGCGGGTCCACCGAGGATCTGCACGACGCCGAAGGAGGTGAAGGTGAAGAGGAACACCATCAGCGCGGCGGCGGCGACCGCCGGGGCGAGCGCGGGGAGCGTCACCCGGCGGAAGGCGGCGAACCGCCCGGCGCCGAGCACCCGGGCGGCCTCCTCCTGCCGGGGGTCCAGCTGGGACCAGAGCCCGCCGACCGTCCGCACGACCACGGCGTAGTTGAAGAAGACGTGGGCCAGCAGGATCGCCCACACGGTGGTGTCCAGGCGGACGCCCCACAGTTCGTCGAGGAGCCCGCCCCGTCCCAGCAGCGCCAGGAACGCGGTGCCGACGACGACGGTGGGCAGCACGAACGGCACCGTGACGACCGCCCGCAGCAGCTGTTTGCCGGGGAAGTCGAAGCGGGCGAAGACATACGCCCCGGGGAGGGCGATCAGCAGCGTGAGCGCGGTCGACGCGAGGGCCTGCCAGGTGGTGAACCAGAGGACGTCGAGGATGTCCGGGCGGGCCGGCACCTCGCCGAGCCGCCCGAGCTGCCAGTCGCCCCCCGCCTTGAGCCCGCGGCCGACGATGGCGGTCACGGGATAGGCGAAGAACAGCGCGAAGAACGCGACGGGCACGGCCATCAGGCCGAGCCGCAGCACGGCCCCGCGCCGCCCCGGCCCGCGTCGGGTCCGGGCGGCCTCGGCGGTCTTCGCCCCGGGGTCTACTTCAGGACCAGCGACTGCCACGACTGGATCCACTGCTCACGGTTGGCGGTGATCTTCTCGGGCGCGACGGTGGGAGGCGTGTCGACCTTCTCGCCGAACTTCGTGAACAGCTCGGGGAGGGTCGCGCCCTTCACGACCGGGTTCACGAACATGTTCAGTGGCATGTCCTCCTGGAACGTCTTGCTGATCATGAAGTCCAGCAGCGCCTTGCCGCCCGCCTCGTTCTTCGCCCCGGTCAGCAGCCCGGCGTACTCGGTCTGCCGGAAGCAGGTGCCGGTGGCGACCCCGGTGGGGGCCTCCTTCGGCTGCGGGTCGGCGTAGAGCACCTCGACGGGCGGGCTGGAGGCGTAACTGACGACGAGCGGCCGGTCGGCGTTGGCCTTCCTGCCGCCCGCGGAGCCGGAGAACTCCTCGTTGTACGCCTGCTCCCAGCCGTCGACGACCTTGACGCCGTTGGCCTTCAGCTTCTTCCAGTACGCCTCGTAGCCGTCCTCGCCCCGGGCGGCGATGGTGCCGAGGAGGAAACCGAGACCGGGCGAGGAGCTGGCTGCGTTCTCGGTGACGAGGAGGTTCTTGTACGCGGGCTTCAGCAGGTCATCGAAGGTCTTCGGCGGCGCGAGCTTCTTGTCGGCGAAGAACTTCTTGTCGTAGTTGACGCAGATGTCGCCGGTGTCGACGGGCGTGACCCGGTGCTTCTCGTCCGTCTGGGTGTCCGCCGCGACCGAGTCCAGGCCCTTGGCCTCGTACGCGGTGAACAGGCCGTTGTCGAGGGCGCGGGAGAGCAGGGTGTTGTCGACGCCGAAGAAGACGTCGCCGCGCGGGGAGCCCTTGGTCAGGATCTCCTGGTTGAGCGCGGCTCCGGCGTCGCCGCTCTTGAGGATCTCGACCTTGTAGCCGGTCTCCTTCGTGAACGCCTTCAGGACCTTGTCCGAGACGTTGAAGGAGTCGTGGCTGACCAGCGTCACGGTCTTGGAGCCGGGGCCCTTGGACTCCCCCGAGCCCGCGGAACCGCCGTCGCCGCAGCCCGCGAGCACGGTGACGCCGAGAGCGGCGGCGAGAGTGGTCGCCGCGTACTTCGTGGTGGTGTTCATCTGATTCCTCCTGGAGGTGACCAGGAAGAGACGCGGCCCCGCCCGCTGTCCGGCGAACCGGAAGCGGGCAGGGCGCAACAGCTTGAGTAAGGTCCGAACTTCCTACCCGGAATGACCCGGGCGAGGTTCAGAGGGTCTGCGGCCAACCTGTCCTCGGTGCCGCACTCTCAGCGCTGTGGCGCTCCCCTGTCGGAATATGAAGTTGATTTCGGGCCCAGGCTACACCGGCGGTTTCCGGCCGGACCGTGCGGTCGCCGCTCGTCGCGGAGCCGCCGTCCGCTGCTGGGCCGCCGACCGGGCTGCTCGGCCGCCAGGGCTCAGCGCTCGGAGGCCGCCAGCTGACCGCAGGCCCCGTCGATCTCCTGACCGCGGGTGTCCCGGACGGTGACGGGCACGCCGTGGGCCGCGATGGCCTCGACGAACGCCTTCTCGTCCTCGGGCCGCGAGGCGGTCCACTTCGAGCCCGGCGTGGGGTTCAGCGGGATCAGGTTGACGTGCACCCGCTTGCCCTTGAGCAGCCGGCCGAGCCGGTCGCCGCGCCAGGCCTGGTCGTTGATGTCCCGGATCAGGGCGTACTCGATGGAGATCCGGCGGCCGGACTTGTCGGCGTACTCCCAGGCGGCGTCCAGCACCTCGCGGACGTTCCACCGGGTGTTGACGGGGACCAGGGTGTCGCGCAGCTCGTCGTCCGGGGCGTGCAGCGAGACGGCGAGGCGGCACTTGAAGCCCTCGTCGGCGAAGCGCAGCATGGCCGGGACGAGGCCCACGGTGGAGACGGTGATCCCGCGCTGCGAGAGACCGAGCCCGTCCGGCTCCGGGTCGGTGAGGCGGCGGATCGCCCCGACCACACGGTTGTAGTTGGCGAGCGGCTCACCCATGCCCATGAAGACGATGTTGGACAGTCGCGCGGGCCCGCCGGGCACCTCGCCGTCGCGCAGGGCGCGCATGCCGTCGACGATCTGGTGCACGATCTCGGCGGTCGACAGATTGCGGTCGAGGCCGGCCTGCCCGGTGGCACAGAAGGGGCAGTTCATACCGCAGCCGGCCTGCGAGGAGATGCACATCGTGACTCGGTCGGGGTACCGCATCAGGACGGACTCGACGAGCGTCCCGTCGTGCAGCTTCCACAGGGTCTTGCGCGTGGTGTCGTCGTCGCAGCTGATGTGCCGCATCACGGACATCAGGTCGGGGAACAGCGCCTCGGCGAGCTTCTCCCGCGATCCGGCCGGGATGTTCGTCCACTCGGCCGGGTCGTGCGCGTACCGCGCGAAGTAGTGCTGCGAGAGCTGCTGGGCGCGGAACGGCTTCTCACCGGTCGCGGCGACCGCTTCCTTGCGCTCGGCGGGCGTGAGGTCGGCGATGTGCCGCGGCGGCTTCTTGGATCCGCGGGGCGCGACGAAAGTGAGTTCTCCGGGCTTAGGCATGGTTCATCCAGTGTCGCAGACAGACGGGTGAGGGCCCGCCGCCCTGTGGACGACGGACCCTCACTCGTGAAACGTGCAGGTGGGGCAGTGTGCCGTGAGGCCGTGGCGGTCAGCCGGAGCCGACGAACAGCACCAGCAGCAGCCATACGACCGGCGCGGTCGGCAGGAGCGAGTCCAGCCGGTCCATGATGCCGCCGTGGCCGGGGAGCAGGGTGCCCATGTCCTTGATCCCGAGGTCCCGCTTGATCATGGACTCGCCCAGATCGCCGAGGGTGGCGCTGGCCGCGACCGCGAGGCCGAGCAGCAGTCCCTGCCACCAGGCACCGCCGTCGATCAGGAACTCCATGCACAGCGCGCCGGCGACCATCGCGAAGGCGACCGCGCCGAGCAGGCCCTCGCGGGTCTTGCCGGGGCTGATGCGCGGGGCGAGCTTGTGCGTGCCGAAGCGCCAGCCGACGGCGTACGCCCCCGTATCGCTGACCACGGTGAGGAGGAGGAAGGTCAGGACCCGCCACGACCCGTCGTCCGCCCTCAGCATCAAGGCGACGAAGGTGGCCAGGAAGGGTACGTAGAACGCCGCGAAGACCCCGGCCGTGACGTCCTTGAGATAGCCGTCCGGCGGTTCGGTCATCCGCCGGACCAGCACCGCCAGGGCGGTCAGGGCCATCGCGATCCAGGCGCCTTCGGGCCCCCGCGCGTAACCCGCGATGACCATCGCGGCTCCGCCGACGGCCAGCGGCACCAGGGGCGCCCTGATGCCCTTGCGCTCCTGGAGGCGGGAGGTGAGCTCCCAGAGGCCGACGACGACGGCGGCCACTATCACGCCGATGAAAGCGGCCTTCACGATGAACAGCGAGACGCCGATGACGGCGCCGAGACCCACGCCCACCCCTATGGCGGCGCGCAGATCACGCCCCGCGCGCTTCTTCTGCGGCGGGGGCGGCAGCGGGGTGGACATGGGCTCCTGCGGCATCTCGTCACGGAACAGGGGGCCGCTGACGTGAGCGGCATCCCTGTCCCGGTCGTCGCGGCTTTCTGCGTCTCTACCTGCGTCGGGCACGTCCGGCACGTTGGGCATGGGCCGAGTCTGCTGGGCGCCATGCACATCGTGGGCAGGACCCGCCGGGGCAGCCCTCATCTCGGGCGTGCCCCAGTAACCGGCTCCTTGCGGGGCACCCCGGGAAGAGTCGTTCATCAGACTTCGAGCAGCTCGGCTTCCTTGTGCTTGAGCAGCTCGTCCACCTGCGCGACGTACTTCGCGGTGGTGTCGTCGAGCTCCTTCTCGGCGCGGCGCACCTCGTCCTCGCCGGACTCCTTGTCCTTGACGAGCTTGTCGAGGGTCTCCTTGGCCTTGCGGCGGATGGAGCGGATCGAGATCTTGGAGTCCTCGGCCTTGGTCTTGGCGACCTTGATGTACTCCTTGCGGCGGTCCTGGGTGAGCTCGGGGAAGGTCACCCGGATGATATTGCCGTCGTTGCTCGGGTTGACGCCGAGGTCGGAGTCGCGGATCGCCTGCTCGATGTTGCGCAGCGCGGTCTTGTCGAACGGCGTCACGACGGCCATCCGCGCCTCGGGAACCGAGAACGAGGCCAGCTGGTTGATCGGGGTCAGCGCGCCGTAGTAGTCGGCGACGATCTTGTTGAACATCGCCGGGTGCGCGCGGCCGGTACGGATCGCGGCGAAGTCCTCTTTCGCGACGACAACGGCCTTCTCCATCTTCTCCTCGGCCTCGAGGAGGATTTCTTCGATCACCACGTGCTCCTGCGTGTCTTGGGTGGGCCCGGCGTCGTCATCGCCTGACCCTGCGGGTCGTGCGTCGCATCCTCACCTGCACGGTGTCCGACCGGCAGGCCGTTGTCCATCCTGGGCCGTCAGGCCCGGGTGCTCTCGTCGCTCACGAGCGTGCCGATCTTCTCACCCTTGACCGCGCGAGCGATATTGCCCTCGGTCGTCAGCTCGAAGACGAGGATCGGCAGCTGGTTGTCACGGCAGAGCGTGATGGCGGTGGCGTCGGCGATCTTCAGGTTGCGAGTGATCACCTCGCCGTACTCCAGCGCGTCGAACTTCACCGCGTCGGGGTTGGTCTTCGGGTCGGAGTCGTAGACCCCGTCCACGCCGTTCTTCCCCATGAGCAGCGCCTCGGCGTCGATCTCCAGGGCACGCTGAGCAGCGGTGGTGTCGGTGGAGAAGTACGGCATGCCCATACCGGCGCCGAAGATCACCACACGCCCCTTCTCCAGGTGCCGTACGGCGCGGAGCGGGATGTACGGCTCGGCGACCTGACCCATGGTGATGGCGGTCTGGACGCGCGAGTCGATGCCCTCCTTCTCCAGGAAGTCCTGGAGTGCCAGGCAGTTCATGACGGTGCCGAGCATGCCCATGTAGTCGGACCGGGCCCGGTCCATGCCGCGCTGCTGGAGCTCGGCGCCACGGAAGAAGTTGCCTCCCCCGATGACCACCGCGATCTGGGCGCCGTCGCGTACGACGGCGGCGATCTCGCGGGCGATGGTGTGCACGACGTCGGGGTCGACGCCGAGGCCGCCGCCACCGGCGAAGGCCTCACCGGAGAGCTTCAGCATGAAGCGCCCGGAACCCTTGTCGTCGTCGCCCTGGTCGTCGGCCTGCATGGCGTCCGCGCCCTTGTCCATGGAAATTCTCCTCGTGCACATACGAAGAAGGCCATTGCCGGTGGGTCTGGTGTCCCTACAGCGGCAATGGCCTCCTCGTCAGATCTGCGGTCGTCCGGCGTGGGTGCGGCCGTCGACTGCACCAGACCTTATCGGGTTCGGTGCTGTTCGCCCGGACGGACTCAGATGCCGACCTTGATGCGCGAGAAGCGCTTCAGGGTGACACCGGCCTCGTCCAGGACCTTCTGGACCGACTTCTTGGCGTCCAGCGCGTACGGCTGGCCCAGGAGGGTGGCCTCCTTGAAGAAGCCGTTGACCCGACCCTCGACGATCTTCGGGAGCGCGGCCTCGGGCTTGCCCTCGGCGCGCGTGGTCTCCTCGGCGACGCGGCGCTCGGCCTCGACGACCTCGGCCGGGACGTCCTCGCGGGACAGGTACTTCGGGGCGAAGGCGGCGATGTGCTGCGCGATGCCCTTGGCCAGCTCGGCGTCGGCCTTGTCCAGCTCGACCAGGACACCGATCTGCGGGGGCAGGTCGGGCATGGTGCGGTGCATGTACACACCGACGAAGGCGCCGGTGAACTGCGCGAAGCGGTCCAGGACGATCTTCTCACCGAGGTTGGCGTTGGCCTCGTCGACGTACGCCTGCACGGTCTTGCCGGCCTCGATCTCGGAGGCGAGGAGCGCCCCGATGTCGGCCGGGGAGGTCGCGGCGACGTGAGCGGCGAGAGTGTTGGCGACGGCCTGGAACTTCTCGCCCTTGGCGACGAAGTCCGTCTCGCACTTCAGCTCGAGGAGGACGCCGGACGTCTGGTCCTCGGAGATGAGGGAGACGACGGCACCGTTCTCGGCAGAGCGGCCCTCGCGCTTGGCGACGCCCTTCTGGCCCTTGATACGGAGCGCCTCGACGGCCTTGTCGACGTTGCCGTCGGCCTCGTCGAGCGCCTTCTTGCAGTCCATCATGCCGGCGCCGGTGAGCTCGCGGAGCTTCTTGACGTCAGCGGCGGTGTAGTTCGCCATGAGTCTGTATGTCTCTCTCGAAGTCTGAAAGATCTACGGGTGAACGGCGGGGGCGACGCTTGTGGCGTCGGCCCCCGCCGTCAGCAGCCGTGACGGGTGTCAGGCCTGCTCGGCGTCCGCGTCGGCGGCCGGGGCTTCGGCGGCGGCCGGGGCCTCGACAGCGGCCTCGGCCTCGGCGACGGCCTCGGCCGGCTTCTCGGCGTCGGCGACCTTCTCGGTCTCGGCGGAGGTCTGGACCTCGGCGGCAGCCGCGGTCTCGTCCTTCTTGTCGCCCTCGAGCAGGTCGCGCTCCCACTCGGCGAGGGGCTCGCCGGCGGCCTTGTCGCCCGGCTTCGAGTCACCGGTGGCGGCACCGGAGCGGGCGATGAGGCCCTCGGCGACGGCGTCGGCGATCACGCGGGTGAGCAGGGTGACGGAGCGGATCGCGTCGTCGTTGCCCGGGATCTTGTAGTCGACCTCGTCGGGGTCGCAGTTGGTGTCGAGGATCGCGACGACCGGGATGTGGAGCTTGCGCGCCTCACCGACGGCGATGTGCTCCTTCTTGGTGTCGACGATCCAGACGGCGCTGGGCACCTTCTGCATCTCGCGGATACCACCGAGGGTCTTCTCCAGCTTGGCCTTCTCGCGCGAGAGGACCAGGAGCTCCTTCTTGGTGAGGCCGGAGGCGGCCACGTCCTCGAAGTCGATGAGCTCAAGCTCCTTCAGACGCTGAAGGCGCTTGTAGACGGTGGAGAAGTTGGTGAGCATGCCACCGAGCCAACGCTGGTTGACGTACGGCATGCCGACGCGCGTCGCCTGCTCGGCGATGGCCTCCTGGGCCTGCTTCTTCGTACCCACGAACATGATGGAGCCGCCGTGGGCGACGGTCTCCTTGACGAACTCGTAGGCGCGGTCGATGTACGACAGCGACTGGAGCAGGTCGATGATGTAAATGCCGTTGCGCTCGGTGAAGATGAAGCGCTTCATCTTCGGGTTCCAGCGACGGGTCTGGTGACCGAAGTGGACGCCGCTTTCCAGCAGCTCCCGCATCGTGACGACGGCCATGGCCGTACTCCTTGAGGTGCTCGGTTATCGCGACCGCAGGTTTGCGCTCGCGCCTGACGCCCCGACGCGCCGTGCCACGAGGGACCGAGGAGCGCGGCCACCTCCGAGAAGGGAGGTGGCGGGGCGTGCGAAGTCGACCCGGTGACCCGGATCGCCGTAAGAAGTGTACGGGACCGGTTGGGTACCTGGTGACGGCGATGCCCACGGCCGGGTGACGACGACGTCCACGGCCGGGTGGCCGCTACATCCACGGCCGGGTGGCCGCGATATCCACAACCGGCGAGTAGTCCACAGGAACGGTCCGTGATCCCCGGAATCCCGGCCTCCGGGCCATCGTGGCGGCATGCGCCATCAGCCCGGCCCACGCCGCTCCCCCGCCCGCCGCACCCCGTTCCTGCTGCTCCTGGCGTTCCTGCTGTACGCGCTGCTCCCGGCCGACCCCTCGCTTCCTGGCAGGTCCGCCGTGCCGGCCGGGGCACTGGCGTCCTGGCCGGGAGCGGGCGCCGACGCCGACGCCGACACGAACGGCGGCGCGGTGGACAGCGACACGGACGGCGGCACGGACGGCGGCGGCCGGAGCTGGCCGCTGACGGGGAGGCCTTCGGTGTTACGGGGATGGGAGCCGCCCGCCGGTCCGTACGGGCCCGGCCACCGCGGTGTGGACCTCGCGGCGGGTCCGGGCGCGCGGGTGCTGGCGGTCGCCGACGGGCGGGTGTCGTTCGCGGGGCGGGTGGCAGGACGCGGGGTGGTCGCCATCGAGGTGGCCGGCAGCGGTTCGCCACCCCTGCGCACCACGTACGAACCGGTGCGGGCCCTGGTCGAGAAGGGCGCGATCACCCGGGCCGGGCAGCCGGTCGGGGTGCTGGAGGAGAGGCCGTTCCACTGCGCGGAAGGCTGTCTGCACTGGGGGCTGCGGCGCGGGGACGTCTATCTGGACCCGCTCTCCCTGCTGCCGCCCTCGATGCTGCGGAGAGGCCCCTCGCGGCTGCTGCCGGTGTTCGGGGTGCCGGAGCCGGACGCCGTCCGGGTCAGCCGCTGACACCGCGCAGGACCATCGCGACGACGGTGTCCGCGATGACGCCCGGTTCCTCCGCGACGCCCAGTTCGATACGGCGCACGGCAGCGTCGACCGAACCCTGCATGAGCATGGCGGCCAGTCTCGGCTGGGTGTGGCCCAGGTCGCCGAGCGCTTCGACGATCATGGCGATCAGTCCGCCGTGCGCGGCCCGGATCTTCTCCCGGGCGCCCGCGTCCAGCTCGCTCGCGGAGATCGCCACGACCGCGCGGTGGCGACGGTCACCGACGAGGTCGAGCTGGCGGCGCACATACGCCTCGACCTTCGCCTCGGGCGTCTCGGCGCCCTGCATGGCGTTCTCGACCTCCGCCGCCCAGACGGGGAAGTCGACGGCGCACAGCTCCTCGACGACGGCGGCGCGGGAGCGGAAGTACTCGTACACGGAGGACCGGGCGAGGCCCGTGCGCTCGGCGAGCGCGGGGAAGGTCAGCGCCTCCGTACCGCCCTCGGACAGCAGGGAGCGCGCGGCGTCCAGGAGGGCGCCGCGCTGCATGGTCCGGTGCTCGGCCACCGAGGCCGCTCGAATCCTGGGCACGCCTCCACTCTACGGCGGCAGGCGTGTGGGGGAAGGGCACAGCGGCCGATCGGATGGCCGGAGAGTGCCGGACAGAGGGCGTCAGCGGCCCGCGTCGGCCAGCTTCGCCCGGAGCTGGAGCACGGACTTGGTATGGATCTGGCTGACCCGGCTCTCGGTCACCCCGAGGACGTTGCCGATCTCCGCGAGGGTGAGGCCCTCGTAGTAATAGAGGGTCACCACGGTCTTCTCCCGGTCGGGGAGGGTGTTGATGGCCCGCGCGAGCAGTCTTCTCAGCTCGCGGTCCTCGGCGACCTCCACCGGATTGTCGGCGGCGGTGTCCTCCAGCGTGTCCATCAGGCTCAGCCGGTCGCCGCCCTCGCCGCCGACGTGCAGCAGCTCCTCCAGGGCAACCACATTCGCCAGCGACAACTGGCTGAAAACAGCGTGCAGTTCCTCCAGCGCGATGCCCATTTCCGAGGCGACCTCGGCCTCCGACGGCGTACGCCGGAACTGCGCCTCCAGCGTGGCGTACGCGCGCTCCACGTTCCGCGCCTTCTGCCGGACGGACCGCGGGATCCAGTCCAGGGCCCGGAGTTCGTCGATCATCGCGCCGCGAATCCTGGTGATCGCGTACGTCTCGAACTTGATGGCCCGTTCGATGTCGAACTTCTCGATGGCGTCGATCAGCCCGAAGACACCGGAGGAGACGAAGTCGGCCTGCTCGACGTTGGACGGCAGCCCCACGCTCACCCGGCCCGCGACGTACTTCACGAGCGGCGAGTAGTGCAGGATCAGCTGCTCCCGCAGCCGCTCGTCGCCCGTGGTCTTGTACGAACGCCACAACTCGTCGAGCGAGGAGGGGGCGGGAGGGCGCACAGTGCCACGCGCAACCGGTGGTACTGCCGCGCGGTCAGACCCGGAGGTGTGCTGGGGCATGTGGTGCCTTGAGCCGTTCTGCCGTGAAGTGCTGGGGGACTTTTGTCTGGGGCGGAATCCTTGTGAGCGTAGCGTGACTGTGACGTCGCAGTCCGCGCAGGACGGGAGATCCCAGCCGCCTGATCGCGTTCCGCCGTTCACGCCGTCCGCGCCCGCCGGGAGACGGGGCCGCTGCCGTGGGCGCGGGCCCTGAACAGGTCACCGATCGATCGTGCGAGGTCATCGGCCTTACCTTTTCACCCGAATGCTCCAGGTCAAGTACCGCCTCGCCGCGCGTCGTCGTTGCCTGCCGACGGAAGCGTCAACCGCCAACCGTCGCCTTCTCGTTCGACGAACCCCAGTGAGTGCAGTTCGTACAGTCGACCGAGCGTTTCGTCGGCGGACGTCCCCGCGGTGCGGGCGAGGTCACGGGGGTGGGTGGCACCGTGGTAAGGGAGCGCGTCGAGTACCCGTGCCGTGACCGCGTCCAGGTGGTCCCTGGGCAGCACCGGGCCGCGGCGGACCGGCGGAAGCTCGCCGATGTCCCCGACCAGCTCGACGACTTCGTCCGCGTCGGTGACGAGCACGCCCTCACCACGCAACAGCTCGTGGACCCCTGCCGACAGGCCGCTGGTGGCGGGGCCGGGGACTCCCATCGCGAAGCGGCCGAGCCGTTGCGCCTGGCGGGCGGTGACCAGCGAACCGCTGCGGTATTCGGCCTCGACGACGACCGTCCCCCGGGTCAGCGCGGCGATGACGCGGTTGCGCAGGACGAAGCGGCTTCGGGTGGGGTGGGAGGACGGGGGCAACTCGGCGACGATGAGCCCTTGTTGCGCCAGCCGGCCGAGCAACTCGGCGTGCCCGCGCGGGTAGGGGACGTCGACCCCGCAGGCCAGCACCGCCGTCGTCGCTCCGCCCGCGGCCAGCGCGCCCCGGTGGGCGGCCCCGTCCACCCCGAACGCCGCGCCCGACACCACCACCCAGCCCCGCTCGGCGAGCCCGGAGCCGAGGGTCGCCGCCATGTGCGCTCCGTACGGGGTGCAGGCCCTCGCTCCGACCACGGCGACCGAGCGCAGCGACCACAGACGCAGATCGGGCCGCCCCCGCACCCAGAGCCCGACGGGCCGCGCGTCGCCCAGGTCGTCCAGCTGGCTCGGCCACTCCCGGTCACCCGGGCAGACGAAGCGTCCGCCCACCGCGGCGACCGCGGCCAGGTCCCTCCCCGGCTCCACGGCGGCGGCACGCAGCCGGTAGCCCCCGAGCCGTGCGGCGGTCATGCCGGGAAGCCTCTCGGCGGAGCCGTCCTCGACGGTGAGCCTCCGCATCAGCTCGATGGGACCGGTCCGCCGGAGCCAGCGCCCCGCACGCTCGTCCCCCGGCTCCAGCACCCGGGTCAGCGCGGCCCTGGCCAGCCGCTCCGCCTCCCTGTCCCGGCCCAGGTCCCGGCCTGCCTCCTGGTCGGGGACGCGGTCTCTACCGTCGTCGCGGTCGGGTACGCGGCCCGCCCCCTGCCACCGCTCCCCCGTCAGCCCGGTCACCGCTGCCCCGTCCCCATCGGCACCCCGCGCTGGATGCCCGTCCGCAGCTCCAGGGCGACCGCCACGTCGGAGGCGTCCGGGCGGTCGGCGCCCCGCAGATCCGCCACGGTCCACGCCACCCTCAGCACCCGGTCCAGCCCCCGGGCCGTGAGCATCCCGCGCTCCAGGTCCCGCTCCGCGGCCGCCAGCGCTCCCGGGGCCACGAGCAGCCGGGTCCGCAGCTCATGGCCCGGCACCTCGCTGTTCGTGGTCCACGGGGTGCCGGCCAGCCGCTCCGCCGCCCGCGCCCTGGCGTCCCGTACCCGTGCGGCGACGACGGCCGTCGACTCGCCGCGGCCGCCCTGCCCCAGGAGGTCGGCGCGGTCGACCGGCTCCACCTCGACCCGCAGGTCCACCCGGTCGAGGAGCGGCCCGGACAGGCGCGCCTGATAGCGGCGGACGACCGAGGGCGGGCACTCGCAGCCCGCGCCGGTGAGGGTGTGCCGGCCGCAGGGGCACGGATTGGCTGCCAGCACCATCAGGAAGCGGGCCGGCAGCCGCACCACCCCCGCAGCCCGCGCGACCACCACATGGCCCGACTCCAGCGGCTGCCGCAGTGCGTCGAGGGCCTTGCCCGAGAACTCGGGGGCCTCGTCCAGAAAGAGCACCCCGCGGTGGGCGAGGGACACCGCCCCGGGCCTCGGCATCCCGTTGCCCCCGCCGACCAGGGACTGCATGGTCGCCGAGTGGTGCGGGGCGCAGTAGGGCGCCCGGGAGACGAGTGGTTCACCCGGGGGGAGGATGCCCGCCACGGAGTGGACCGCCGTCACTTCGAGGGATTCCTGCCGGGTCAACGGCGGCAGGACCGACGACAGCCGCTCGGCCAGCATGGTCTTGCCCGCGCCCGGCGGGCCCGAGAACAGCAGGTGGTGTCCGCCGGCCGCGGCCACCTCCAGTGCCTGGCGCGGGCGCGGCTGCCCCGCGACGTCCGCCAGGTCCGGCCGGTGCCCGTCGCCCCGCCCGGCGGCCGGGGCCAGCCCCTGTCTCTTATANTATAAGAGACAGTCCAGTGCCTGGCGCGGGCGCGGCTGCCCCGCGACGTCCGCCAGGTCCGGCCGGTGCCCGTCGCCCCGCCCGGCGGCCGGGGCCAGCCCCGCACCGAGTCCCGTGCCGGGGATCATGAGCCCGGCCAGCATGGCGTCGGGGCGCCCCTGTCCCTCATCCGGCTCCTCGGGCACCGGTTCGTCGCACAGGACGGCGATGAGCCGGCGCAGGCTCCGGACGCCGAGGACCGAGACCCCCGGCACCAGGGCCGCCTCTCCGGCCGTCTGTTCGGGGACGACGACCTGCTCGTACCCCGCCTCGGCCGCCGCGAGGACGGCGGGC
This sequence comes from Streptomyces sp. rh34, assembly GCF_002551245.1. GTDB lineage: Bacteria > Actinomycetota > Actinomycetes > Streptomycetales > Streptomycetaceae > Streptomyces. Next base: position 18,206 of record NZ_NTGZ01000030.1, read on the forward strand.
AGTACGCCCCGTACCGGACGCACCCGGCCGTCCAGGCCCAGCTCGCCGATCATCACCACGTCCGCGATCATGGCCGGGTCGATCCGCTCCGCCGCCCCGAGGACCGCACACGCGACGGCGAGGTCGAACCCCGAACCGCTCTTCGGCACGGAGGCCGGGGAGAGCCCGACCGTGAGCTTCTTCTGCGGCCACTCGGCCCCGGAATTGACCACGGCGGCCCGCACCCGGTCCCGGCTCTCCACCAGGCTCTTGTCCGGCAGTCCGACCAGGGTGAAGGCCGCCACCCCCGGCTCCAGGTCCGCCTGGACCTCCACCACCACGCCCTCGACGCCGACCAGCGCCACGGAACACGCTCGCGCGAAACCCATCAGGACACCCCCCGGGCGTGTTCCGTGACCGGGGCTCCGCGCCGGGGCACGATCACCCCGATCAGGTCGATGCGGACCCCGCCGGGCGGTGGCCCGCCGTGCCGGTCGAGCCAGATCTCGGCGAGCCGTCGCAGCCGGTCCGCCTTGACCGGGCCGACCGCCGCCATGGGGTGTTCGAACTCTCGTGACCTGCGCGTCTTCACCTCGCAGAAGACCAGGGCGTCGCCGTCCCTGGCCACAATGTCGATCTCTCCGGCGCGACAGCGCCAGTTGCGCTCGACCACCGCCATCCCGGCTTCGGCCAGCAGCCGCGCCGCCAGCTCCTCGCCGTACCGCCCGAGTGCCCCCCGTGCGTTCATCTCGGCACCACCTCCGGCACCGACTGTGACCCGGCCCGCCCCAAGATGTGGATCTTGGTGGACAACTCCGCGGATGTGGAAAACCCGGCCACCCACATGGGTGACCGGGTTATTGCTTCGACGCGTGTATCGGCGGCCCGGCCGCGGGCAGCGCGGGGTCAGCCTCCCGGAAGTTCCAGATCGCTCTTGTTGAGCTCTTCGATGTTGACGTCCTTGAAGGTCAGCACGCGGACCTGCTTGACGAACCTCGCGGGCCGGTACATGTCCCAGACCCAGGCGTCCGCCATGGACACCTCGAAGAAAACCTCACCCTGGACGGAGTGCACCTGCATCTCGTAGTCGTTGGTGAGGTAGAAGCGCCGTTCGGTCTCGATCACATATTTGAACAGACCGACGACATCGCGGTACTCCCGGTAGAGCTTCAGCTCCATCTCGGTCTCGTACTTCTCGAGGTCCTCGGCGCTCATGGCATGTTTCCCCTTCAGCCGTGCGTGCCCCCATTGTGCGTCAGCCTCCGACGCCCTTGGACGATTAGACGATTTCAGGGGCCAGAACCAGCGGATCGCACGGGGGGCCCTCGTCGAGGAGCGTGCGGAGCAGCTCGGCGAGTCTGGTCGGGTACACCGTCTCACGCGTCGCGAGCAGTTCGGCGGAGGTCCACCACCTCAGACCGGCGACGCTGCGCCGTTCCAGGTCGGTGAGGCCCTGCGGGGCGGTGGCGGTCCGCGTCGTACGGGCCAGGTAGTACCACTCGTCCTGGTGCCAGCGGCGCCCGTCGAACGGGAAGGAACAGAACCGGGTCCAGAGCAGCGGGCCCAGCTCGATGTCCGTGATCCCGGTCTCCTCCTCCAGCTCCCGGCGGGCCGCCTCTTCCCGGGTCTCGTCGCCCTCGAGACCGCCGCCCGGGGTGAACCACCAGGCGTCGTCCCGGTCCTCCGGCTCATGGCCGTGCAGCAGCAGGACGCGGTCGTCGGGGTCCAGGAGGACCACCCGGGCGACCCTGCGGGCCCCGGAGGTCACCGGGCCACCCCGGCGGGCGTCCTCCGGCGGCCGAGACGCGCCGCCACGGGCCCGTACACCGCGCCGCCGAGGATCAGCGCGACTCCTACGAGGATCGCGCCCAGCTGGAGCGGCAGCGGCCCGGCGGCGGACACCCCGCCGGGGAGCGCGGCGAACGAGGAGGGCCGGCCGATCATGCCGTCCATCGGCCAGGCCACCGCGTCCACCCGGGCCTGCACGGCGCTCAGCGGGACGGAGCCCTCGCCGGCGTCCTGGAGGTGGACGCGGGAGTCCAGGGAGGTGGCCCGTTCGTCGCCGAGCAGGAAGATCTGGCCCTTGGGCACGGTGGCGGAGAAGTCCTGGGGCGAGGCGGGCGCCTTCGTGCCCGGGGCGGCCGGGCCCCGGTCGAGGTAGGGCTCATCGACGGGGGTTCCGTCGACGGTGAGCCGTCCCTCCCGGTCGCAGCAGGCCACCGTGTCGCCGCCGATCCCGACGACGCGCTTCACCATCGGCGTGGCGCCCCAGACCTGGTCGGTGAAGACCACCACGTCACCGCGTCGGACGTCGGCGCCGTCAATCCGCTCGGCGAGCACCCGGTCGCCGGGCTTCACCGTGGGGGACATCGAGGCGGTCGGGACCGTGTACGGCTGGTAGACCACCGCCGCCCAGACGAAACCTCCGAGGAAGAGCACACAGCCGACGGCCACGGCCAGGCCCGACACCATGGCGCCGGCCCGGCCGCGGCCGTCTTCCTTGCGTCCTGTACCGCTCATCCCAGCGCTCCCCCGTCGGAGATCGACAATCGCTGATCCGAGTCGGCACCCTACCCGGTGGTACGCCCGGCGGTCAGCCTCCGGCGGCGCCACAACACGAGGGGCAGCGCTCCGGCTACGCCCAGCGCCGCCGGCGCCATCGCGGCGGCGGCGTTCAGACCGGGCTGGTCGAAGGTGTCCGGGACCGGAAGGGTCGCCCAGCGGTCCAGCGGCCAGGCGATGCCGACGGCACGGCCGACGACCTCGTCCGTGGAGACCGTGCCCTGCCCCGGGAGCTCCTGGTGGTAGCGCGAGTCCAGGGAGTTCTGCCGGTGGTCGCCCATGACGAAGATCCGGCCGTCCGGCACCTTGATCGGGCCGAAGGGCTTGTCGTTGCACGGAGTGTTCCCCGGGAAGATGAACGACTTCTCGTCCAGGCTCTTCCCGTTGACCGTGACCGGCCCGTTCTCCTTGCACTCCACGGTGTCGCCGCCGACCGCGACGACCCGCTTGATCAGGTCCTTCTCCTCGGAGGACGGCATCAGGCCGATGAAGCTCAGGAACTTCTGCACCGCGTTGGGCTCCGGGGTCACGGTGTCCTCCAGCCAGCCGCCCGGGTCGTGGAAGACCACGACCTCGCCGCGCTCGGGCTCGGCGCCGAACCACGGAGTCAGCTTGTCGACCAGCACCCGGTCGCCCCGCTGCAGCGTGTTCTGCATGGAGTCCGAGGGGATCGAGAAGGCCTGGACCAGGAACGTCTTGATCAGCAGCGCCAGAACCAGCGCGATACCGACGAGCAGCGGAAGCTCCAGCCAGAAGGAACGTTGCCTCCTGGCGGGCCTGCCGCCGTCGTCGTCGTCCGGGGTGCCGTCCTCACCCTCCGGCGGAACCGCCCCGCCCGCGGGAGACTCGTCGCGCTCCGGCCGGTCCTCGGGTTCGTCGTGTCCGGATCGTGCGCCGACCGCCAAATCCCCCACATCCACTCCTCAGTACGTGCCACTGCCCGCGCCCGATCCGGTGCAGGCCCACCACTCCCATAACGAGCGGGAGTTCCGCAGGGGTCGGGAGCCGGACCATTCCATAGGGATCCGGAGGTGCCACACTATTCGACGGGGCCGGAGCCGCTGCCTCCGATGCGCGCGCGTCCGGGACCGCGGTGAAGGCGTCGCGTTGTTCCAGGGTGCTCCAGTGGCCGAACGGCCAGGCGATCACGACGGCCCGCCCCACGACCTCTTCCTCGGAGACCGTGCCCCGGTCGGGTTCGTCGAGGTGGAAGCGGGAGTCGGCGGAGTCGGACCGGTGGTCCCCCATCATGAACAGCCGGCCCTGGGGAACCTTCACCTCGAACGAGATCGTCGAGGGCCGGTCGTCCGGGTGGAGGTACGTCTCGGCCAGCGGTACGCCGTTGACGGTGACCCGGCCGTCCTCGCCGCAGCACTTCACGGTGTCGCCGCCGACCGCGATGACCCGCTTGATCAGATCCTGCTCGTCGTCGGACGGCAGCAGCCCGATGAAGGTCAGCACCTCGGTGACCTGCTTGACGCCGATCGGCGGGTCCTTCTTCTCCTCGGAAGTCTCCTGCTGGAGCCAGCCGCCGGGGTCCTTGAACACCACGACGTCGCCGCGCTGCGGCTTCGATCCGAACCACGGGGTCAGCTTGTCCACGAGCACCCGGTCGCCGATCCGGATGGTCTGTTCCATCGACCCTGACGGGATCACAAACGCCTGGACCAGGAATGTCTTCAGGACGAGCGCGATCAGCAGCGCCACGACGACGAGAACGGGTATCTCCCTCAGGGCGGACCCGCGGCGCTTGCGCCGGACCTTCCGGGCGAGCCGGCGGCGTTCCGCCCGGGTGGGCAGCGAGCGCGGCCCGGTGGGCCTGGTCCCGGTCGGCGGGGACGCGTCGGGGTCGGGGGCGCCGCGCGGACGTCCGCGGTTACCCATGCGCCGCGCCATGCGCCCGTACGCCGTCGAAGGCGCCGGTCCTCTCCAGCGAACCCGTGCGGGCGGGCGGCCACCCCAGCCAGTCCACCCGGCCGGTCACCCGCTCGACGGGTACCATTCCGCCCCCGGGCGATCCGAGATGGTCCCGGGAGTCGCTGGAGCGGCTGCGGTGGTCGCCCATCACCCACAGGGTGCCGGCGGGCACCTCGATGTCGAAGGGCACCCGGGAAGCGGTGTCACCGGGGTACAGGTACGGCTCGTCCACCGTTACGTCGTCGACCGCGAGCCTTCCCCGCGCGTCGCAGCAGACGACGCGGTCGCCGCCCACGCCCACCACCCGCTTCACGAAGTCGGTGTCGGCGGGCTCCGTGAGCCCCAACGTGGACGCCGCCCCGCGTACCAGCCCGGTCAGGGGGTCCGCGTCGAGGTCCTCCCGTACGAACGAGCCGGTGCCGTCGAAGACCACCACGTCGCCGCGCTCGGGCTCTGCCCCGAATCGGTAGGCCAGCTTGTTGACGAGGACCCGGTCACCGACCTTCAGCGTCGGCTCCATCGAGCGGCTGGGGATCAGGAAGGGCTGGACCACGTAGGAGCTGAACAGCAGCAGGGCGACGGTGGCCAGGGCCGCTCCGGCGAGCACCCGCCGCCATGACAGCGCGGAGACGACACGGGCCCGCGTACGCGAAAAGCGCGACCTCTCCCCGGAACCCGCGTCGGGTTCCGGGGAGAGGTCGCGCTCCGAATGCTGTGCTTGCGTGTCCATCGCGGCCGAAGCTTATCCGGCCATGCTGTGGACGGGTCACCCCCAGGGGGATGACCCGGCGACGGCTCAGCGGTCGCGCTTCTCCTTGATCTTCGCGGCCTTGCCGCGCAGCTCACGGAGGAAGTACAGCTTGGCGCGACGGACGTCACCGCGGGTGACGAGCTCGATCTTCTCGAAGATCGGGCTGTGCACCGGGAAGGTGCGCTCGACGCCGACACTGAAGGAGACCTTGCGGACCGTGAAGGTCTCGCTGACGCCCGAGCCCTGGCGGCGGATGACGATGCCCTTGAACTGCTGGATACGGGAGCGGTTGCCCTCGATCACGCGCACGTGGACGTTGACGGTGTCACCGGGGCGGAACGCCGGGAGGTCCGAACGGAGGGTGGCGGCGTTGACGCCATCGAGCAGGGAAGTCATGGTTTCTGCTTTCTTCGCCGATGCCACAGGTCATCGACGGGATGTCGTGGAAGAGTTCGGAGTGCTGATCGCGTCGGGCGGGCGTCTTTCCCCCTGTGGCAGGGGCGCACACCGGACGTACAGCAGCAGCCTATTCTTCCACGGCGGTGGGCCTGCGCCAAAATCGGCCGCCGGGGCCCGGTGCGAAGCCGAGGATGGAGAGGATCTCTCGGTCCTTCTTGTCGAAGGCGCCGGCCTCGCACCGCTCGATCAGGTCGGGCCGGTTGAGTGCCGTGCGGGCGAAGGCCTGGTCCCGTCGCCAGCGGGCGATCCTGCCGTGGTGGCCGCTGAGCAGGACGTCCGGGATGGTGCGGCCGCGCCACTCGGGCGGCTTGGTGTAGACGGGGCCCTCCAGGAGGTTGGCCATCGCGCCCGGGGCGAAGGAGTCGTCCCGGTGGGACTCGGCGTTGCCGAGGACGCCGGGCAGCAGCCGGGCCACGGCCTCCGTGATCACCAGGACGGCCGCTTCCCCGCCGGCCAGCACATAGTCCCCGATGGAGACCTCGACGACCCGGAGCCGGGTGGCGTACTCGTCGATCACCCGGCGGTCGATGCCCTCGTACCGCGCCGGGGTGAAGACGAGCCAGGGCTCGGCGGAGAGCTCGACGGCCAGTTCCTGGGTGAACGGCCGGCCGCTGGGCGTGGGCACGACGAGCACCGGGGAGTGCGCCCCGGCCTCGTAACCGTCGGCCAGGGCCTCGTCGAGCGCCTCGCCCCAGGGTTCGGTCTTCATGACCATGCCCGGGCCGCCGCCGTAGGGGGTGTCGTCGACCGTGTTGTGCCGGTCGTACGTCCACTCCCGCAGGTCGTGGACGTGGACGTCCAGCACGCCGCGGGCGCGGGCCTTGCCGACGAGGGAGACGTTCAGCGGTTCCAGGTACTCCGGGAAGATCGTGACGACGTCGAGCCGCATCAGCTGTCGCCCTTCGGCGCCTCGTCCGTGTCCCCGGGGGCCTCTTCCGCTTCGTCACGCGAGGAGGCGACCACGGCCTCGCTCTCGTCGATCAGGCCGGGCGGCGGGGTGATGACCGCGCGCTGCTCCTCCAGGTCGATCTCGGTGACGATCTCCTCCACGAAGGGGATCATCACCTCGCTGCCGTCGGGGCGCTCCACGATGAACAGGTCCTGCGAGGGCAGGTGGGAGATCTCGGTGATCCGGCCGATCCCGGTGCCGTCGGCGAGCACCACGTCGAGGTCGATCAGCTGGTGGTCGTAGAACTCCTCGGGGTCCTCGGGGAGCTCCTCCGGGTCCACCTCGGCGATCAGCAGGGTGTTGCGCAGCGCCTCGGCACCGGTGCGGTCGCGCACGCCTTCGAAGCGCAGCAGGAGCCTGCCGCTGTGGACCCGGCCCGTCTCGATCGTCAGCGGACCCGTCGCCGCCGGTTCGGTGGCCAGGACGGTGCCGGGTCCGAGCCGCAGCTCCGGCTCGTCCGTTCGTACCTCGACGGTGACCTCGCCCTTGATGCCGTGGGCGCGGCCGATCCGCGCGACTACCAACTGCACGCTGTTCTCCGATTGGTGGGGTGGGGACGTCGACCTGTCGGAAACGTCCGGGTGGCCGACGACAAAGGCCGGGGACGGCCCGAAGGCCCTCCCCGGCCCTGGCCGGTGTTCAACTCGCTATCAGCGAACCTGGTCCACATCGACGAGGTCGACGCGGATCCCACGGCCGCCGATGGCACCCACGACCGTACGCAGAGCGCGAGCGGTGCGGCCGTTACGGCCGATCACCTTGCCGAGGTCTTCGGGGTGGACCCGGACCTCCAGCACGCGCCCGCGACGCAGGGTGCGCTCGGCAACCTGTACGTCGTCAGGGTTGTCGACGATGCCCTTCACGAGGTGCTCGAGAGCCTCCTCGAGCATGCTCAGGCCTCGGTCGACTCGGTGGACGCGGGGGCCTCAGCCGCCTCGTCCGCCTTCTTGTCGGACTTCTTGGCCTTGGGGGTGATGGCCTCACCCTTGGCCTCGTCGCCGTCCGAGGTCAGCGCCTCGAACAGCGCGCGCTTGTCAGCCTTGGGCTCCGGCTGCAGCAGCGGCGCGGGGGCCGGGAGGCCCTTGTGGGCCTGCCAGTCACCGGTGAGCTTCAGGATCGCGAGGACCGGCTCGGTCGGCTGGGCGCCGACGGACAGCCAGTACTGCGCGCGCTCTGCGTTGACCTCGATGCGCGAGGGGTTCTGCACCGGGTGGTACAGGCCGATCTCCTCGATGGCCCGGCCGTCACGGCGGGTACGGGAGTCGGCGACGACGATGCGGTAGTGAGGCGAACGGATCTTGCCCAGACGCTTCAGCTTGATCTTGACTGCCACGGAAGTGGTGTCTCCTGGTCTATGACGTGGTTGGGCACAACTAGATGCCACGTGGGGTTGCGGTACTCGGAGTGCCCGATGGACGCGTCAGCCGGAGGAGAGAGGGGTCCTGTGCGACTGTCGAGTACAGCTAGCCATTGTGCCACACCACATCGGCTCACCCCACCGCGACCGCCGCTTCCGGAATCCGGAACGGCTTGCCGCAGCCACCGCAGACGATCGGCGCCTGCGCCAGGACCGACGGGACGACGCGGACGTTGCGTCCGCAGTCGCAGACGGCCTTGACCCGCACACCGCCCCCGGAGGAACCGTGCCGGGCGGCAGGTCCGCGGAAGGAGCGCTTGGTGTCGGCGGCGGTGGCGACGGTGTGCGCCTTGAGGGCGCGTTGCAGCCGTTCCATGGTCGGGCGGTACCGGCGCTTGGCTTCCGGATTCAGCGTGACCAGCGAGAATCCGCTGCTGGGGTGGGGTTCCTCGGCATGATCGAGGCCCAGCTCCTCGGCGATCGCGAGGAAGCGTCGGTTGTGGTAGCGGCCGGCGCGGGAGGTGTCTCGTACTCCTCTCGCGGCGGCGATGCCGTGGACTGCCTCATGGAGCAGTCGCTCGAAGGAGAGCTCGGCGCCACAGGCGGACGAGGACTCTCCGATCAGGGACTCGGGCGCGGCAAGATCGGGCAGCTCGGGGTGGTACCGCTGAATGTCGGCCCACGCCTGTGCCAGCTCTGCGGCAAGTACAGGTGGTGTCGTGCTCACGTCGTGACAACGAGCCCGAGGGCCCCGGTGTTCCTATTCCGGGGCATCCCAAATAATTTGCACGTACCAGTCAGTTGCCCTTGATGCGTCCGGACGAGGGCGGGTGCGCAGAACTGCGGAGAAGACGCACAGCTCACACCAAGGTGGTGCACAGCGTGCGGTACGCCCGGCGCTTCGGGTGTGAGGTGCGCGGGCGGCCCGCGCTCCTGACGAATCCGCCCGAAAGACTACCCGCCCCTCCGTTCGACGTGCCCGGCGCGGGGTGTCGGGTGAGACTGGTCGGAGAGCAGACGTGGCACGGGGCACGCGAGCACTGCTCCACACCTCTGGACGGAACGGCGGATGCGCAGTTCTCTGGCTACGGGGGTGCGGAACACGCACACGGGGGAACGTCCACTCGGGCACGACCGACCTCTTGGCGGATTGGGGCACTTTCCATGACACCAACGCTCGTCCGGAACCAGCCGGCCGCGGACGCCTCCGCGCCGGCGGACGCCGGTACCCGCGCACGCGACTGGGCCGAGATCCAGGAACGCATGCTCGCGCCGCTGTACGAGGCGGTGTACGACCGGATGGAGGTCGGGGCCGCCACCCGGATGCTGTCGCTCGGCTGCGGCTCGGGGCTCGCGATGCTCGTCGCGGCGGCCCGGGGGGCGCACGTGACGGGTATGGACTCCGACCGGGAGCGCCTGGCGCTGGCGCGGGCACGGTTGCTGCCCGACGCCGGCTGGGACGACGCGCCCGCGCACTCCCCGCACCCGGCCCGCCGTCGGGCCCGGCTGCTGGAGGACGGGCGGCCCGCTCCCGCCGACGCGGACGGCGCTCCGTACGACCTGATCACGGTCTTCGAGCCGATCGGCTGTGCGGCCGGGGACTCCGAGGGGCTGGTGCCGGCTCTGCGGTCGGCCGTGCCGCTGGCGGTCCGGGGCGCCTCGGTGGTGCTGACCGGATGGGGGCCGCCGGAGCGCTGCGCCACGGCCGCGGTGCTGCGGGTGGCCGCACGGCTGGCGGAGTCCGCGCGCGGGCCGCGCACCGACCCGGGCAGATGGCGGCCCACGCTCCGGGACGATCTGGAGGACGTGGCGGCGCGGGCGGGGCTGAAGCCGGACGGTTCGGGGCGGGTCTCCTGCCCGTTCGGCTACGCGGACGTGAACAGCGCGGTGCGCGGCCTGCTGTCCACCGGGCTTTTCGACGCAGCCGTACGGGCCACGGACCGCTCCCAGGTGGAGAAGGAGGTCGCGGAGGCCCTGCGTCCGCACCGGCGGCAGGACGGCACGGTGTGGATGCCGAACGTCTTCCGCTATCTGGTCTGCGTGACCTGAGCGGCCCGCTTCAGGGCGTGCGTACAGGACATACGTAAGGGGCGCCCTCTCTCAAGGACGCCCCTTACACGTGCTGTGCCGCCTACATGAACTTCTTGAACTCGTCCGGCAGCTCGAAGTTCTTGTCCTCCTGGGCGGGCAGACCGAACGCGCCGCCGCCCTGGGCCGCCTGCTCGCGGCGCTCGGCGGCGGCGGCCTCCTCGGCCTTGCGCTTCATGGGGTTGCCGCTCTTGCGCTTGCCCTTGGCCTGCTTGACCTGCTTCTTCTGACGGCCGGGACCGCCGCCCATGCCGGGCATGCCCGGCATCCCGGGCATGCCGCCGCCCTGGGCCATCTTGGACATCATCTTGCGGGCCTCGAAGAAGCGCTCCACGAGGCTCTTGACCGCGGAGACCTCGACGCCCGACCCCTTGGCGATACGGGCCCGGCGCGAGCCGTTGATGAGCGTCGGCTCGGCGCGCTCCTTGGGGGTCATCGACTTGATGATCGCGGCGGTGCGGTCGATGTCGCGCTCGTCGATGTTGTTGATCTGGTCCTTGATCTGCCCCATGCCGGGCAGCATTCCGAGCAGCTTGGAGATGGAGCCCATCTTGCGGACCTGCTCCATCTGGGCCAGGAAGTCGTCGAGGGTGAAGTCCTTGCCACCCTTGCTCGACTGCAGCTTCGAGGCCATTTTGGCGGCCTCTTCCTGGCTGAACGTCTTCTCCGCCTGCTCGATCAGGGTGAGCAGGTCACCCATGTCGAGAATGCGGGAGGCCATCCGGTCCGGGTGGAACGCGTCGAAGTCCTCCAGCTTCTCGCCGTTCGACGCGAACATGACCTGCTTGCCCGTGACGTGGGCGATCGACAGGGCCGCGCCACCGCGGGCGTCGCCGTCGAGCTTGGAGAGCACCACACCGTCGAAGCCGACGCCGTCGCGGAAGGCCTCGGCGGTGTTGACCGCGTCCTGACCGATCATCGCGTCGACGACGAAGAGGATCTCGTCGGGGCTGACGGCGTCGCGGATGTCCGCGGCCTGCCGCATCAGCTCCTGGTCGATGCCGAGGCGGCCGGCGGTGTCGACGATGACGATGTCGTGGACCTTGGCCTTGGCGAACTCGATGGAGTCCTTGGCGACCTGGACCGGGTCGCCGACGCCGTTGCCCGGCTCGGGGGCGTACACCGCGACGCCGGCGCGTTCGGCGACGACGCTCAGCTGGTTGACGGCGTTGGGGCGCTGGAGGTCACAGGCGACGAGCAGCGGGGAGTGGCCCTGGCCCTTGAGCCAGAGGCCGAGCTTTCCGGCCAGCGTCGTCTTACCGGCGCCCTGGAGGCCCGCGAGCATGATCACGGTGGGCGCGGTCTTGGCGAACCGCAGCCGCCGGGTCTCGCCGCCGAGGATGGAGACGAGCTCCTCGTTGACGATCTTGACGACCTGCTGGGCGGGATTCAGCGCCTGGGAGACCTCGACGCCGCGCGCCCGCTCCTTCACGTTGGCGATGAAGGCCCGGACCACGGGCAGGGCGACGTCGGCTTCCAGCAGGGCGATACGGATCTCGCGTGCCGTGGCGTCGATGTCCGCCTCGGACAAGCGGCCCTTGCCCCTGAGGTTCTTGAAAGTCGCGCTAAGGCGGTCGGAGAGAGTATCGAACACGGCGCTCGTCGGTCCTCAGGGTCGGGGGCGGGGCAGGTCAGTCGCCCTCCAGGGTATCCGTCCGCCGGAGAACGCCAAGCCCGCGCCCGGAACCTGCCGGACGAGGGCTTGTCGTAAGCGGCCGGCCGAGGGCCTTCTCGACCTCCCGGGCGACCTCGACGGCCCGGTCCGGGGACAGTGGTCCGTCGTCGGTCCCGGTGACGTAGAAGGCGTCGACGGCGTTGGCACCGAGGGTGGAGACATGGGCGCTGCGCACCCGTACCGCGCTCTGTTCCAGGGCCCGGCCGATCCGGTGCAGCAGACCCGGGGCGTCCTGGGCGCGGACCTCGATGACGGTGGCGCGGCGGGAGCCGGCGGCGGCCACGGTCACCCGGGGCGGCGGGGCCTTCACGCCGCGTCGGCGCGGGTAGGCGGCCTCGCGCTCGGCGAGGCGGGCCCGGATGTCCAGGGAGCCGTCGAGGGCGCGTACGAGGTCGGCGCGGAGGCGGGCGGCCTGCGGGAGGGACCCGTACTCGGCGGCGACCCGCCAGCTGAGCAGCAGCAGGTCCGCCCGCTTCCCCAGCTCGTTGGGGAGCTCCACCGCGCGCAGGTCGGCGGCGCGCACGGTGAGGCGGTGCAGGGCGAGGACTCCGGCGGCGGCGGGCAGGACGCCGGGGCGGTCGGGCAGGGCGATGAGGAGCTCGACGCCGACCGGCTCCACCGCGCCGTCCCCGGCGGGCTCCTCGGGCTGGGTGTGCAACGCGAGGACGGGTTCGCCGGTGCGCAGGGCCTCGATGGCGAGGCGTTCGTGCTCGGCGCTGGGCGCGGCCTCCTCGGGGCCCTCGGGGGACTCCCCGGCGAGGACGGCGGCGACGCGTTTGACCAGGTCGGTGACGAGGGAGGCGCGCCAGGAGCTCCAGGCGGCGGGGCCGGTGGCCAGCGCGTCGGCCTCGGTGAGGGCGTGCAGCAGTTCCAGGGTGGAGGTGCTGGAGACGGCGGCGGCCACGGACCGCACGGTGGCGGGGTCGTCGAGGTCGCGCCGGGTGGCGGTCTCGACGAGCAGCAGATGGTGGCGTACGAGGGTGGCGATGACGCCGACGTCGTGCTTGTCGAAGCCGATCCGGGTGGCCATGTCCCGGGCGACGACCTCGCCGGCCACGGAGTGGTCGCCGGGCCGGCCCTTGCCGATGTCGTGGAGGAGGGCGGCGACCAGGAGGAGGTCGGGGCGGTGGACGCGGCGGGTGAGGGAGGCGGCGCGGACGGCGGTCTCCACGAGGTGCCGGTCGACGGTCCAGGTGTGGACGGCGTTGCGCTGGGGGCGGCAGTGGACGTGTTCCCAGTCGGGCAGCAGCCGGGTGATGATCCCTTCCGCTTCGAGCGCCTCCCAGACGCCGACGGTCGCCTCTCCCGCGCCGAGCAGGGTGACGAGTTCCTCGCGGGCCTCGGGGGGCCAGGGGACCGGCAGCGGCCGGGCGGTGGCCGCCAGGTGGCGGACGAGGTGGCGGGAGAGCGGGAGGCCGGCCTCGGCGGCGGCAGCGGCGGCGCGCAGGGGGAGGACCGGGTCGCGTTCGGGGCGGGCGGCGCGGGCGAGGACCACTTCGCCGTCCGCGTCCACCACGCCGTCGGCGAGCGGGGTGCGTTCGGGGGCGGACTTGGAGCCGAGGCCGCCGCTGAGCAGGGCGCGGAGCTTCGGGCGGACGGAGCGGGCGCGCAGGACCCGGTTGACCTCGCGCCAGGTGACGTCGGTGGCGTACGAGACGGTGCGGGCGGCCTCGTAGACCTGGCGCAGCAGGATGTCGGCGTCGAGGAGGCCGAGGGCCTGGGCGACCTGGTCCTGGTCCTGGAGGGCGAGGCGGTCGGTGGCGCGCCCGGTGGTGAGGTGCAGGGCGTCGCGGGCGTCCAGGAGGGTGCGGCGGGCCTCGTCGAGCCCTTCGCGGGGGGCGTCGGCGACCCAGGAAGCGGCCACGGCGCGCAGGGCCGTGGCGTCGCGGAGGCCGCCGCGAGCCTCCTTGAGGTCGGGTTCCAGGAGGAACTGGAGCTCGCCCATCCGTTCCGCGCGTTCCTGGCAGAGCTCGTGGAGGGCGGGGAGGCGTTTGGGGGCCTGGTTGCGCCAGTCGGCGAGGATCGCGGTGCGCAGGGAGGCGACGAGGCCGAGATCGCCGGTGACGGGGCGGGCGTCCAGCAGGCCGAGGTGGACCTTGAGGTCCTCGCCCGCGGTCTTCCTGGCCTCGGCGGGGGTGCGTACGGAGTGGTCGAGGGCCAGGCCCAGGTCCCAGACCGGGTACCAGATGCCGTCGGCGAGGGCGGCGAGGGCCGTCGCGTCGGCGCTGCCGTCGTGCAGGAGGAGCAGGTCGAGGTCGCTGCGCGGGGAGAGCTCGCCCCGGCCGTAGCCGCCGACGGCGACGAGGGCGGCGCCCCGCACCCCGGCGCGTGTCGCGGCGGCGGTGAACAGGCCGGTGAGCCAGTCGTCGGTGAGGCGGGCGAGGGCCGCACGGCGCGGTGCCCCGGGCCGCGCCTCCTGCTGGAGGAGGCGCAGCCGGGCCGCCGCGTAGCCGCTGGGTCCCGAGCCTTCAGTTTCGGTGGTCACTTCGGTACGCGTCACCCGGCTGCCTTCCGTTGGCGGGCGGTCGGTCAGAGGGCGTCCGGGCCGCGCTCGCCGGTCCGGACGCGGACGGCGGTCTCGACCGGGACGCTCCAGACCTTCCCGTCACCGATCTTGCCGGTACGGGCGGCCTTGACGACGACCTCGATGAGCTGTTCGGAGTCCTCGTCCTCGACGAGGACCTCGATGCGGATCTTGGGAACCAGGTCGACGGTGTACTCGGCGCCCCGGTAGACCTCGGTGTGGCCGCGCTGCCGCCCGTAACCGCTGGCTTCGGTGACGGTGAGCCCCTGGACTCCGAAGGCCTGGAGGGCCTCCTTGATCTCGTCCAGCCGGTGGGGCTTCACGACCGCGGTGATGAGCTTCATGCGTCCACCTTCTTTGCCTTCGGTGCTGCCGTCGGGTCGGTCGCGGGGGCGGCGGTGCGGGAGACCGTGCCGCCGCCGGCGCCGCTGAAGTCGTACGCCGTCTCGGCGTGCTCGACCTGGTCGATGCCGGAGATCTCGTCGTCCTCGGAGACCCGCATCCCGATCGTCCTGTCGAGCAGGAGGGCGATGAGGGCGGAGACGACCAGAGAGTACGCGAGGACGGCGACGACGCCGATGGCCTGCTTGCCGAGCTGTTCGAGGCCGCCGCCGTAGAAGAGGCCCTTGGCGTCGGACTGGACGCCGCCGGTGGCGAAGAAGCCGACCAGGAGGGAGCCGATGATGCCGCCCACGAGGTGGACGCCGATGACGTCGAGGGAGTCGTCGTAGCCGAACCTGTACTTCAGGCCGACCGCCATGGCGCACAGGACACCGGCGATGGCGCCGATCGCGATGGCTCCGAGCGGGCTGACGGAGCCGCCCGCCGGGGTGATGGCGACGAGTCCGGCGACCGCGCCGGAGGCGGCGCCCAGGGTGGTGAAGGTGCCGTGGCGCAGCTTCTCGTAGACGAGCCAGCCGAGGACGGCCGCGGCGGTGGCGACCTGGGTGTTCAGGAACATGACCGCGCCGACGCCGTCGTCGTTGCCGAGCCAGGATCCGGCGTTGAAGCCGAACCAGCCGAACCACAGGAGAGCCGCGCCGAGCATGACGAGCGGCAGGCTGTGCGGCCGCATCGGGTCCTTCTTGAAGCCGACGCGCTTGCCGATGACCAGGATGACGCCGAAGGCGGCGGCACCGGCGTTGATGTGGACGGCCGTGCCGCCGGCGAAGTCGATGACGCCCATCTCGAAGAGCCAGCCGCCGGAACCCCAGACCCAGTGGGCGACGGGGAAGTAGACGACGCTGACCCACAGGACGATGAACACCGCCCAGGCCGTGAACTTCACCCGGTCGGCCAGGGCGCCGCTGATCAGGGCCGGGGTGAGGACGGCGAACATCAGCTGGAAGACGGCGAAGACGTACACCGGGATGGTGTAGCCGTCCCAGAGTTCGGTGACGCCGATGTCGCTGAGGCCGACGTAGCCGGAGCTCCAGCCGATGACCGAGCCGACGTCGGAGCCGAAGGCGAGGCTGAATCCGTAGAGCACCCACAGGATCGTGACGATCCCGAGGCTGATGAAGCTCATCATCAGCATGTTGAGGGTGCTCTTGACGCGGACCATGCCTCCGTAGAAGAAGGCCAGGCCGGGGGTCATGAGCATCACCAGGGCCGAGCAGATGAGCATGAACCCGGTGTTGGCGGCAGAGAGCCCGGGGGCGTCTGCGGCAAGCGTCGTGATGCCTGGGGGCATCGGCGTCTCCTCGTCGTCGGTGCGGCCGCGGCGTGCGGGGGAATGCTGCGGGGCCACTGGGAAGGGGGTGTGGGCCGGTTATGAGCCACGAGGTTGACGGAGGGCCGTTTCCGGGGATGCCGCACGATGTTTCGCGAGCGTGACGAAGAGGGACCGCGTGTTACGGCCCCATGAATCCGGGGTGGCGCGTCCGGTGCGCCGCCTGCCCCGCGGCGCACACCGCATACGGTGCGGTGGCACCGCCCGGGGGCCGGAAGAACACGAAACCGGCCACGGCGGCCCTCCGCGTGACCAGGCAATGGGGGAGCCGAGTCGGGCTGTACGGAAGGGGAGCCGCGGCCGGGGCCGGGGTGCCGGTCAGACCGCTTCGGCGGTCTCCGGCAGCTGTTCGTGGAGCAGCTCGGTGAGCCGGGCGACGTCGGCCACGTCACCGAAGTCCCTGGCAGCGGTGTCGACGGTCTTGCGCAGGCGGGTGTTCACCCGCTCGGAGCGGACCTTCTTGGCGATCTTCAGGGCGCGGGCGGCGAGCACGGTGGACTGCTCGGGCTCGCGCTGGAGGAGATGGACGGTGGCCATGCCGATGAGGTTGAGCGCGTAGGAGCGCTGGTGCTCGTCGTCCTCGCCGAACAGCTCGACGGCCTTGTCCATGACGGGCTGGGCGAGCGAGGCGTACGTGGGGCTGCGGCCGGCGACATAGGCCAGGTCCCGGTAGGAGTGGGCGTTCTCCCCGTTCAGCTCGGCCTCGGAGAAGAAGCGGATCCAGTCGGGCTCGGGCTCGCCGTCGAGACCGGCGTCCAGGAAGGTGTCCTCGGCCATCCGGACGGCCCGCTTGCACTTGCTGGGCTGGCCCATGTTGGCGTAGGCGCGGGCCTCCATCGCGTACAGCATCGCCTGCGTACGGGAGGTGGCGCAGTCGCGGCTGCCGTACTGCGCGAGGTGGATCAGCTCCAGGGCGTCGTCGGGGCGGCCCAGGTGGATCATCTGACGGCTCATGCTGGACAGGATGTAGCTGCCGAGCGGCTTGTCCCCGGCTTCCTTGGCGGCGTGCAGGGCGAGCACGAAGTACTTCTGGGCGGTGGGCTGGAGGCCGACGTCGTAGCTCATCCAGCCCGCCAGCTCGGCCAGTTCGGCGGCGCAGCGGAAGAGGCGTTGGGCGGTGGGCCCCGGCTGGGGCTCCTGGAGCAGGTCGGTGACCTCGTGCAGCTGCCCGACGACGGCCTTGCGGCGCAGTCCGCCGCCGCACTGGGCGTCCCACTGCCGGAACATCGCGGTGGTCGACTCCAGCAGGTCCAGCTCGGGCCGGGAGAGCCGGGAGGGGCGGTGGGCGGCGGCCGGGGTCTCGGGCTCGCCGGGGCTCTGGGCGGGGACGGGCACCAGCCAGCGCTGCATCGGCTCGATGAGGGCCGGCCCCGCGGCCAGCGCCAGCGAGCTGCCGAGGAAGCCGCGCCGGGCGAGCATCAGGTCGCTGCGGGAGAACTCGCTGAGCAGGGCGACGGTCTGGGGGCCGGCCCAGGGCAGGTCGACTCCGGCCACCGAGGGTGACTGGTGGGCGGTGCGCAGCCCGAGCTGCTCGATGGCGACGACGGTGCCGAAGCGCTCCGAGAACAACTCGGAGAGGATGCGCGGGATCGGCTCGCGCGGCTGTTCCCCGTCGAGCCAGCGCCGCACCCGCGAGGTGTCGGTGCTGATGTGGAGGGCGCCCATCTGCCGCGCCCGTCGGTTCACCTGGCGTGCCAGCTCGCCCTTGGACCAGCCACTGCGCACGAACCACGACCCCAACTGCCCGTTGGGGCGCTTTCCGGCATCCGTGTCGCCTGCGCCGCTGCCACTCACTGGAACGCCCCCATCCCGCCGAAACCTCATCGCGCGAACCATTATCAGAATGCCGTGCGTCGGTGCTGTCCGTACGGGAGTTGAAAACCCCATCGACATCACCGACATCACTGACGTCGTCGAACAGGAAATCGGGTCGCCCTCGGCATACCCGTGAGTGCACATACTCCCAGGGTTCGTGTACCGACGGTAATCCTACGATCACCTCTCCCGCGAGGGGGATTGAAGAAACGCCACCATTCGCCACCCCTTCGAATGAACCCGACTGCCGCCGGGCGCGCTTGACTTGAGCAACCAGGACCGAGGGCGAGCGGATGGCAGCACTCGGGGGCGCGCACTCCGTGGCGCACTCCCTTTCGCGCTACCGCGCACGCCACTCGATCGAGTTTCAGCGACGGAGGGTTACCCGAGCAACGCGGGTCGTAACCACCGATGAGTCGGACCCGTTGGAGGGGGCATGGGCTTCACGATCGGCGGCATCCGGGACATGCGATCCGGTGCGCGGCGACGCCACCGCGGCGCCGCGGGCACGGCGGTGGCCGAGTACACAGGGCTGTGGGGCTGGGCCGTGACGCCCGGGGCGCGGGCCGAGGCGGGCTCCTGCTCATGCGGCGAGACGGCCTGCCCGGCACCGGGAGCCCACCCGCTGGGCTTCGCCCGGGAGGTCCCGGCGGGCACCGGCCTGGACCGCGCGTCGGACGCCTGGGCCGAGACGCCGGGAGCGGCGATGCTGCTGGCCGTGGGCCGCGCCTTCGACGTCCTGGAGGTCGCGGAGCAGGCCGGGCGGCACGCCCTGGTGCGGATGGAGCGGATGGGGCTGCCGTCGGGGCCGGTCGCCGTGACACCGACCGGCCGGGCGCAGTTCTTCGTCGCCCCCGGGGCCGCCGCCGAGCTGCCCGAGCTGCTCTACCGGATGGGCTGGGACGACGCGGGCCTCGATCTGCGCGCCCTCGGCCCGGGGACGTACATCACCGCCCCGCCCTCCGACCTCGGCGGCCTCGGCCCGGTCCGCTGGCTTCGGCCCCCGCTGCTGGACACGGCGGCCACTCCCCCGCAGGCGCGACTGCTGCTGGGGACCCTGGCGTACGTCTGCCACCGCTCGTAGGGAGCACGGGAACGGCGGAGGGCGGCGGGCCCCCTCGCGGGCGCACGGGAACGGCGGACGGGCGGCAGGCTCCTCGCGGGGAGCCGCCGCCCGTCCGCCGTGCGGGGCCGTGCGGGTTCAAGAACGCGGGTCAGTCGCCGATCAGGGCGTCCACGAAGGCGCCCGGCTCGAACGGGGCGAGGTCGTCCGCCCCTTCGCCGAGGCCGATCAGCTTCACCGGTACGCCCAGCTCGCGCTGGACCGCGATGACGATGCCGCCCTTGGCGGTGCCGTCGAGCTTGGTGAGGACGATGCCGGTGATGTCCACGACCTCCGCGAACACCCGGGCCTGGACGAGGCCGTTCTGTCCGGTGGTGGCGTCGAGGACGAGCAGGATCTCGTCCAGCGGGCCGTGCTTCTCCACGACGCGCTTGACCTTGCCCAGCTCGTCCATGAGGCCGGTCTTGGTGTGCAGCCGGCCCGCGGTGTCGATGAGGACGACGTCCGCGCCCTCGGCGATGCCTTCCTTGACCGCGTCGTAGGCGATCGACGCCGGGTCGCCGCCCTCGGGCCCGCGGACCGTGCGCGCGCCGACCCGTTCACCCCAGGTCTGGAGCTGGTCGGCGGCGGCGGCACGGAAGGTGTCGGCCGCGCCGAGCACCACGCTGCGGCCGTCGGCGACGAGCACCCGGGCCAGCTTGCCGGTGGTGGTGGTCTTGCCGGTGCCGTTGACGCCGACGACCATGACGACGCCGGGGGTCTCGGCGCCGCCCTCGGTCTTGACCTCGCGGTCGAAGTCCGGGCCGAGCAGGGTGATCAGCTCTTCGCGGAGCAGGGTGCGCAGGTCCTCCGGGGTGCGGGTGCCGAGCACCCGGACGCGCTCGCGGAGCCGCTCGACCAGTTCCTGGGTGGGGGCGACGCCGACGTCGGCGGTGAGGAGGGTGTCCTCGATCTCCTCCCAGGTGTCCTCGTCGAGATTGTCGCGGGAGAGCAGGGTGAGCAGCCCCTTGCCCAGCGAGTTCTGCGAGCGGGCGAGCCTGGCCCGCAGGCGGACGAGCCGGCCTGCCGTGGGCTCGGGGACCTCCAGCGCGGGCGGCGCGGGAGCCTCGGCGACCGGGGCCTCCTCCGCGGGCGCGGTGGCGTCCGGGAGGCCGACTTCGTCGATGGTGCGCCGCGCTTCGTCGCGCGGCGTCTCGGCCTCCTCGCCGACCTGCGGTTCGGCGGGAGGAGTGATGGTCGGCGCGCTCGGCGGCGGGGGCGGCAGCTTCTTCTTCTTGCGGCTGCCGACCACGAGCCCGCCGACCAGGCCGACAGCGACCAGGGCGATGACTACAGCGAGGATGACGATTTCGACGAGTTCCATAACCCGTCCAGTATCGGCCACGGCCGTGGCGCGGGCGCTGCCCCGGCTGCCCTCCAGGCGATCCATCGGGGCCATATGCACCTTTTGGCGGTAATGCGAACACCGACCCCTACCCTTCTGACGCTACGTCAGCTACGGTGCCGCCGCCCGCCAGATGCCCGCCTGCCTGTCTGTCTGCCTGCCTGCCGCCTCGGCGAAGGGACGCCTCCGATGGCCTTCACAGTGGTCCGGTTCAATCTCGTCGATCCCGAAGCCACACCCGTATCGCTCTCGGCCCGCTATCGCACCGCCCTGGAGATGGCGGCGTACGCGGACGAGCACGGCGTCGACACGGTGCAGACCGAGGAGCACCACGGGGTGGCGAACTCCTGGCTGCCCTCCCCGTTCACCTTCGCCGGGGCGGTCTTCGGCGCCACCCGCCGGATCGCGGTGACCGTCTCGGCGATCATCGGCCCGCTGCACGATCCGCTGCGTCTCGCGGAGGACATCGCGGTGCTGGACCTGCTGAGCTCGGGCCGGCTGGTGACGGTCGCGGGGATCGGCTACCGCCCCGAGGAGTACGAACGGGCCGGGGTCGAGTGGGGGCGGCGCGGCAGACTCCAGGACGAGCTGCTGGAGACGCTGCTGGCAGCGTGGACCGGGGAGCCGTTCCCGTACCGGGGCCGTACGGTACGTGTCACCCCGCGCCCGTACACGCGCCCGCACCCGATGCTGCTGGTCGGCGGCAGCTCGCGGGCGGCGGCGCGGCGGGCGGCCCGGCTGGGGCTGCCGCTGTTCCCGAGCGCGCATCTGCCGGAGCTGGAGGCGTACTACCACGAGCGGCGCGCCGAGTACGGGACGGAGGGCTTCTGCATGATGCCCGCGGCGCGCACACCGCTGCTGCACGTCTCCGAGGACCCGGAGCGGACGTGGGCGCTGTACGGCGAGCACCTGCTGCACGAGGCGCGCACGTACGCCTCGTGGCAGTCCGATGACATCCGCTCGGCGGTGCGCTCGTCGGCGGCGACGGTGGCGGAGCTGCGCGAGGAGGGGGTGTACCGGATCGTCACGCCCGACGGGCTGAAGGCCCTGGAGGCGGAGAGCCTGGTGCTGCACCCGCTGTGCGGTGGGATGCCGGTCGAGGAGGGGTGGAGCAGCCTGCGGCTGTTCTGCGGAGCGACCGCCTGACACAGCACTGCCCCGGCTCGGGTGAGCCGGGGCGGTGACACGAGGAGAGGGGCAGCGGGGGGATGCCCCCCTAGCCCATCTCTTCCAGCGTCTTGCCCTTGGTCTCCTTCACGAACTTGAGCACGAAGGGGATCGAGAGCACGGCGAAGCAGGCGTAGATGATGTACGTCCCCGAGAGGTTCCAGTCGGAGAGGCTCGGGAAGCTGGCGGTGATCGCCCAGTTGGCCATCCACTGCGCGAACACGGCGACGCCGAGGGCGGCGGCGCGCAGGCGGTTCGGGAACATCTCGCCGAGGAAGACCCAGACGACGACACCCCACGACAGGGCGAAGAAGAGCACGAAGGTGTGGGCGGCGATCAGGGCCACCACGCCCTGGGTCTCGGGCAGCTTGCCGTCGACCAGGTCGGCGGAGAAGGCCCAGGCCTCGACGGCGAGCGCGACGGCCATGCCGACCGAGCCGACGAGGGCGAGCGGCCTGCGGCCCACCCGGTCCACCAGCACCATCGCGATCACCGTGCCGATGATGTTGATGATCGACGTGGTGAACGAGTAGAAGAACGAGTCGGTCGGGTCGATGCCGACGGACTGCCAGAGCGTCGCCGAGTAGTAGAACGCGACGTTGATGCCGACGAGCTGCTGGAACATCGACAGGCCGATGCCGACCCAGACGATGGGCAGGAAGAAGAAGCGGTTGCCGAGCAGGTCCTTGAAGGAGGACTTGTGCTCGCGGTGCATGGCGGTCTCGATCTCGGCCACCCGGGCGTCGAGGTCGATGTTCTTCCCCTCGACCTCTTCGAGGATCTTGCGGGCTTCGGCCTTCTTGCCGACCGAGATGAGGAAGCGCGGGGACTCGGGGATGGCGAAGGAGAGCAGCCCGTACAGGATGGCCGGGACGACCATCACGCCGAGCATCCACTGCCAGGCCTCCAGGCCGAGGATCTCGCCGCGCTGGTCGCCGTCGGCGATCTGGAGGACGGCGTAGTTCACCAGCTGGGAGATGGCGATGCCGATGACGATCGCGGCCTGCTGGAAGGAGCCGAGCCGGCCGCGGTAGGCGGGCGGGGAGACCTCGGCGATGTAGGCGGGGCCGATCACGGAGGCCATGCCGATGGCGAAGCCGCCGATGATGCGCCACATCGCCAGGTCCCAGAGCGCGAACGGCAGCGCGGAGCCGATCGCACTGGCCGTGAAGAGCACCGAGGCGATCTGCATGCAGCGGATGCGGCCGATCCGGTCCGCGATCCGGCCGGCGGTGGCGGCGCCGATCGCACAGCCGATCAGCGCGATGGCGATGACCTGGGCGAGCGTGCCGGAGCCGATGTCGTACCGGTCGCGGATCGCCTCGACGGCCCCGTTGATGACGGAGCTGTCGTAGCCGAAGAGGAAGCCGCCCATCGCCGCGGCCGCGGTGATGAAGATGACATGGCCGAGGTGGTCCGGATGGGCCGCTCGGGCCCCGGACGCGGGTCCGTTCGCTGTGCTGGTCACGTGAACTCCTGATGCCTGGCCGCAAGTCAGACGTGGGGGGGTGAGCCTTCCCAGTGGGGCACAACATCCGGCCCGCCACCACTTGAAGGCGAAATCAACTTTGGAGAGGTTATGCGTTCAAGAAGCGAAGTCAAACAGCGGGTCGATCCGATCTCGATCCGCGTGTACCCAGGAGTGCGCAAAAGGTGCGTTGAACTTCTGATGATTCGGTAAAAAGTCAGCGCAGCCGCTGGCTGATGACCTTCGAGACCCCGTCGCCCTGCATGGACACGCCGTACAGCGCGTCGGCGACCTCCATCGTCCGCTTCTGGTGGGTGATCACGATCAGCTGGGAGCTCTCCTGGAGCTCCGCCATGATCCGGATCAGCCGCTGCAGGTTGGTGTCGTCGAGCGCGGCCTCGACCTCGTCCATCACATAGAACGGGCTGGGCCGGGCCTTGAAGATCGCGACCAGCAGCGCCACCGCCGTCAGGGACCGCTCGCCGCCGGACAGCAGGGAGAGCCGCTTCACCTTCTTGCCCGGCGGACGCGCCTCGACGTCCACCCCGGTGGCGAGCATGTTGTCCGGGTCGGTCAGGACGAGCCGCCCCTCGCCGCCGGGGAAGAGCCGCGAGAAGACCCCCTCGAACTCGCGGGCGGTGTCCCGGTAGGCCTCCGTGAAGACCTGCTCGACCCGCTCGTCGACCTCCTTGATCACCTGGAGCAGATCGGCCCGGGTCTTCTTCAGGTCTTCAAGCTGCTCGGACAAAAACTTGTGCCGTTCCTCCAGCGCCGAGAACTCCTCCAGGGCGAGCGGATTCACCTTCCCGAGTTGCTGGTACGCCCGTTCGGCCGACCGCAGCCGCTTCTCCTGCTCGGCCCGCAGATACGCCTTCGGCCGGTTACGGGGATGCTCCGGGTCCTCCGGCAGTTCCTCGCCCTCGGCGGCGGGCGACGGGGGCACGAGCTGGTCCGGCCCGTACTCGGAGACCAGCCCCGCGGGCTCCACGCCCAGCTCCTCCAGGGCCTTCGTCTCCAGCTGTTCGATCCGCAGCCGCTTCTCCGCGCCCAGCACCTCGCCCCGGTGGACCGAGTCGGTGAGCTTGTCCAGCTCGCCCTTCAGCCCACGGCCCCGGTCGCGCTCGACGGCCAGCTCGCGCTCCCGCCCGCCCTTCGCCGCCTCGGCCGACGTCCGCTCCCGGTCGGCCCGTACGAGGGACACCTCGACGTGCGCCAGCAGCTGACGGGACCCGGAGGCCACGGCGGAGGCGACCTCGGCCTCGTACCGCAGCCGGGCCCGGCGCTGTTCGGCACGGGTGCGCGCCTCCCGTTCGACACGGGCGGCCCGGTCCAGCGAATCGGCGCGGCCGGCCAGCGCCTTGACCCGCTCCTCGTGCGTACGGGCCTGGAGCCGGGCCTCCATCTCGGTCTGGCGGGCGTTGGCCCCGTCGGCGGCGAGCCGGTCCCGCCGGGACGTGTCGGGCTCCTCCTCCGCCGGAGCCTCCTCGGCGACCACCAGCCGTTCGGCCAGCTCCTCGGCCTCCTCCGTCGCCCGCTCCAGGGCCTCCTGGGCGCGGGCGACGGACGCGGTCATGCGCTCGGCCTCGCCTGCCGCGCCCCGGGCCTGCCCGGCGAGCCGCCCGAGCTGCTGGGCGAAGCCGGACTTCTCCCGCTCGGCCCGCTGGCGGCGCTCCCCCAGCTCCTCGACGAGCGCGGTCCGCTCCGTGCGCCGCTCCCCCGCCAGGCGCTGGGCCTCGGCGAGCTCCTCGCACCGCACAGCGAGGCCGGCCAGTTCGGCGGCGGCCGCCTCGACGGAGGCCCGCACCTCCAGGAGACTGGGCGCCCCGGCGGACCCGCCGTGTGCGAAGTGGGCGGAGAGCACGTCCCCTTCACCGGTCACCGCGGTGATCCCGGGGCGCGCGGCCACCAGTTCCTCGGCGTCCTCCAGCGTCCCGACGACCACCATGTCCTGGACGAGTCGGCGTACGGCCCCGAGCAGCGCGGCGGGCCCCCGCACCAGGTCGCCGACGGCGGGCACGCCGGGGGCGGTGGTCGTCGCGGCACCACGCGCCGGGAGCGCCGCGGCGTCCGTGCCGAGGTGCTGCGCGGCGGATGCGGACTCCATGCCTCCGGGCTCTCCGCCCTGTCCGGGCAGCACGGCAGCCGCGGGACGCGGGGCTTCCTCGCGGACGAGGGCCTCGCGGACGGGGGCCTCGCGGACGGGGGGCTCCTCGCGTACGAGGGCTTCTTCGCCTGCGAGGGCCTCCTCCCGTACGGGAGCTTCCTCCCGCCCGCGTTCCTGCTCACCGGACTGTTCCGGTACGTGATGGGGCCCGCCGGTTGCGGTGGCGGTGGCCGCGCCCACCAGCATCGCCGCGCGCCCCGCGTCCCGTTCCCGCAGCAACCGGATCGCGTCGGCGGCCGTGGCCGGGTCCGTGACGGCCACGGCGTCCGCCGCCGTGCCGAGGGCGGCGGCCACCGCGATCTCGTACCCGGGCTCGACGGTCAGCAGTTCGGCGGCCGGGCCGAGGAGCCCGGCCAGCCGGTCCCTGGCCCCGAGCAGCGCGCCCGTACCGTCCTTGCGGCGCAGCCCCAGGG
>NZ_NTGZ01000300.1 GCF_002551245.1 Streptomyces sp. rh34
CTGCTCGACATGGCACGCCACGCCCTGCTGGACCGGCCGCGGGCCCGGACCGCCGACCGGCTCCTCGCGGTCCCGTCGGCGGAGGGGTGACCATGCCCGCAGCTGACCTGTACGTGAGGGCCACCTCCGTCCGGCTGCCCGGCACCCTCCGGGTGGCCGACGCCGTCGCGGCCGGCGACTGCCCGCCGCGCATCGCCGACGCCGCGGGCATGGAGTCCGTGGCCGTCTCGGCGGACGAGTCCGCCGCCGAGATGGCCGTCGCGGCGGCCGCGACCGCGCTGCGACGGGCCGGTTCCGGCCCCGGGGACATCGACCTCCTGCTGCACGCCGACACCTACCACCAGGGCCAGGACCTGTGGCCCGTCGCCTCCTACATCCAGCGCGAGACGGTCGGCAACTGCTGCCAGGCCGTCGAGATCCGGCAGATGTCCAACGGGGGCCTCGCCGCCATGGACCTGGCCGCCGCCTACCTGCGGGCCGGCCACGGCACGGGGGACGCGCTGCTCACTTCCGCCGACCGGTTCTGCGCCCCCGGCATCGACCGCTGGCGCACCGATCCCGGAACGCCCTACGCGGACGGCGCCGCCGCCCTGGTCCTCTCCCGCCGGGGCGGCTTCGCCTCCGTGCGCGGGCTGGCCCTGCACGCGGACCCGGAGCTGGAGCCGCTGCACCGCGGGGACGAGCCGTTCGGCCCCGCCCCCTTCAGCCACGGCATGCCCGTCGACTTCGCCCGGGCCAAGAGGGCGTTCGTCTCGCGGGTCGGGATGTCCGCCGTGATGGGCCGCGCCCACGAGGGGCAGCAGACCGCGGTGAAACGGGCGCTCTCCGAGGCGGGCCTCGACCTGGCCGACGCCGACTGGGTGGTCCTGCCGCACTTCGGGCGGCGCCGGCTGGAGTCCATCTACTACGGCCCGTTCGGCATCGACCCTGACCGCACCCCCTGGGAGTGGAGCCGCACGGTCGGCCACCTCGGGGCGGGCGACCAGTTCGCCGGGCTCGACCACCTCATGGTGTCCGGCCGGGCCTCCCCGGGCGACATCGTCGTCCTCGTCAGCGTCGGCGCCGGATACAGCTGGGGGTGCGCGGTGCTGGAGATCCTCCGCCGCCCCGAGGGGTACGGCCCCCGCTGAGCGGCCGCCGGGGCCGTTCCACCCCGGCTCGACCGGCGCCCGAGTCGGATCGACTAGTTACCTGCTATTAGCGCACCGTCGACGATCTACGAAGGGAAGGTCCCCCATGGGACCCAGGACTTCCGCCCCGGCACCGGGCGACACGGTCCGCGTCACCGAGCACGCCGTCACCGTGGCCGCGCCGCCCGACACGGTGCACCGCCTCGTGGCCGACGTGTCCGGCTGGCCCGACCTGTTCGGCCCGACCGTACACGTCGACGTGCTCGCGGACGCGCCCCCGGAGGGCGGCGAGCAGCGGCTGCACCTGTGGGCCACCGCCCACGGGGCCGTCCGCAACTGGACGTCCGTGCGCACCCTCGACCCGGTGGCCCGCACGGTGGCGTTCCGCCAGCTGGTGCCCGCGCCGCCGGTGGCGTCGATGGGCGGCACCTGGCGGGTCGAGCCGCTCGACGACGGCCTGAGCCGGGTCGTCCTGCTCCACGACTTCCGGGCGGTCGCCGACGACCCGGAGGCGGAGCGCCTCATCACCGCGGCCGTGGACCGCAACAGCGCCGCCGAGCTCGACGCCCTCAAGCGCGCCGCGGAACAGGGCGCCCACCGCGAGGAGTTGCGGTTCTCCTTCCACGACACGCACACCGTCCGCGCCGAGGCCGACGAGGTGTACGCCTTTCTGGAGCGGGCCGACCGCTGGCCCGAGCGGCTGCCGCACGTCGCCCGCCTCGATCTGCGGGAGGAGGCCGCGTCCGACCCGGCCTCCGACGGCGCGCGGACCGCCGCGACCGTGCAGCAGATGGAGATGGCCACGCTCGCTCCGGACGGTTCGGAGCACATCACGGAGTCCGTGCGCCTGTGCTTCCCCGGCCGGCGCACCATCGTCTACAAACAGCTGCGCACCCCTCCGGCGCTGGCCTGCCACACCGGCCGCTGGACCGTCGAGCCGGCCGCGGACGGCACCGTCGCGGTCACCTCCGCCCACACCGTCGTCCTGGACCCGGAGGGCGTGCGGGCCCTGCTCGGCACGGACGCCTCACCGGCCGACGCCCGGGCACGGGTCCGCGAAGCGCTCGGAGCCAACAGCACCACCACCCTGCGGCACGCCGGGCGGTTTGCGGAGCGCCGTGGACAATCGTGACCCAGCCGCCGCTCTGACCATCGTCAACCGGCTCACCGTCCGGGGCGACCACACCGCCTTCGAAGCGGCGTGCGACGTGCACGCCGAATTCCTGACCTCCCGGCCGCACTTCGGGTACCTGGTGGTGCTGCGCACCGCCGCCCAGCCGCGGGTCTACACCCAGTTCGCGCACTGGGAGCGGCTGGACGGGTTCCTCGACACCGTACGCGAGCCCGCGTTCCGGGCCCATGTCGAGCGCATCGGGCCGCTGGTCGAGGCCAGTGCCGACCAGGTGAACAGCGTCTTCCGCACCCTGCGGCACACCGCTACCGAGGGCGGCCTGAACGTCCTGCTCACCTGGGCGCGGCTGATGTACGAGGACGACCGGTACGCCTTCGAGGCCAGGTTCGCCGCGCTGAGCGAACACATCGCGAGGGAAGAGGAGTTCGGCGGTTCCGACCTGCTGTGCTCCTCGGTCAACCCGCTCAACTACGTCGGGCTCCAGTGGTGGCGCGAGGCCGAGGACTGCGACCGGGCCCTGTCCGACCCGGAGTACCGGCGGCTCCGCCGGTCGCTCGCGTGCCTGGCCACGCTCGACGGCGAACGGGTCGTGCACGTCCGCTACCGCGACCCCCCCCGGACGGCCCCCGGAGGCTGAGGCGGCGCCCGTCCGCCCGCCCCGGGTGCTCCGCTCCCACCCGTCCCGCGTGCGAGGTCCGTTCGAGCCGCCCGGCGCAAGCTGGTGTCCGTACCGGCGGAGCGGCGGAGAGGGCAGCATGGACGGCGACGGGAACCGGACGTTCACCGAGGTCTTCGCGCACCGGGCCCGTACCCACCCGGAGCGGGACGCCCTCCTTGTGCTCCCCGACGGGCCCGGGGGCGACGGGGCGCGGCGGTACACCTACGGCGCCCTCGCCGCGGCGGCCCGGGCGCTGGCGCCCGTGGTGCGCGGCCACACCCGGCCGGGCGGGCGGGTCCTGGTGGCCCACAGCGACCGGATGCTCTTCGCCACGAGCCTGCTGGCCTGCCTGTTCGCCGGAGCGGTGCCGGTGCCGGTGGTGCCCCCGGGCGGCAGCAGACATCACGACGCCCGGCTGTCCGGCATCGCCAGGGACGCGGCGGTCGACTGCGCCCTCACCTCCCGCGCACTGGCCCCCGCGCTCTCGCAGGTGCTCGCGCGCACCGGCCACCAGGACGTCGTCTGCGTCCTGGCCGACGCCGCCCCCGCCGGCGGGCCGGATGCCCCGCCGGCCGAGGCGCCACCCGACGCGGCGGCCGGTCCCGACAGCGTGGCCGTCCTCCAGTACACCTCCGGCTCCACGCGCGCCCCGCGCGGAGTGCCCGTCAGCCATCGCGCGCTGCTCGCCCACCTCCGGGCCCTGTCGGCGGCCCTCGGCATCCGGGAGGGCGAACGGGTCGGCGGCTGGCTCCCGTTCCACCACGACATGGGCCTCATCGGCCTGCTGATCCACCCGCTGTGGCAGGGCGCCACGTCCGTGCTGCTCTCCCCGGAGTCCTTCGCGCGCCGCCCGCTGCGCTGGCTGGAAGCGGTGTCCGACCACGGCATCGCCGTCAGCGCCGCTCCCGACTCGGCGTACGCGCGCTGTGCGCGGGAGGACGAGGTCCTGCCGGCGGGCCGCCTCGACCTGTCCCACTGGCGTACGGCGGTGAGCGGCGGCGAGTCCGTCCGCGCTTCCACGGTCCGGGACTTCGCCGCGCGCTTCGCCCCCGCCGGGCTGCGCCCCGGCGCGCTCACCCCCTGCTACGGACTGGCCGAGGCGACCCTGCTGGTGACCGGCGCCGCGCGCACCGGGCGGCCCCGGCTGCGGACCTTCGCCGACGACGGGCACCCGGGCGGCGGACGGTCGCTGGTCTCGTGCGGCCCGCCGGCCCCCGGCACCGAGGTGCGCATCGTCGACCCGGCGGGGCGGATGCCGCTCGACGAGGGTGTCACCGGCGAGATCTGGGTGCGCGGCCCGGGTACGGCCGAGGGGTACTGGCGGCGTCCGGCGGAGAGCGAGGAACTGTTCCGGGCCCGTACGGCCCTGGGCGAGGGCGGCTTCCTGCGGACCGGCGACCTCGGTGCGATGGTGGACGGCGAGCTGTACGTCACCGGCCGTTCCAAGGACCTCGTCGTCCTGGCGGGCAACGCCTTCCACCCGGAGGACCTGGAGGAATCCGTACGCCGGACCAGCACGGTCCTCGGCCCCGGTATCGCCTTCGGTGTGCACGGCGAGAGCGAACACCTGGTCGTGGTGCAGGAGTTGCGCGCGCGCACCCGCTACGGCACGGACCTGCCGGCCCTCACCGAGGTGATCCAGGACTCCCTGGTGGCGGAACACGGGGTGCGCGCGGACGGTGTGCTGATCGTGCGGCCCGGCACGGTGCGGCACACCACGAGCGGAAAGGTGGAACGGGCCGCCATGCGCGGGCTGTTCCTCGGCGGAGCCCTCGTGCCGCTGCACGCGAGCCTGGTGCCCGAGGTCCGGCTCCTCGTCGCCGACCGGAGCCGCCGGTGACCGGGGTCCGCCTCCCGCCGGGCGCGGCCGGACTCAGGGAATCCAGCCGGCGTTCCTCGCGACCCGGACGGCGTCGACGCGGTTGCGGGCGCTGAGCTTGCTCACGATGGCCGTCAGGTAGTTGCTCACCGTGCCCTTCGACAGGTACAGGCACCCGGCGATCTCCGCGGTGTCCGCGCCGCGGGCCGCGAGCCGCAGCACCTGGAGCTCGCGGGGGGAGAGCGGATTGTCCACGAAGTCCCACGCCGACATCGCCAGATGCGGGTCCATGACGCGCTGACCGGACGCCACCAGGCGTACCGCCTTGGCGAGTTCCTCCGGCTCGGAGTCCTTGAGCAGGAAGCCGCCCACCTGTGTGCTCAGCGCTCGGCGCAGGGTGCCCGGCCGCCCCATGCCGGTCAGGATGAGCGTGCGGCAGGTGGGCATCCGCTTGTGCAGCTCGGCCGTGGCCGTCAGGCCGTCGGTGCCCGGCAGGTCGATGTCGATGACCGCCACGTCGGGCTTCTTCTCCAGCGCGGTCGGCACGATGGCGTCGCCCCGGTCCACGGCCGCGACGACCCGCAGATCGGGTTCCAGGTGGAGCAGTGCGACGAGAGCCCCCCGCACCATGTGGACATCCTCCGCCAGCAGGATTTTGAGGGTGAGCATCCCCTTGCCTTCCCTTCCTGACCCCCTCGTGCCGTTTCGAGGGCCCCTACGCCGCCGGCCGTACCGGGGCACGGACCTCCAGTTCGAAGAGCCCGTTCTCACGGACGACAGCCTTCAGCCTGCCGCCCACCGCAACGCACCGTTCGTGAAGGTTGTCCAGTCCGTTCCCCCGCCGCTCCCCGCCGAGCGGCGACCCCCCGCCCTCCTGCTCACGTCCGTCCACGTGGACTCCGTCGTTCACCACGGACAGCAGAATGGTTTCCCCGTCACGGGTTGCCGTTATCGTACAGTGACGCACTGCGCTGTGCCGCAGCATATTGGTGACCCCCTCGCGCACCACGGTGGCGAGGAAGGTGTCGATCTCCGGGGACAGCGGGCCGCAGGCGACATCGACTTCACTCCGTACACCGGACGCGCGCAGCACGGAGACCGCGGAGCGGGCCTCGGCGGTGAGGGAGAGCGCGCGGTAGCTGCTGGCGACCAGCCGCACATCGGACAGCGCCTGGCGGGCCACGTCCACGAGTTCACGGGTCTCCTCGCGCGCCCGTTCCGGCTGGGTCAGGCCGATGCGGTGGGCCAGCGTGCCCTTGAGGACGATCGCGGACAGGCTGTAGCCCAGCAGGTCGTGCAGGTCCCGGGCGAACCGCAGCCGCTCCTGCCCGACGGCCATGCGGGCCAGTTCGTCGCGCGTGGCGTGCAGTTCGCTCACCAGCTCGGTCAGGCGCGCCAGTCCGTAGATGACGAGCCCGGACAGCAGGGCGGAGACCGTGTAGTAGGAGGCCGCGTCCGGGGTGGCGCCGGCGGCGAGCGCGTGCAACGGGGTGACGATCAGCACCACGCCGAACAGCGACCAGCCGTAACGGGACGGGAGCAGCACGAGGAAGGAGGCGCCTAACGGGCCCTCCATGCTGCCCCAGTTGAGGCCGAACCAGAGGAGTGGCAGATAGGTGAGCAGGGTCTGTGCCAGCAGGGCGGCGGTCTTCCGGCGCAGCGTCCAGAGCTGGGCCCGGGGGGCGGACACGAGCATCTGCACGGTGAACACGGCCAGCACGCAGGCGACGCAGATCAGCAGCCGAGTGATTCCGGGGCGGGTCCCCACCAGGTTCAGCACGGTCACTCCGCCGTAGCAGAGCAGGGCCACGATGGTGATGGTGCGGGCCAGTTGGGGCGCCGGTATGTCTTGACTTCGGCGAGGGCCGGGGCTCTCCTTCGACCCGGCCGCCGGGGCGG
Organism: Streptomyces sp. rh34; assembly: GCF_002551245.1. GTDB lineage: Bacteria > Actinomycetota > Actinomycetes > Streptomycetales > Streptomycetaceae > Streptomyces. The sequence continues at coordinate 6,639 of NZ_NTGZ01000300.1, forward strand.
CGCTCCCGGCCTCGGGCCCTTCCGCTGCGGCCGACTGTCTGCCCCTCGATGATGTCATGACGAAGTCATATCCCATGTCCCGTTCATCGGGCACGCGCAGTCGACGGCACGGGGCCCCGGCCGGCCGGGGCCCCGCGGGTCACACGAAGAGCGGCACCGGATTGAGCTCCTCGACGGTGGGCTTCCGCGCGACCCGTCCCAGCTCGACGGGCACGTCGAAGAGCCGGCCCGGCGCGAACCGCGCCCAGAAGTGCCGCATGCCCGGCACGACGACCTTCACCACCGGCAGCCCGATGTCCGGCCGGGTCTGGTCCAGCACCAGCGTCTCCAGACCGCGCGCCGCGAGCAGGCGCTCCACGGCCCGCACCTCCTCCCGGAGGTCATCGTGCGCGACGACGTCCCAGGCCGCTACGGTGCGCGCCCGCTCAGCCGGGTCCGGGGCAAGGTACGGCTGCTCGGCGAGCGTCGCGCCGGTCCACCACGCGCACAGGTCCGCGTCGCTGTCCGCGCAGGCCCGCTGCCCCGCGGCGCTGTCCGGCGGCAGCAGCTGGCCCAGCTCGGTGACCGCCCTGCGCACCGCGACCCGGGGGTCGGTGTGCGCGCCGAAGCCGAGGGCAAGCCCCTCGCCCAGCTCGTCCGCCGGACGTCCGGTTCTGCGGGAGACCGCCGCGACCACCGGTACGCCCAGGTCAGCGGTGAGGTCCAGCGCCCACATCTCGCGCCCCGAACGGGCGTACGCCGCACGGGCGTCGGCGAGCCACGGCTCGTCGAAGGCGTCGAGGTCGACGCCCGGCTGCCGCGTGCGGTGGTACCACCACAGGGCCACCGCGTCCCGTTCGACCACCTCCAGCAGACCCTGCAGTACGGCGTCCTCCAGGCTGCTTCCGGCCGCGTTCCCGTTGGAGTCAGCCCAGGGCGCGCGGGTCCGCCCGTCGGGACCGGGCCCGAAGTACAGCATCGAGGTGGGCAGATAGCGCGTGCGTCGGGAGCCGAGCGACCACAGCGGCGTCCACTCCGCGGCCGAGCGCGGGTCGAAGGGCGGCGGCACCAGCTGGAAGGGGGCGCCCGCGTGCCGGGCGTTCCAGGCCTCACGCTCCCGGAACTGCCAGTCGGCGTACAGCTGGGCCGCGTTCGGGTGCAGTGCCGCGTCGCCCAGCCCCCGCAGGGTCTCCCGTACCACGGCCTCGTCGCCCTGCCGGGTCGCCGAGTAACGCTCCACCGCCTCGCACAGCGCCCCCAGCCGTGCTTCCTCGGGCGTGGTGCCCTTGCCCCCGCTGTGACTGCGCAGCCCGGCCCGCACGTTCGCCAGGTCGTGCCCGGCGATGGCGAGGTTGCGCCCGGACACGTAGTGGTGCAGCCCGTCCGGTGTGCCCGGCGCCTCGCGCACCTCGGCGACGACGCCGGTGACCGGCCCGACGAGTCCCCGGTGGCGGTCCCACAGAACGGCCGGGGCGACGGCCCGGTGACCGCCCCCCTCCGCGCGGCACTTGGCGCGGGACTCCAGCACCACCGGCCGCAGCGCACGGGCGGCGACCAGCCCCGGGACGCCGCACCCGGGGCACTGCGGCCTGCGGGTCACCGGGTGCAGGTCCGTCGCCAGGGTGCGGGTGTCCAGGCGCCACACCGCCGGGCTCGTGCGCAGCCCGGCCGCCCACTTCGCGGCCTCCACCGCGGCGGTGTGCAGTCCGATCGCCCGTGTCGCGGGCAGCGCGGACGGCGGCAGCGGTATCCCGCCGGGCAGCCGCAGCGCCCGCCGCACGGGCTCCTGGGA
>NZ_NTGZ01000301.1 GCF_002551245.1 Streptomyces sp. rh34
CCGCGAGGGCGGCCAGGGTCGCGGAGCGGCTCGGCTCGGCGCTGAGTCCGGTGCCCGTCATCCAGAAGATCCGGGCGTCGCGCACCGCGTCCAGGTCGAGATCCGGCGCGTGGATCTCCAGATCGGGGGCCTTGGGCCGCCGGTAGAAGTAGAGCGGAAAGTCGTCCGGCGGGAAGATCTCGCAGAAGGTGACCGGGGTCGGATACTCCTCCACGGCCGTCGCCCAGCGGGCGTCCACGCCGAACCGTTCCAGTTCCTGGTGGAGATACGCGCCGAAGGCGTCCTGTCCGGTCCGGGTGATCACGGCCGTCCGCCGCCCCAGCCGGGCCGCCGCCACCGCGACGTTCGTCGGGGAGCCGCCGAGAAACTTGCCGAACGTCTCGACGCGGGCGAGCGGTACCCCGACCTCCAGCGGGTAGAGGTCCACCCCGATCCGCCCCATGGTGATCACGTCGTACGGCTCAGGCATGCCCATCCCTTCGACCCACCGGTGGCCGGCTGGTCCCAGGTCTAGTCCCCTCCCGGGAACCCTGTCAACATTTTGTCCGGACATTCGGACGAACCCTTGACACTCTTCCGCACGGGCCCTGAGGCTGGGCGTTATGACCCCCTCCGTCCGCTCCTCGGACCGCATCCGTATCGGCTCGGCCCCCGACTCCTGGGGTGTGTGGTTCCCCGACGACCCGCGGCAGGTGCCGTGGCAGCGCTTCCTCGACGAGGTGGCCGAGGCCGGGTACGCGTGGATCGAACTCGGCCCGTACGGCTATCTGCCCACCGACCCGTCCCGGCTGGCGGACGAGACCCGCGGCCGGGGGCTCACGGTCTCCGCCGGGACCGTTTTCACCGGATTGCACCATGGCCCGGACGTCTGGGACCGGACGTGGGCGCATGTCGCGGACATCGCCGGGCTGACCCGGGCCATGGGCGCCGAACACCTGGTCGTCATCCCCTCCTTCTGGCGCGACGACAAGACGGGCGAGGTGCTGGAGGACCGGGTGCTCACCCCCGCGCAGTGGCGTGATCTGACCGCGCAGACGGAGCGGCTGGGCCGGGAGGTCCGGGAGCGGTTCGGGCTGCGGATCGTCGTGCACCCGCACGCGGACACCCACATCGACACCGAGGAGAACGTCAACCGCTTCCTCGACGCCACGGATCCGGACCTCGTCTCGCTCTGCCTGGACACCGGGCACTACGCCTACTGCGGCGGCGACAGCGTCAAGCTCATCGAGACGTACGGGGAACGCATCGGCTACCTCCACCTCAAGCAGGTCGATCCGGAGATCCTGGCGACGGTGGTGGCGGACGAGGTGCCGTTCGGCCCGGCGGTGGCCAGGGGCGTGATGTGCGAGCCGCCCGGCGGGGTCCCCGCCCTGGGGCCGGTCCTGGACGCGGCCCGGGCCCTGGACGTCGACCTGTTCGCCATCGTGGAGCAGGACATGTATCCGTGTCCGCCGGACAAGCCGTTGCCCATCGCCCGCCGCACCCGGGAGTTCCTCCGCTCCTGCGGAAGGCCCGGCGCCACGGCCTGAGAGCTCCTTGGCCCTCCGGGGCCCCGGGTCGCCTCCGGCCGCGCGGGGTCAGACTCCCGTGCGTCCGTCGACGCGTTCGCGGACCAGGTCGGCGTGGCCGCAGTGCCGGGCGTACTCGCCGATCATGTGGGTGTAGATCCACCGCAGCGTGACCTGCGCGCCCATGAACGGGCTGGTGTCGTCGAGCGCTCGGACCGCGCAGTTCTGCCGGGCCGTTGCCACCTCGGCCTCCCATCGCGCGAGCGCCTGCTCGTAGGTGGAGTCCTCGGCGAGATCCCAGCCGCCGTCACGGCCCTCGGCTCCGTCCCCGCCGCCGGCCGGAGGGGCGAAGAGCGGCGGGGCGTCCTCCTGCGCGAGCACGCGGCGGAACCAGTTCCGCTCGACCTCCGCCAGGTGCTGGAGCAGTCCGAGCAGGGTGATCGGCGAGGGCGTCGCGGACGCCTCGCGCAGGCCCTCATCGGACAGGTCCGCGCACTTCTGGGCGAGGGTGGCGCGGTAGAAGTCGAGCCAGCTCTCCAGGGAGGTACGTTCGTCGGCGACCAGCGGGGGCATCGGGCGTTCGGAAGTGCTCATGGCCTCCATCGTGGCAGCCGGGTCGGACAACGACCGCGCCCGGCGTCACCGGAGCCGGTTCATCCCTTCTGCCACAGCAGTAACCGTTTCGGCACACATATCTCGGTTGCGTGGGGTTTCTGTCACAGTCGGTCGACAGCCCCACGCCGCCTGCCGTCCGGGGTCGTTCAACCGAGCACAGGCTGAGTGATCGTCCGCCTGTGCTGCGGAGCGCAGCAGAGCAGCGAAGCGCTGAGAGGTGTCACTGATGACCGACGGAACGCTCTGGTCCTACAAGGACATTGCCGCGCACATCCAGGTCCAGCCGGACACCGTCCGCTCCTATCGCAAGCACGGGCTCCTGCCCCCGCCCGACCAGGTGAAGAACGGGAAGCCGTACTGGTACGGAGACACCGTCCGCGCCTGGGTCGCCTCCCGCCCCCGCAACCGGGGCCGCTGATCCCTCCTCGCACGGCGGCCCCGCCCGCACGGTCCGGGCCCGTCATTTCCGGGCGGGCGCCCGGAAGAGGGCCGTCCAGAGGAACGACTCCCCGAAGAGCGGGGCTTGGGGCCCCTCGTCGTTCATACGGCGCAGCTCGATCTCCGTCAGGCCGGAGAAGATCTGCCGCAGCGCCTCGGGCGAGTAGGCGAGTCCGCCCTGCAGACCGCCCGCCCGGTAGAGCTCGGCGTCCGGCAGCTCCGAACCCATCCCGCCCTCCCCGGCGGCGAAGCAGGTGAGCGCGAAGTGGCCGCCGGGCGCGAGGCAGCGCTCCAGGAGGGCGAGATAGCTGATGCGCCGGTGGGGCGGCAGGTGGTGGAAGCAGCCGGAGTCGTAGATCAGGTCGTAGGGGCCGTCCAGGGCGGCCCCTGCCGCCGTCAGGGCGAACGCGTCACCGCGGTGGAACCGGATGTCGCGGGCCCCTGCCTCTTCGGCCCGCTCCCGGGCCCAGGCGAGCGCCCCCGGGGAGAGGTCGACCGCGTCGACGTCGAAGCCGAGCGAGGCCAGGTGCAGTGCGTTACGGCCGGGGCCGCAGCCGAGCTCAAGTGCCCTGCCCGGGGTGATCAGTCCCTGGCGGAGATACGCGTCGAGGTTCTCGTCGGGCTTGTCCACGAAGAACGGCACCGGCTTCGAACGGTCCGCGTAGAAGTCGTCCCACCAGGCCGCCCCGCCGGCCGTCCACCGGTCCGCTCCCGGGGCGAACAGCCCGTCCATCAGCGCCAGCACATCGTCCGTCGTGGTCACGTTCCGGTCCATCCGGGCCCCCTTTTCCGATGGGGTAATTTTAGGCAACCGGAGCACGAAATCCCAGGTCAGCGACCTTTCACCGATGCCGCCGGCAAGCTTGTGGCGCCTTCCGGGACGGGTCGGGAGGCGGTCCCCCGACGTCCACCCGTTCGGTGTCCGGCAGGCCCACCAGAGCCCGCTCCGGGGGTGTTCCCGGCCTCCCCGAGGGCTGTTTCCGAACGGCTTTCCCGCCCTCGCGCCCCGGGGCGCCTGTCAGCGTCTCGCCGGTTCGGCGAGCTTCGCCGCATCCGGCCCGGGCTCCGCCTCCGTGGGGCCGGCCCGATCGCCCGGAGCCTGCGGAGCGGCGGCGCCGGCCGGGGCCGTGTCCCCTTCGCTGAGGCCGAACCTGCGGTGGAAGGCGCGCAGGGGCGCGGGGGCCCACCAGGTGGAGCGGCCCATCAGCTTCATCACCGCGGGGACCAGCAGACCGCGCACCACCATGGCGTCCATCAGGACGGCGAGGGCGATGCCGAGTCCCAGCATCTTGGTGTTGGTGACCCGGGAGGTGCCGATGGCCACCATCACGACCGCGAGGATCACGGCGGCCGCGGTGATCAGTCCGCCGGTGTGCCGGAGCCCGAAGGTGACGGAGTGCTCGTGGTCGCCCGTGCGGTCGTGTTCCTCCTTGATCCGGGATATCAGGAAGACCCCGTAGTCCATGGAGAGTCCGAAGGCGACGCAGAACATCAGGACGGGCAGCGTGGTCTCTATGTCGCCCGTGCTGGTGAAGGCGAGCAGCCCGGAGAGATTGCCGTCCTGGAAGACCCAGACCACCGCTCCGAACATCGCGGTCAGGCTGAGGGCGTTGAGCACGACCGCCTGGAGCGGGATGAGCACACTGCCGGTGAGCAGGAAGACCAGGAGCAGGGTGACCACCACGATGATCCCCACCGCCCAGGGCAGCCGGTCGGCTATGGCGCCCTTGGAGTCGACGAGGACCGCCGCCGCGCCCGTCACCGAGGTGTCCAGGGAGGGGGCGGAGGGCACGGCCCTCAGGTCCCGTACGAGCCGCTGGGTCTCCTCGCCGACGACTTCTCCCTCGGGCAGCACGCTGTAGTAGGCGACGGCGTCCCCGGTGACCGGACCGTCGACCCGCAGGACGCCGGGGAGCTGCTCGATCCGGTCCTTCAGGGTCGCGTAGTCGGCGGGGGATCCCTGCCCCTCGGCCAGCACCTCCAGGCCGCCGCCGGGGCTGCCGGGGAACCCGTCGCGGATGTGTTCCTGGACCACCCGGGACTGCGCCGAGGCCGGCAGCTGGCGGTCGTCCGCCGTGCCGAACTTGACGCCCAGGAAGGGCAGTCCGAGCAGCAGGAGCCCGACGGTGGTGACGATGGCGAAGACGGGCGCCCTGCGCATCACCAGCGCGGCCAGCCGTGCCCATCCCCGGCCGGGCGACGTGACGGCACCGTCGGCGGAGGACGCCTCCTTCCGGCGGAACAGCCGGCGCAGGTCCAGCGCGTTGATCCGGTGGCCGAGCAGCACGAGGGCCGCGGGCAGCAGGATCAGTGCGGCGGCCGCGGCCAGGAGGACCACGGCGATCCCCGCGTAGGCGAAGGACCGCAGGAAGTACTGCGGGAAGACGAGCATGGCCGACAGGGACACCGCCACGGTCAGCGCCGAGAACAGCACCGTACGCCCGGCGGTCCGCAGTGTCGTGCCCACCGCGGTCCGGGGATCCGCGCCGCCTGTCAGCTCCTCGCGGAAACGGCGGACGATGAACAGGGCGTAGTCGATGGCGAGTCCGAGGCCGAGCGCGGTGGTGAGGTTCATGGCGAAGACCGAGACGTCGGTGAACTCCGTCAGCCCCCGCAGCACGGCGTTGGTGCCGAGGATGGCGACGATGCCGACACCGAGCGGCAGCATCGCGGCGACGGCGCTGCCGAAGACCATGACCAACAGGACGAGCGTCACCGGCAGGGCGATCAGCTCGGCCCGCAGCAGATCCTCCTGGATGATCGTCTGCATCTCGTGCTGCACCGCGACGGGCCCGCCGAGGGAGACCGTCACCGGCCCCCGCTCCCCCGCGAAGGCGGGGGCCATCCGGTCGAGGGTCTCGCCCGCGGTCTTCTCGTCGCCCCCGATCCGGGCGGCGATGACCGCCTCGTGGCCGTCCTCGGAGCGCAGGGCGGGTGACGCGGTCTCCCAGTAGGACCCGATGCCCGAGATCCCCGGCTCCGCCCTCAGCCGCTCGACCAGGCGGGCGGCTTCGGCGGTCACCGCCGGGTCGTCGACGGTCGCGGAACCGCTGTCGACCAGGAGGAGCAGGTTGGGCTGGGAGGCGGGGAACTCCCGCGCCAGCACCTCGGTCGCGTAGGTCGACTCGGCGTCGGGGGCCTGCCAGCCGCCGCTGCCCATCCGGTCCGCGACCCCGCTCCCCGCGAACACGGCGAGCGCGGTGATCACCAGCGCGGCCAGCAGCGCGAGCCGCGGCCGGGCGGTGACGAACCGGGTCCAGCCGCCGGCCGGCGGCGGGGCGGAACGGTTGACTTCGGACATGGTGCGGTGTCCCCTTCACCGAGACCCGGGCGGCACAAGGCAGCATGGGTCGATCGTTGCCACTTACCCGGCAAACACGAGTAGTCGCTCGCGTTTCACCAGAATGCGAGCGATCATTCGTGTTTGTCAACCGCATCACGAGAGCTGGGGATTGACCGTGTCGGAGGCCAGAGCCACCAAGGGCGCCGCGGCGGACGGAGCGGACGGCGGATCCACCGCCGGCGCGGCCGACGGAACGCCGGGGCCCACCCGTCCGCGCCGCCGCCAGGCCCGCGGCGAGGCCCGTATCGCCCAACTGCTCCGGGCCGCCGCCAGCGTCTTCTGCACCAGCGGCTACACCGCGTCGAGCACCAACGCCATCGCCCGCGAGGCCGGAGTGTCGCCGGGCACGCTCTACCAGTTCTTCCCGAACAAGGAGGCCATCGCCGTCGAGCTGGGCGACCAGCTGCTCAACCGCTGGCGGGACACCTACGGCGCCGCCTTCACGCAGAGCCATATCGAGCTGCCGCTCGACCGCATGCTGGACGCCATCCTCGACCCGCTGATCGCCTTCAACTGCGAGAACCCGGCCTTCTCCGTCCTGATGCACGGCTCGGAGATCCCCGGCCGGATCACCGAGGAGCACGACACGCTGCACGCCACGATGCTGACGCGGGTCGAATCGGTGCTCGCCGACTACCTCCCGGACGTACCGGCCGCCCAGGTCCACCGCATCGCCGACATGGCCTTCATGCTCTTCAAGGCCGGACTGGACCTGATCATGGCCCACGAGGGCGAGGAGCGCGCGGCCTACGTCCAGGAGCTGAAGACGATCATGTTCCGCTACCTGGACCCCCTGGTCGGCGACGACGCGCCGCACCGGGCCCCGCGCGCACCGTAGGCGACCACCGGACCGGCACGCGGCACCACCGGGTCGCGTTGATACCCCCTAGGGGTATAGTATGAAAGTGACGGGATGCCGGGGAGTCCTCCGCGACCCCCTGCGCCCCGCCACACCGCCGAAACGTGTTCGCGAAGAGGAGAACGTCATGACCGCCGAGACCGAGACCCCCCAGGCCACCGGTTCCTGCTGCACGCCCACCGGTTCCTGCCACGACGGTGCGGCCGACGTGCAGATCGAGCAGCCCGGCCCGGTCACCACCGTCTACCAGGTCAAGGGCATGACCTGCGGCCACTGCGAGGGCTCCGTGTCGGAGGAGATCTCCGGGATCGCGGGCGTGACCTCGGTCGCCGCCGTCGCCGCCACCGGCCTGGTCACCGTCACGTCCGAGGCCCCGCTGGCCGAGGACGCCGTCCGTGCCGCCGTCGACGAGGCCGGGTACGAGCTCCTCGGCCCGGCCGCCTGAAGGCCGGTCCGGAGCAGCAGCACCCCGCGGGCCGTCGGGCGGTACCCCACCAGTCGATACTGGTGGAGTACGGCCCGATCTGCGTTGCTACAGGAGTTCCGGACATGGCCAGCACAGCAGCAGGCGGCCTCCCGGCCGCCGACGCCTCCCACGCCGAACTCGTGATCGGCGGGATGACCTGCGCCTCGTGCGCGGCCCGCGTCGAGAAGAAGCTCAACCGCATGGACGGCGTCACCGCCACGGTGAACTACGCGACCGAGAAGGCCCGCGTCACCTTCGGCGAAGGGCTGAAGCTGGGAGACCTCGTCGCCACGGTCGAGAGGACCGGCTACACGGCCCGTCCCGTCGCACAGCCGGAACGGAAGGCACCGGCAGAAGCCGAGGCCCTCGCCCCCTCGGCCGCCGCCCCGGACACGTACGCCGACCCGTACGCCGACGAGGCCCGCCGTACGGACACCGTCATGGACACCGCCACGAGCCCGGGCGCCGATGCCGCCGCGGGCCCGGCCCCGGAGCCCGCCCCGGAATTCGCCGCCCGGGACGCCGCGGCGGAGCAGGACGCCTCCGTCGGCGCGCTCCGGCAGCGCCTCGTCGTCTGCGCCGCGCTCGCCGTCCCCGTCGTCCTGCTCGCGATGGTCCCGGCCCTCCAGTTCGACTTCTGGCAGTGGCTGTCCCTCACCCTCGCCGCGCCCGTCGTCGTCTGGGGCGGCCTGCCCTTCCACCGTGCCGCCTGGACCAACCTCCGGCACGGCGCGGCGACGATGGACACGCTGGTCTCGCTCGGCACGCTCGCCGCGTTCGGCTGGTCGCTGTGGGCCCTGTTCATCGGCGGCGCGGGCATGCCCGGCATGCGCCACGGCTTCGACCTCACCGTCTCGCGCGCCGACGCCGGCTCGACGATCTACCTGGAGGTGGCGGCCGGGGTCATCACGTTCATCCTGCTCGGCCGCTATCTGGAGGCCCGTGCCAAGCGGAGGTCCGGGGCTGCGTTGCGGGCGCTGATGGGCCTGGGAGCCAAAGACGTCGCGGTACTCAGGGGCGGCAGGGAGGTCCGCGTCCCGGCGAACACGCTCGTCGTCGGTGATCGCTTCGCCGTGCGTCCCGGGGAGAAGATCGCGACGGACGGGACCGTGGTCGAGGGCTCCTCCGCCGTGGACGCCTCCATGCTCACCGGCGAGTCCGTACCCGTCGAGGTC
>NZ_NTGZ01000302.1 GCF_002551245.1 Streptomyces sp. rh34
GCCCTGCCGTCGACCGCCCGCGCGCCCTTCGGGCGACGACGGGAGTGCGACGACACGGCCTAATCCCGCCCCCGGACCCCCCGCACCCGCACCGGGCAGTCGACCCCGTCCTCCGAGCCGTCCCGCTCCACCACCACGCGGTCGCCCTCCCACCGCGTCACATACCGCTCGACCTCCGCCTCCGCCCACCCGTCGCCCGGGTCCCGCACCACCAGCCCGCCGCCCGTACATCCCGGCGCGGGCGCCCACACCTCCAGCTCCGGGCCGCCGCCCGCACCCCGCACCGGAATCACCGCGCCCGCCCTCGCCAGCACCGGCACCCTCGACAGCGGAGCCTCGACCAGGACCTGGCCCGGTCCTTCGTACGCCCGCCCCGTCGCCGTGTCGTACCACCGCCCCCGGGGCAGCCGCACCGCCCGCCGCCGCGCCCCGGCCTCCAGCACCGGAGCCACCAGCAGCGCATCACCCAGCAGGAACGCGTCCTCGCACTCCCGCAGCGCCCGGTCGCCCGGCGCGCCCCACCACATCGGCCGTACATAGGGCGCACCGGTCAGCCGCGCCAGGTGCGACAGCGTCACGAAGTACGGGCGGAGCCGCTCCCGCTCCACCAGCGCCGCCCGCGCGTGCTCCAGCACCTCGGGACCGAACTCCCACGGCTCCCGCCGCCCCGCGCCGATCGCCGCATGGGTCCGGAACAACGGCAGATACGCCCCCAGCTGGAACCACCGCAGATACAGCTCCGGCGACGGAAACCCGTCGAACCCGCCCACATCCGGACCCGAATACGGCACCCCGCACAGCCCGAGCCCCACCACCAGCGACAACGACGCCCGCAGCCCAGGCCACCCCGTCGACACATCACCGGACCAGGTGCCCCCGTACCTCTGCATCCCCGCCCAGCCCGACCGCGAGAAGAGGAACGGCCGCTCCTCCGGACGGAACCGGAGCAGCCCCTCATAACCCGCCCGTGCCATCGCCAGCGCGTACACGTTGTGCGCCTCTCGATGATCACCGCCGGCGCCCTCCAGCACATGCCGGGCCGAACGCGGCAGCGACGGATCCCCGAACGCCGCGAACGACACCGGCTCGTTCATGTCGTGCCAGACCCCCGAGAAGCCCTGCGCAAGCCGTTCCTCGTACAGAGATCCCCACCAATCCCGCACAAGCGGATCAGTGAAGTCCGGATAGACCGAGGCCCCCGGCCACACCTCCCCGACCACCACCCGCCCCCGCGCGTCCCGGACGTACGCCCCCCGCTCCCCGACCGCCACGCCCCCGTCGAACACCGCCTCGCCCGGCTCCGCCTTCACCGCCGGATCCACGATCGACACCAGCCGCACCCCGTCCTCGCGCAGCTCCTTCGCCAGCGCGGCCAGATCGGGGAACCGCTCACGGTCCACCGTGAACACCCGGTGCGCGTCGTAGTGGTCGATGTCCAGATGCAGCACCGACAGCGGCAGCCCCCGCTCCCGGTACCCGTCGACGACCCGCCGCACCTCCACCTCGCTGCCGAACCCCCACCGGGCGTGCTGCGGCCCCAGCGCCCAGGACGGCGGCAGCGCGGGCGCACCCGTCAGCGCCGTCCACCCCTGGAGCACCCGGGCCGGCGTCCCCGCCACCACCCAGCAGCGCAGCGGCCCGCCCTCCATCCGCACTTCGCAGGCGCCCGGCCGGTCATGCCCCGAACCGGCGCCCTCCTCGCCCTCCCGCAGCACCACCCGCCCCGCCCAGCTGTTGTCGTGGAACATCAGATGCGTCCCCGCGTCCGACACCACCACCTGCACCGGCATCGTCAGATACAGCGGATCGTCCCCCGGACCGAAACGCCCGCCCGGATCGGTGTTCCACAGCCCGTACACCCCGTCCCGCAACCGGGGCCCCGCCGCCCGCCCGCCCAGACCGAAGAACCGCGCGTCCGCAGGAACCTCGGACCGCTGCACCCACCGCACCGGCCCCCCGCCCACCGGCTCCCACCAGCGCGGCGGAAGCTCCCGCCGCAACAGCAACCCGCCCGGCGTCCGCAGCTCCACCGCCCCGGTCCGTGACACCACCACCGTCAGCCGCTCCGAGACCACCTGCCAGCCGCCGTCCTTGTCCGGCTCCAGCACCGCCCGCGGATCCGGCGCGGGCGCCTCGCCCGTCACCGCGTACGACGGCAGCGGCTCCGCCCCGTCCCACGCCCAGAACACCGCACCGCCCACCGACACACGGATGCGCAGCTCCGAACGGGCGAACCGCACCACACCCCCGCCGGGACCCGGCTCCGCACCCGTCAGCGCACCGGGCACCCGGGCCCGCTCCACCCCGCGCGCCGGCAGCGCCGCCGCGTCCGCGGACCGCCGCCGCCACGCCGAACGCACCGTGCGCAGCCCCCGCACCGAACCGACCAACCTCACCCGACGCACCAGGTCACGACCGTCCATGGCGCACACCCTGCCACCCGCCCGACCCGCAGAACCTTCCGTTCAACTCCCGTTCACCCATGCCGCGCCCCGCGAACAGGAACCCCCGTCACACCGGGCCACCCTGGTGCCGAAGACGATCACATGGCATCGTCCGTGTCAGCCGCTCACGCGCACACCCCGGCCCGTGCGCGTCGACACGCCCACCCCGCGTACCCGTACAGCCAGGGAGCAGCCCTCATGACCGCAGCCACGCCCGACGCCCCGCTCTGGCAGCCCGGCCCCGACCGCATCGAGGCCGCGGCCGTCACCCGCTTCCAGAACTGGGCCGCGGCCCGGTACGGCGCCCCGGCCGAGGGCGGATACGCGGCCCTGCACCGCTGGTCCGTCGACGAACTCGACACCTTCTGGCAGGCCGTCGCCGAGTGGTTCGACATCCGCTTCTCCACGCCGTACGAAAGCGTCCTCGGCGACCGCGCGATGCCCGGCGCCACCTGGTTCCCCGGCGCCACCCTCAACTACGCCGAACACGCCCTGCGCACCGCCGAGGACCCCTCCCGCGCCGACACCCCCGCCCTGCTGTACGTCGACGAGACCCACACCCAGCTCCCCATCAGCTGGGCCGAGCTCCGCCGCCAGGTCGGCGCGCTCGCCGCCGAACTCCGCGCCCTCGGCGTCACCCCCGGCGACCGCGTCAGCGGCTACCTCCCCAACATCCCGCAGGCCGTCGTCGCCTTCCTCGCCACCGCGGCGGTCGGCGGCATCTGGACCTCCTGCGCCCCCGACTTCGGCGCCCGCAGCGTCCTCGACCGGTTCCAGCAGATCGAACCCGTCGTCCTGTTCACCGTCGACGGCTACCGCTACGGCGGCAAGGAGCACGACCGCACCGAGACCGTCGCCGAGCTCCGCCGCGAACTGCCCACCCTGCGCGCCGTCGTCCACATCCCGCTCCTGGGCACCGACGTCCCCGAAGGGGCACTCGCCTGGGCCGCCCTCACCTCCGCCGACACCGAGCCGGTCTTCGAACAGGTCCCCTTCGAGCACCCGCTCTGGGTCCTCTACTCCTCCGGCACCACCGGCCTGCCCAAGGCCATCGTCCAGTCCCAGGGCGGCATCCTGCTCGAACACTTCAAGCAGATCGGACTGCACTGCGACCTCGGACCCGAGGACCGCTTCTTCTGGTACACCTCCACCGGCTGGATGATGTGGAACTTCCTCGTCTCCGGCCTCCTCACCGGCACCACCGTCGTCCTGTACGACGGCAGCCCCGGCTATCCGGACGTCAGCGCACAATGGCGGGTCGCCGAACAGACCGGCGCCACCCTCTTCGGCACTTCCGCCGCGTACGTCATGGCCTGCCGCAAGGCCGACATCCACCCCGGCCGCGACTTCGACCTCTCCCGCGTCCAGTGCGTCGCCACCACCGGCTCCCCGCTCCCGCCCGACGGCTTCCGCTGGCTCCACGACGAGGTGGCCGAAGACCTCTGGATCGCCTCCGTCAGCGGCGGCACCGACGTCTGCAGCTGCTTCGCCGGAGCCGTCCCCACCCTCCCCGTCCACATCGGCGAACTCCAGGCCCCCTGCCTCGGCACCGACCTCCAGTCCTGGGACCCGGCCGGCAAGCCCCTCATCGGCGAGGTCGGCGAACTCGTCGTCACCAATCCGCTCCCGTCCATGCCGATCCGCTTCTGGAACGACCCCGACGGCAGCCGTTACCACGACAGCTACTTCGACATGTACCCCGGCGTCTGGCGGCACGGGGACTGGATCACCCTCACCGACCACGGCTCCGTGATCATCCACGGCCGCTCCGACTCCACCCTGAACCGCCAGGGCGTCCGCATGGGCTCCGCCGACATCTACGAGGCCGTCGAACGGCTCCCCGAGATCCGCGAATCCCTCGTCATCGGCCTCGAAGAGCCCGACGGCGGCTACTGGATGCCGCTCTTCGTCCACCTCGCCGACGGCGCGACCCTCGACGACGACCTGCGCGCGGCGATCAAGCACACCATCCGCGAGAACCTCTCCCCGCGCCACGTACCGGACGAGGTCATCGAGGTCCCCGCCATCCCGCACACCCTCACCGGCAAGCGCATCGAGGTTCCGGTCAAGCGCCTCCTCCAGGGAACCGAGCTGGCCAAGGCGGTCAACCCGGGCTCCGTCGACAACGTCGACCTCCTCCACTTCTACGCCGAACTGGCCGCGAACCGGCGCCGCTGAGCCGCTTGTCAGTCCCCCTGATTACTCTGAGTGAGCAAGGATTCACCGCGCACAGGGGGACACATGGCGCAGACCGGCCACACCGAGAAGAGCACCACCCACCACACGAAGCACAGCACCACCATGCGACGCACGTTGCGCCGCGAAGCACCCAGCACGATCGGACTCCTCGCCGACGCACAGGACTTCGCGGCCATGCGGCGCTACCGCACCTTCGCCTTCGACGACCACACCGTCTACCTCCAGCAGGTCGAGGGCCTGCTCAAAGCGCTCGCGGCCCAAGGCGTGCACACCACCGTCGCCCTCTTCGACCCGGAGGACTACGCGGAGTTCTGCGCCGAATCGGGCCTCGACGCCGACACCGGCGCCAGCCGCAGCCGGTTCACCGCGGAGATCGCCGCCGCCGGAGCCACGGTCGCCTACACCGGCCAACGCCTGAGCGACCTCATCCCCGTCCTCGTCTCCCGCGCGGTCCGCCAGGCCACCTGGGAGTACGCCACCCTCGTCCTCGCCGACCTCGGCGCCTGCGCCGACTGCGGCCAGGACGTCGGACGCGCGGCCTTCGACCGCGCCTCGCACCTCCTCATGCGGCTGCTGGAAACGGCGGGACCGGGCACCCACCATCTGGTGTGCAGCACCCCGACGGACAACGACCAGCTCCTGGCCGTGCTCCACACCCACCGCGACACCGCGGGACCCGCCCGCCTCGACAGCGCGGAGGGCGCGGAGTTCGCCACCGTCCTCGCGGTGGCCATCGCCCTGGAATCGCGTGGGGGAGTCGTCCTGCGCACCAGCGCCCCCGACAGCCCGGACCGTGTCCACGGCTGGCGCCTGGCCCACGGAGCCCTCGCCCCCCTCACCGCGGGCGAGGTCTTCAACGCCTATTGCACCGACGCGGACACCGGAGAGCCCGTCTCCCCGGAATCCGGTGTGGAGTACTGCGCGGGATTCGACATCGGAGCAGACCCGGCGGATCCCCACCGCTGATACGCAGCAGCCACACAGCAGGAGGGGCTTCCCGCCACACGGGGGAAAGCCCCTCCTGGATCTGCTGAATCCCGTCTACTCGCCGGACAGCACAGCCTGAGCGGCGCTGCGCGCCTCGTCGGCCGAGTCCGCCGCACGAGCGGCGTTCGCAGCCCGCTCGCACTGCGCCAGCGTGTACTTGGCCAGCGTGGCCCGCACATAAGGAATGGACGCGGCGCCCATCGACAGGGAGGTGACACCCAGACCCGTCAGCACGCACGCCAGCAGCGGATCCGCCGCCGCCTCACCGCACACACCACAACTCTTGCCCTCGGCCCGAGCCGCCTCGGCGGACAGCGCCACGAGATCCAGCAACGCCGGCTGCCACGGGTCCTGGAGCCGCGACACCGCGCCCACCTGACGGTCGGCCGCGAAGGTGTACTGCGCCAGGTCGTTGGTGCCCAGCGACAGGAACTCCACCTCCTGGAGGATCGACCGCGCCCGCAGAGCGGCGGACGGGATCTCCACCATCGCGCCGAACTTCGCCCGCAGCCCGGCCTCGCGGCACGCGTCCGCGAACGCCTTGGCGTCGATGCGGTCGGCCACCATGGGGGCCATGACCTCCAGGTACACCGGCAGACCCTCGGCGGCCTTCGCCAGCGCGGTCAACTGGGTACGCAGCACCTCGGGGTGGTCCAGCAGACTCCGCAGCCCACGGACACCGAGCGCCGGGTTCGGCTCGTCGGCCGGAGTCAGGAAGTCCAGC
This sequence comes from Streptomyces sp. rh34, assembly GCF_002551245.1. GTDB lineage: Bacteria > Actinomycetota > Actinomycetes > Streptomycetales > Streptomycetaceae > Streptomyces. The sequence goes on from NZ_NTGZ01000302.1 coordinate 6,355, forward strand.
GGCTTGTCGGCGCCGGCGTCCAGCACACGCACGACGACACGACCCTCGGGGAACGCCTCCAGCACCGCCCGGTAGGCCGCGACCTGCTTCTCCTCGGAAGGAGCCTGCTTGCTGTCGTCCAGGAACAGGAACTCGGTCCGGAACAGACCGACGCCCTCAGCACCCGCCTCGACCGCCGCGGGCACATCGCCCGGACCGCCGACATTGGCGAGCAGCGGCACCTTGTGCCCGTCCGAAGTGGCACCCGGACCGGTCGAGGCGGACAGCGCCGCCTTACGAGCGGCGGCGGCACTCTCCAACTCGGTGCGCTTCTCGTCGCTCGGGTCGACGAAGATCTCGCCGGTGCTGCCGTCCACCGCGACGACCGTGCCCTCGGCCAGCTCACCGGCGCCGGGCAGCGCCACCACTGCGGGAACGCCGAGCGCCCGCGCCAGAATCGCGCTGTGGCTGGTCGGCCCGCCCTCCTCGGTGACGAAGCCGAGCACCAGCGTCGGGTCGAGGAGCGCCGTGTCGGCCGGCGCGAGGTCGCGGGCGATCAGCACATACGGCTCGTCGCTGTCCGGCACACCGGGCATCGGCACACCGAGCAGCCGCGCCACGATCCGGTTCCGTACGTCGTCGAGGTCCGCGACCCGCCCCGCCAGGTACTCCCCGGCATTGGCGAGCAACGCCCGGTACGCGGCGAACGCGTCGTACACCGCGCGCTCGGCGGTGCTGCCCACAGCGATGCGCCGATCGACGTCGGACATCAGCTCGGGGTCCTGCGCCATCATGGCCTGCGCCTCGAGCACGTGCTGTGCCTCGCCGCCGGCCAGGTTGCCGCGCGCGATGAGATCGGCCGCGACCGCTTCCACCGCCTGCCTGGCGCGCCCCTGTTCGCGACCGGCCTCCTCGGCGGGAATCGATTTGGCGGGCGGCTCCAGCACCGCCGTACCCATGTGCCGAACCTCGCCGATGGCCACACCGTGGCTCACGCCGACGCCTCGCAGCGTTGTCTCCATTTCACCCGTCTCCGGTTGTGCGGTGACCGAGTCACCGCGGTGGTTGTGCACCTTGCTGGTCACCGCGCCCTGGGCGTCACTGCCAGCCGAACAGCGGGTCGCCGACCTTCACGTCCCCGTCCTCACGGACATCGGAGAGCGACTCGGCGGTGGCCTCCAGGGCCACGATCGGGCAGATGGGTGATTTGCCGGCGGCCTCGACGGCGACCGGGTCCCAGCGCACGATGCTCTGGCCCCGGGCGACGGTGTCCCCCTTGTTCACAAGGAGCTCGAAGCCCTCGCCGTTGAGCTGGACGGTGTCGATGCCGAGGTGGGTCAGGACCCCGTGCCCTTCCGCGTCGACGACGACGAAGGCGTGGGGGTGCAGGGAGACGACGATGCCGTCGACCGGGGACACGGCCTCGGAGGGCTCACGTACGGGGTCGATGGCGGTGCCGGGACCGACCATCGCGCCGGAGAAGACCGGGTCGGGAACCGCGGCGAGTCCGATGGCGCGTCCAGCAAGAGGGGACGTCACGTTGGTCATGGGGAGCCTCCCAGGGGGTGGAGATTCAGGTGTCGCCGCCGCGACTGATGGGGGACGGCGTACTGCTCAGCAGAGTAAGTCATATGAAGTCCCGGTTCCGCCCGAGACCTACCGCTTGGCAGACCTAGGGGTGCACCGGAAACGATTTGCCTCGACTCCCGGCGGCCTGTACTGTCGTACTCCTGCCTGACCCCAACGCGACTTTGAGTCGGGGGTCGGCGGCGACCTTCAAGCCCAGATCCTAACCTTGAACCCTCCTTTGGCATGCCCGTGGGACGTGGTCAGGGGGATGGAAAAGGCCTGATAGAGTCGGACTCGCCGAAAGGGAAAACGCGAAAGCGAATTTCCTGGAAGCGAAATGCGAGACCCGCTTCGACCGGGAATCGGACACGAAAGAGTCTGATAGAGTCGGAAACGCAGGACAGCAAGACAAAGCAGTAAACGAAGGGAAGCGCCC
>NZ_NTGZ01000303.1 GCF_002551245.1 Streptomyces sp. rh34
GGGGCGGCTCAGTCGGCCGGGGCGGGGCCGGGGGCGGGCCGGTCGGCCGGGGGCTGTATGGGCAGGGCGTCCCGGAGGCGGGCGAACTCCTCGGCCATGCTCTGGACCGTCCAGTGGGCGTTGAGGCCGCTGGGGTTGGGGAGAGCCCACACGCGGGCGCCGCCGACCGTGCGGTCCTGGGGGCCGATCCGGGCCCGGGGTTCCCCGAAGGCGGTGCGGTAGGCGGTGATGCCTACCACCGCGAGCCACTGAGGGGTGAGCAGTTCGACCTTGGCCGTCAGATGGGCCCCGCCCTCCCTGAACTCGTCCGCGGTGAGCTCGTCGGCCCGGGCCGTGGCTCGCGCCACCACGTTGGTGATGCCGAGTCCGAGACCGAGCAGTTCGGCCTGCTCCGAGGGACGCAGCTGCCGGGGTGTGAAACCCGAGCGGTGCAGCACCGGCCAGAACCGGTTCCCGGGGTGAGCGAAATGGTGGCCCGTCGCCGCGGTCATCAGGCTCGGGTTGATGCCGCAGAAGAGCACGCGCAGACCGCCCGCGGCCACATCGGGGACGATGCGGTCACGGGCGGCGCTCAGCTCTTCGGGGGGGCATACGGTGAGGGCGATGCCGGTCAGAGGATCGAGCCGGGGGTGTACTTCGCGGCCTCGGGGTACTGCTCGGTGATCTCCTCGATACGGGAGACCAGCGACGAAACCTGGTCGCCGGCGGCACCCGTGAACGAGAGCTTGTCGGCCATCAGCTCGTCCAACTGCGCGCGGTCCAGCGGGATCCGCTCGTCCGCGGCGAGCTTGTCGAGCAGCTCGTTGCGCTCGGCGCCCTGCTCCCGCATCGCGAGGGCGGAGGCGACCGCGTTCTCCTTGATCGCCTCGTGCGCCACCTCGCGGCCCACCCCGGCGCGTACGGCGCCCATCAGGACCTTGGTGGTGGCCAGGAACGGAAGGTAACGGTCCAGCTCGCGCGCCACGACCGCGGGGAACGCGCCGAACTCGTCCAGCACCGTCAGGAAGGTCTCCAGGAGGCCGTCGAACGCGAAGAACGCGTCCGGGAGCGCCACCCGGCGGACCACGGAACAGGACACGTCGCCCTCGTTCCACTGGTCGCCCGCCAGCTCGCCGGTCATCGAGGCGTAGCCGCGCAGGATCACCATCAGACCGTTCACCCGCTCGCAGGAGCGCGTGTTCATCTTGTGCGGCATCGCGGACGAGCCGACCTGGCCGGGCTTGAAGCCCTCGGTCACCAGTTCGTGGCCGGCCATCAGCCGGATGGTCTTCGCCACCGAGGAGGGTGCCGCGGCGAGCTGCACCAGTGCGGTGACCACGTCGTAGTCGAGCGATCGGGGATAGACCTGACCGACAGAGGTGAACGCCTCGGCGAAGCCGAGATGTCCGGCGATGCGCTGTTCCAGGTCGGCGAGCTTGCCGGCGTCGCCGCCGAGCAGGTCCAGCATGTCCTGCGCCGTGCCGACCGGGCCCTTGATGCCCCGCAGCGGGTAGCGGGCGAGGAGGTCCTCCAGGCGGCCGTGGGCGACCAGCAGCTCGTCGGCCGCGGTCGCGAAGCGCTTGCCCAGCGTCGTCGCCTGCGCGGCCACATTGTGCGAGCGTCCGGCGATGACGAGCTCGCGGTACTCCGCCGCGAGCTTGCCGAGCCGGGCCAGTACCGCCACGGTGCGGTCGCGCATCAGCTCCAGCGAAAGGCGGATCTGGAGCTGCTCGACGTTCTCCGTCAGGTCCCGGGAGGTCATGCCCTTGTGGACCTGCTCATGACCGGCGAGGGCGTTGAACTCCTCGATCCGGGCCTTTACGTCATGCCGGGTGATCTTCTCGCGCTCGGCGATCGAGGCCAGGTCCACCTGGTCCAGCACACGCTCGTAGTCGGCCAGCGCCGCATCGGGCACCTCGATCCCGAGGTCCTTCTGAGCGCGCAGCACCGCCAGCCACAGCTGACGCTCCAGCTTCACCTTCTGCTCGGGGGACCAGAGGACGGCCAGCTCCGCCGAGGCGTAGCGGCCGGCCAGGACATTGGGGATGCGAGGCTTCGCAGACACAGCAGTCACGTAAAGGGATTCTACTGGCGGTTTGTGCAGGCCAGCGACGCGCCCTTGTTTGTGGCTTGCTACGAAAGGCCGGGAAGGCCCGGCCGCCGTTGTGAGCTAGTCGGCCTCGGCGGTGCGCACCGCGGCGTCGGGGGAGACGGCGCGGTGCCATCCCGTCACCGGGCCAGGTGTCTCGGCGTCCGCGGGCGTGATCCAGAAGGCCCTGCCCGTCGCGGCGTCGAACTGCGCTCCGGAACGTCCGTCGCCGGAGGAGCGGCCGGTGAGCCGCCGCCCGATCCACGGGGCCAGGTGCCGGCGGGCGAAGCGGATGTCCTCGGTCCGTCGGGAGGCCCAACGCGGGGGCGCGGTCGCGGGGACCGGCGTCCACCAGTCGAGCTCGGCGGGAAGCCCCAGCGCCTGCCAGACGGCCTCGGCGACGCGCCGGTGGCCCTCGGCGTTCAGGTGCAGCCGGTCCACGTCCCACATGCGGGGATCACTGAGCGACGGCGCGCTGTAGAGATCGACCACCGTGGCCCCGTGCCGGGCGGCCAGGTCGTCGATCAGGGTGAACAGTTCCTCCATGCGGGGCCGGAACCGCTCCAGCACCGGGCCGTTGCGGGCGGGGCTGCGCATCAGGACGAGTTGCTCGCAGGAGGGGGCCAGGCGTTCCACGGCCTCTTCCAGCCGCCCCTTGACCATGCCCATGTCGCACTTCGGGCGCAACGTGTCGTTGAGTCCGCCGACGAGCGTCACCACATCGGCCCGGAGCGCGGCCGCCGCGTCCACCTGCTCGTCGACGATCTGGCCGATGAGCTTCCCGCGCACCGCGAGGTTGGCGTACCGGAAACCGGGTGAATGGTCGCCGACCGACCGATCACCGGGGACCCGGGCCGCCAGTCGGGAGGCGAGGACGTCGGCCCAGCCCCGGTACGTGCCGTCGGCGAGCAGGTCCGACATGCCCTCGGTGAACGAGTCGCCCACCGCGACGAGACTGGTGTAGGAGGCATTCAATTCCATGGCCCGGTGATCCTACCGCGCCGGCCCGCGGCCGGGCCCGCCGAACGGCCCTACCGCGGGCCGGTGAACCGGCGGATCAGCGGGACTGCGGCCGTCCGACGAGTTCGCGGAGCACGTCCTCCATCGTGACCATGCCGGCCAGCCGGTCTCCGTCGTCGAGAACGGCCGCCAGGTGGGTACGGCTGCGCCGCAGAGCGGTGAGCACGTCGTCCAGCGGAGTCGCCGCCCGGACGCGGGCGATCGGCCGCATCGCCGTCACCGGGAAGGGAACGTCCCGGGGCGTCGCGTCCAGGGCGTCCTTCACATGGAGGTAGCCGAGGATCCGCTGCTCGCTGTCCATGACGGGGAAGCGGGAGAACCCCGACTCGGACGAGAGCCGCTCCAGCTCCTCCGGAGTGGTGCCGATCCTGGCGTACAGCACCCGGTCGACCGGCATGACCACGTCCCGTACCGGTCGGCGGCCCAGCTCCAGAGCGTGGTGGAGGCGTTGCGCGGAGCGGTCGTCGACCAGTCCGGCGTCCCCGGCGTCCTGGACCAGCCGGGCCAGTTCGTCGTCCGAGAACGTCGCGGAGACCTCGTCCTTCGTCTCCACCCGCAACAGCTTGAGCAGGGTGTTGGCGAACGCGTTGATCGCGAAGATCACCGGCCGCAGGGCACGGGCCATCGCCACCAGCGGGGGGCCCAGCAGCAGGGCGCTCCGCGCCGGTTCGGCCAGGGCGATGTTCTTCGGCACCATCTCGCCCAGGAGCATGTGCAGATAGGTCGCCACGCCCAGCGCGATGACGAACGACAGCGGGTGGATCAGCCCGTGCGGCACCCCCACCGCGTCGAAGGCCGGTTCCAGCAGATGCGCGATGGCCGGTTCGGCGACGATGCCCAGCACCAGGGTGCAGAGCGTGATGCCGAGCTGAGCGGCGGCGAGCAGCGCGGAGACGTGCTCCAGGCCCCAGATGACACTCCGGGCCCGCCGGTTCCCGGCCTCGGCCTCCGGTTCGATCTGACTGCGGCGCACGGAGATCAGGGCGAATTCGGCGCCCACGAAGAAGGCGTTGGCCACGAGGGTCAGCAGGCCGATGAAGAGCTGGAGAACGATCACCGCTCGTCCTCCGTCCGGTCCTCGGTCCCCGGCAGCGGGGCGTGCAGCAGGGCCCGCGCGGCACGGCGGCCCGAGGCGTCGACCACGTCGATCCGCCATCCTTCCAGCTCGACGCTGTCGTCCACCGTCGGGATCCGTCCGATCTCGGCGGCGATCAGCCCCGCGAGGGTCTCGTAGGGTCCGTCCGGCACCCGCAGGCCGATCCTGCGGAGCTGGTCGGTGCGCGCCGCCCCGTCGGCCGACCACAGGGTCCGCCCGTCGGCGTCCTCACCGGCGGCGGCGAGGTCGGGCGTCTCGTGCGGATCGTGCTCGTCCCGGACCTCGCCGACGACTTCCTCCACGATGTCCTCCAGTGTCGCGACCCCCGCCGTCCCGCCGTACTCGTCGATCACCACGGCCATGGCGAGCCTTCCCGACAACCGGTCCAGCAGCCGGTCCACGGTGAGCGTCTCCGGTACGAGCAGGGGCTCGCGCAGCAGTTCCGATACGCGGGTGCGGGGCCGCCGGTCGGCGGGGATCGCCAGGACGTCCTTGATGTGGGCCACACCGACCACGGTGTCCAGGCTCCCCCGGTAGACGGGGAAGCGGGACAGTCCGGTCGCCCGCGTGGCGTTGGCGACGTCCTCGGCCGTCGCGTGCAGCTCCAGCGCGGTCACCTGCACCCGCGGCGTCATCACGTTCTCCGCGGTCAGCTCCGAGAGGTTCAGCGTGCGGACGAACAGTTCGGCCGTGTCCGCCTCCAGCGCACCCGCCTTGGCGGAGTGCCGGGCCAGCGCCACCAGCTCCTGCGGACTGCGGGCGGACGCCAGCTCCTCGGTCGGTTCCAGACCGAAGCGGCGCACGATCCGGTTGGCCGTGTTGTTGAGGTGGCTGATGAAGGGCCGGAACAGTGCGGTGAACCCTCGTTGCGGTGTCGCCACCGCCTTGGCCACGGCGAGCGGGGAGGAGATCGCCCAGTTCTTCGGGACCAGCTCGCCGACCACCATCAGGACCACCGTGGACAGCGCCGTACCGAGGACGAGCGCCAGGGTGGACGCTGCGGCGGGAGGCAGTCCCGCCGCCTCGACGGGGCCACGGATCAGCTTGGCGATGGACGGCTCGGAGAGCATGCCGATCACCAGATTGGTGACGGTGATGCCGAGCTGGGCGCCCGAGAGCTGGAAGGTGAGGCTCCGGACGGCCTTGAGCGCGCTCGCGGCGCCTCGGTCGCCCCGCTCGACAGCCCGTTCGAGCTCGCCGCGCTCCACCGTGGTCAGGGAGAACTCCGCCGCGACGAACGCGCCGCAGGCGACGCAGAGCAGCAGGGCGACGAGCAGCAGAAGCACTTCGATCATCGGTTCACCTCCGTCCCATGATCGGGCAGGGTCGGGGGGACCGCGCGGTGTCGGCGGTATCGGCTACTGGGAGGCTCGCCCATGGACGGACGCTCACACCTTTCGGCAGGGGGTGACGGAGGGCATGTCATCGTAGGGCGTCTGCCCAGCAGCGCTCCGCCTACCGCGTCAATGTCCGCCGTACCGGTCGGGGACCGCCGTACCGCACCAGTGCCCCAGTGCCTACCGTACCCGCCCCTCAGCCCGTCAGGTGCTTCACCCAGCGGCTCCACTGCGGCTCGGGCTCGTAACCCGCCGCGCGCCACGCCTGGTGGGCCGACGTGTTGCGGTCGAGGACCATGGCGTCGGCGCGCCGCCCGCCCAGCGCGACGAACCGTTCCTCGGCCGCCGCCAGGAGGGCGCCGCCCACACCTCGGCGCCGCTGGTCCGGGTGGACCGCGAGCCGGTAGAGATGGCAGCGCCAGCCGTCGAAGCCCACGATGACGGTGCCCGCCAGCGCCCCCTTCCGCACCGCGAGTATCAAGGCGCCGGGGTCCCGTTCCACCAGGCGTGCGACCCCGTCCTCGTCGTCGCTGATGCTGGTGCCCTCAGCGGCCACCTTCCAGAAGGCGAGGACCTCGTCCAGATCGGCCGGGGTCGCGGACCGTATCGAAAGATCGTTCATGACGGCCATCCCACCATCCGCCGCGACGGGGCGTCGATCGCATTTCACCGTGCGGCCGACGCTCCTCTTGCCGGTGCTAGCACGGCCGCGCTAGCGTGGTCGGGTGCCCAAGACTCAGCTGAACGTTCGAGTGGACGAGGCCACCGCCGAGGCCGCGCGGCAGCGCGCGCTGCAGAGGGGGATGAGCGTGAACCGCTACATAGAGGAACTCGTCCAGCAGGACGCGGGCGAGGTGGGACACACCTTCGTCGAGGCCGCGGCCGACTTCATGAAGCAGTACGAGTCGGTGTTCGCCGAGGAGTTCGGCCCGGAGCGCGAAGGCACCCGTTGAACCTGCGGATCGACCTTTCCTGGTTGCTGATGGTCGCCGAGCACAAGACGCCCGGAGACCCGCAGGTCGTCGACTGGGGCGCGCTCGTCGCCGCCGTCGCACGGCACGACGCGGAGATCTTCGGCAGCGCCGTCTACAGCGACCCGCACGCGCGGGCGGCCGCCCTGTTGCAGCTGCTGCTGCATGTGCCCGCACTCGAACACTCCAACGCGATGTTCGCCTCGGCCGTCGCGTACGGCTACCTCGTCGCCTCCGGGCTCAAGGTCATCACCTCGCCCGAGCAGGTCCGCGATCTGGCGCTGCTCGTGAAGCAGGGCAAGGCGGACGTGCGGGCCATCGCCGACGAGCTGCGGCAGTGGAGCGTATGAGGCACGGGCCGAACACCCCACGACCGGCCGGGCGGAACGCCCCACGACAGGCCGGGGGGAACGCCCCACAGCAGACCGGGCAGAGCACGCCACGGCAGACCGGGCGCACCACCTCGCGATCCGGCTCCGTCCTCAGCCCTCGGTGAACGGCTTGCGCGCCACGCCCAGGACGCAGGGGGAGGAGGGCACCTGGAGGCCCGTCTCCGGGATCCGCAGCCTGCGGTACGCGCCCATCTCGAAGCCCGCCGCCGCGATCGCGGCCAGCGGGTCCCGGGCCGTGTGGCAGCCGCCGAAGAGAAGCGGCCACAGGGTCCGGTCGGCCACCCGCTGCGCCGTGGCCAGCGCCCGGCCGCCCGGCGCCGTCCCGTGCTCGAAGAACCGCAGTTCGCCGCCCGGCCGCAGGACCCGCCTGATCTCGGCGAGCGCCCGGGGCACATCCCGTACGGTGCACAGGACCAGGGACGCCACCGCCCCGTCGAAGGCCTCGCTCTTGACCGGCAACGCCTCGGCCGCCCCCGGCACCACGTCCACCGGCACCTCCGCGCGCAGGGCGGAGCGGGCGGCGAGCAGCCGCAGCGAGCGTTCCGGTTCCAGCGCCACGACCTCCGAGACGGCACCGGGGTAGTGGGCGAAGTTCAGCCCGTTCCCGGCGCCGATCTCGATGACCCGGCCGGAGAGCCCCGACAGGAGCTCCTCGCGGTACGCGGCGATGCCGCCCTTCCGGTCGGCGGTCACGCTCACCCGTGCGTAGAAGCGGGCGAAGACCGGGTGGTGCACGGCGTCCCGGGGGAGCTTCCTGCTGCGCAGTTGCATGACGGACCTCCGCTGAGGAGTCGACGTGACGCTTGAGGGGCGGACGTGACGTTCCTCCACGATTCTCCCCCGGATCGCCCCGGCGGGAATCCCCGAGGATCGCCCGAACGCCCCTCGAAGCGCCCCGTCAGCGCGTGGCCCAGGCTCCTCCGAGCTCCGGAGCCAGCCAACCCGGCGCGCGCGCCGCGAAGGCGGCGCCCGACAGCGAACCCGCGCCGGCCGGTACCGCGCCGAGCAGCGGTGCACCGGCCGCCACCGGCAGGTCCTCGATATTGCAGCGGGACGCGAGGTCAGGCTCCGCCGGCATGCTGCCGATCACGACGCCCCGGCAGCTCAGCCCCCGGTTCCGCAGCGCCTCGGCCGTCAGCGCGGTGGCGTTCAGCGTGCCCAGGCCGGCGGGGGCCACCAGCAGTACCGGCGCGGACAGCAGACGGGCCGCGTCCGCGAGCGTGCCGCCCTCGTCGTCGAACCGTACGAGCAGTCCGCCCGCACCCTCCACCAGCACGAGGTCGTGCTCGGTGGCCAGCTTCTCCGCGGCCTCGGCGACCTCGAACGGCCGCACGGGCGCGAGCCCCGCCCGCCGGGCGGCCGTGGCCGGAGCCAACGGCTCCGGAAAGCGGGCCAGTTCGACCGCCGTCACATGGCTCCCCGCCAGGCGCGCGGCC
>NZ_NTGZ01000304.1 GCF_002551245.1 Streptomyces sp. rh34
CGTTCGGTCTCCGCGCCGGGCGGGCGGCGACGACGGGCGGCCCCTCCTCCGGCGACCGCGGCCAGGGCGGCGTCGCCTCGCCGGACGGGAGCGCTCCTCCGGACGGGAACGCCTCGCCGGGCGGGAGCGGCGCTCCGGGCGGCGTCGAGCGACCTGCCACGATCGGAGCCTGAACGCGCGGGCGGGGGGGAACGGCCCCCCGGGAGGCGGAGACCGGGTCGTGGCTCGGGCTCCCGTACCAGGGGCAGGGCCTCGGTACGGAGATGCGCGCCGCCGCCCTCCACCTCGCGTTCGCCGGGCTCGGCGCGCGGTACGCGGTCTCCGCCGCCATGACCGACAACCCCCGTTCGCTCGGGGTCTCGCGACGCCTCGGATACACCGACGACGGCCTGAAGACGGATGTCGTGCGGGGGGTTCCCGTCACCCTGCGGCGACTTCGCCTGGACCGGGCCCGGTGGGAGGCGCACCGGAGCGTCGGCGTGACCGTGGAGGGACTCGACGCCTGCCGGGCGGAGTTCGGGGTCTGAGGCGGCGCTTCCCGGCTCTGGGCCTACAACCCTTCGCCCCCCATGCGGGTCTTCGCAGTGTCGTCAGCAGCCGTTCCCCTCGTAGGGCACGGCCCTGAAACGCAGGAGCAGCAACCCTTCATGGTCCAGACCTCTCTCCTCCCCCGCGCCCGCGCCTCCCTTGGGCGCCTCCCCCGCCTCCGTGCGGCGTCGGTCGCCGCGGGCGTCGTGCTCGCCGCCTGTCCGGCCCCGCTTCTGCTGGCCTCTCCCGCGGCGGCGGCCGCCGCCAAGCACTACGACGACTTCAACGGGGACGGCTACCGCGACCTGGCCGTGCCGTACGCGTACAGCGGCGTCCAGGACGGCACGCTGTCCTTCTCGGGCGGCGCGGTGCTCGTCACCTTCGGCGGGCCGAAGGCGCTGACCACGAAGAAGCAGATCGTCCACCAGGGCTCGCCGGGGGTGCCCGGAGCCGGGGAGGACAACGACCAGTTCGGCGCGGCACTGGCCGGTGCGGACCTGGACCGGGACGGGTACGCGGACCTCGTCGTGGGCAACCCGAGCGAGGAGTCCGGGAAGACCCCCGTCGGCTCCGTCACCGTCCTCTGGGGCTCGGCCAAGGGGCTCAAAGGCGGAATGGCCCTGCCCCGCAAGGGTGGTGGGGCGTACGGAGCGTTCGGCAGGGACATCGCGACCGGAGACTTCAACGGGGACGGCCGGCCCGACATCGCGACCGTCAACGCCGGTGACGTCCTGCTGTACCGGGGCGGGTTCACCAAGTCCGGCGGCCTGGGGAAGGTCACCGCGTACGACCGGGCGGGCCAGGGCTGGTCCGCAGACAGCTTGGCGGCCGGAAAGGTCACCGGTGACGGGAAGACCGACCTGGTCGCCGTCGGGGTCCGGGGCGTCGGCAGCACGTTCCGGACCGAGGCGTGGTTCCTGAAGGGCGCCGCCGCCGGTCTCGCCTCCGGCCCGGCCAAGGTCATCGACGGCAAGAAGCAGCACGAGCGGCTCGACGCGGCCATCGGCGACTTCGACCGGAACGGTTACGGGGACATCGCCGTCGGCAATCCGTACGCGAGCGGCGGCCGGGGCTCGGTCACCCTCTGGTACGGGGCTTCGGCCGGGCCGGGTTCGCGGAGCGTCACGTTCAGCCAGTCGACGGCGGGGATCGCGGGGGCCTCGGAGGCGAACGACGAGTTCGGCGCGTCGCTGGCGGCGGGAGACGCCGACGGGGACGGGTACGCGGACCTCGCGGTCGGCGTACCGGGCGAGGCGGCCGGGAAGAAGACCGCGTCCGGCGCGGCGTATGTGTTCCGCGGCGGCCCGGGCGGGCTCAAGGGGGCGCGGTCCGCCGTGTTCGACAAGACGCTGCCCGGGGTGGCCGGGGGCACGGTGTCCCAGGACTCCTTCGGTTACGACCTGCGGCTGCGGGATCTCGACCGGAACGGGCGCGCCGATCTGGCGGTCTCGGTACCGGGCGAGAACACGGTGCGGATCCTGCCCGGGGCGAAGGGCGGGGTGGCGGGGGCCGGTTCGGTCGTCCTGCGGGAGACCGGGGCGGACCTGCCGGAGTAGACGCGGGCTCCGGGCCTGGCGTCACCCCTTCACCGAGCAAGGGCAGCCAACCTGCCTTCGGATCGTCCCGGCCGGATGCGGGCTCGTCCGGTACGAGGGGGCCGTCGGCGGCGTGGAGACCGTGCGCGCCGCCGAACGTGGAGGGATGGAGGAGGGAAGGCGAACAACCGGTGCACCCCGAGGGGCAGGAGGAACAGGCGATTTCGAGTTAGGTTAGGCTCACCTAACTTCGACATCGGGCCCTCGCCCCCCCCTTCCTGCCCGGAGGGCCGCGATGAAGTTCCCCTCACCCGGGAGGACCCTTCATGCGTTCGCACCTGCTCAACAACACGACCGCGGAGCACTATCGGAACACCGTCTCCGCGGGAGTGGAACGGGTCGCGGCCACGCTCGCCGCCACGGAGCGCCCCTTCAGCGGGGTCGGTGTCGACGAGCTCTCCCCCGTCGTCGACGCGATCGACCTCGACCGGCCGCTGGGCGACGCCGCCGCGGCCCTCGACGAGCTGGGCGAGGTCTACCTCCGTGACGCCGTCTACTTCCACCACCCCCGCTATCTGGGGCACCTCAACTGCCCGGTCGTCATACCCGCCGTGCTCGGCGAGGCCGTGCTCTCCGCGGTCAACTCCTCCCTGGACACCTGGGACCAGAGCGCGGGCGGCACCCTCATCGAGCGCCGGCTGATCGACTGGACCGCCGAGCGGATCGGGCTCGGCCCGGCCGCCGACGGGATCTTCACCAGCGGGGGTACGCAGTCCAATCTCCAGGCCCTGCTGCTGGCACGGGAGGAGGCGAAGGTCCGGCCGGAGCACTTCACGCGGCTGCGGATCCTCACCTCCGAGTGCAGTCACTTCAGCGTGCAGAAGTCCGCCAAGCTGCTCGGCCTCGGCCCGGACGCCGTCGTTTCCGTTCCGGTCGACCGCGACAAGCGCATGCGGGCCGTGGCCCTCGCCCGCGCGCTGGAGCGCTGCCTCGCCGAGGGCGCCGTGCCGATGGCGGTCGTCGCCACGGCCGGCACCACGGACTTCGGGTCCATCGACCCGCTGCCCGAGATCGCCGCACTGTGCGAGCAGTTCGCCGTCTGGATGCACGTGGACGCCGCGTACGGCTGCGGACTGCTCGCCTCCCGTGAGCGGGGCGGGCTGCTCGAAGGCATCGCGGGAGCCGACTCGGTCACCGTGGACTACCACAAGTCCTTCTTCCAGCCGGTGAGTTCGTCTGCGCTGCTGGTCCGGGACCGGACGACACTGCGGCACGCCACGTACCACGCGGAGTATCTGAACCCGCGCCGGACGGTGGAGGAACGGATACCCAACCAGGTCGACAAGTCCCTCCAGACGACCCGCCGGTTCGACGCGCTCAAGCTGTGGATGACGCTGCGTGTCATGGGCGCGGACGGCATCGGCGAGCTGTTCGACGAGGTCTGTGACCTGGCCGCCGAGGGCTGGCGGCTGCTCGCCGCCGACCCGCGTTTCGACGTGGTCGTCGAGCCGCAGCTCTCCACGCTCGTCTTCCGCTGCGTCCCGTCCGGGGTCACCTCCCCGGACGCGATCGACCGCGCCAACCTCCACGCCCGCAAGGCGCTGTTCGCCTCCGGCGAGGCGATCGTCGCGGGCACCAAGGTCGGCGACCGCCAGTACCTGAAGTTCACCCTGCTGAACCCCGAGACGACCGTGCGGGACATCGCCGCGGTCCTCGATCTGATCTCCGGCCACGCCGAGAAGTATCTGGGAGACTCCCTTGACCGCGCTTCCTGAACCCCACGACTTCATCGGGATCGGGCTCGGCCCGTTCAACCTCGGCCTGGCCTGCCTGACCGAGCCGGTCGACGAGCTGAACGGCGTCTTCCTGGAGTCCAAGCCGGACTTCGAGTGGCACGCCGGAATGTTCCTCGAAGGGGCCCATCTCCAGACGCCGTTCATGTCGGACCTGGTCACCATGGCCGACCCGACCTCGCCGTACTCGTTCCTGAACTACCTCAAGGAGCGCGGCCGGCTCTACTCCTTCTACATCCGGGAGAACTTCTACCCGCTGCGGACCGAGTACAACGACTACTGCCGCTGGGCCGCCGCGAAACTGAGCAGCATCCGGTTCGACGAGACCGTCGAGACGGTGACGTACGACGAGGGCTCCGAGCTCTACACCGTGCGCACCGCCTCCGGTCAGCAGTTCCGGTCCCGGCATCTGGTCCTCGGCACCGGCACCCCGCCGCACATCCCGGACGCCTGCCGAGGGCTCGGCGGGGACTTCCTGCACAACTCCCGTTATCTGGAGGGGAAGGCCGAGCTCCAGAGGAAGCGGTCGATCACCCTGGTCGGCAGCGGGCAGAGCGCGGCGGAGATCTACCACGACCTGCTCTCCGAGATCGACACCTATGGCTACCGGCTCAACTGGGTCACCCGTTCCCCGCTGTTCTTCCCGCTGGAGTACACGAAGCTGACGCTGGAGATGACCTCCCCGGAGTACATCGACTACTTCCACGCGCTGCCCGAGGAGACCCGCTACCGGCTGGAGACCGGTCAGAAGGGGCTGTTCAAGGGCATCGACGGGGAGCTGATCGACGCGATCTTCGACCTGCTCTACCAGAAGAACATCGCCGGACCGGCGCCGACCAGGCTGCTGACCAACTCCGCGCTCGTCAGCGCCCGTTACGATGCGGAGGGCGACGCGTACAGCCTGGGGCTGCGCCAGGAGGAGCAGGGCAAGGACTACTCCCTGACCACCGAGGGCCTGATCCTCGCCACCGGCTACCGGTACGAACCGCCCGCCTTTCTCGCGCCCGTCACCGGGCGGCTGCGCCACGACAGCCGGGGCCGCTTCGACGTGGCCCGCAACTACAGCATCGACACCACCGGGCGCGGGGTCTTCCTCCAGAACGCCTCGGTGCACACCCACTCGATCACCTCGCCCGACCTCGGCATGGGCGCCTACCGCAACGCCTACATCATCGGCGAGCTGCTCGGCCGCGAGGTCTACCCGGTCGAGAAGTCCATCGCCTTCCAGGAGTTCGCCGTATGAGCCGCCCCGACGACCGCCGCCCCGGCACACTCGGCGTGTTCACCGTCCGCCCGCTGGACCCCGCCGCCGACGCCGGGCTGGTGCACGGCTGGGTGACCCACCCCAAGGCCGCGTTCTGGCTGATGGGCGACGCCGGACGCGCGGACGTGGAACAGGAGTACCGGGCCATCGCCGCCCACCCGCACCACGACGCGTTCATCGGACTGCACGACGGCGCGCCCGCCTTCCTGATCGAGCGCTACGACCCCACCGAGGTCGAGCTGAAGGGGCTGTACGAGGCGGAGCCCGGCGACGTCGGGATGCACTTCCTGGTCGCCCCCACCGACACCCCGGTGCACGGCTTCACCCGGGCCGTGATCACCGCCGTGATGGATTTCCTGTTCGCCGACCCGTCGGTGCGCCGGGTCGTCGTCGAGCCCGACGTGACCAACAGCGCCGTGCAGGCCCTCAACAAGGCCGTCGGTTTTGACGTGCTCCGGGAGATCGCCAAGCCGGAGAAGACCGCTCTGCTCAGCGCCTGCACCCGCGAGCAGTTCGAAGCAGCAACCGGAGGAAACGACCGATGACGACCGCCCTCACCGACAGCGTCGCCCACCTCTCCCCGGAGCGCTGGGCCACCGCAAACCGACTGCTGGTGCGCAAAGCACTGGCGGAATTCAGCCATGAACGGCTGCTGGCCCCGGCGCCGCTCGGCGACGACCGCTACACCGTCCGTAGCGACGACGCCGCCACCGAGTACCGTTTCACCGCGCGTCTCTTCGCCCTGGACCACTGGCAGATCGACGCCGAGACCATCACCCGGCACCGGCACGGCACCGAACTCTCGCTGGATATGCTGGACTTCCTCATCGAGCTGCGGCACACGCTCGGGATTTCCGCGGAGGTCCTGCCGGTCTATCTGGAGGAGATCTCCTCCACCCTGGCCGGAACCGCCTACAAACTCACCAAGGAACCGGCGACCTCCGGCCAGCTCGTCGCCGCCGGCTTCCAGGCCATCGAGACCGGGATGACCGAGGGCCACCCGTGCTTCGTCGCCAACAACGGGCGGCTCGGCTTCGGCGTGGGCGAGTACCGGGCGTACGCCCCCGAGGCGGCCTCGGAGATCCGGCTCGTCTGGCTGGCCGCCCGCCGCGACCGCGCCACCTTCACCGCGGGCGCCGGTCTCGACTACGACGCGCTGGTCAAGGGTGAGCTGAGCGAGGCGGCCCGGGAGCGGTTCGACGGCACGCTGCGCGGGCTCGGCCTCGACCCGGACCTCTACTTCCTGCTGCCGGTCCACCCCTGGCAGTGGTGGAACAAGCTCGCGGTGACCTTCGCCGGAGAGCTGGCTGCACGGCATCTGGTGGTGCTCGGCGAGGGCGAGGACACCTATCTCGCCCAGCAGTCGATCCGCACGTTCTTCAACACCGACCACCCTGAGAAGCACTACGTCAAGACGGCGCTCTCCGTCCTCAACATGGGCTTCATGCGCGGGCTTTCGGCCGCGTACATGGAGGCCACGCCCGCGATCAACGACTGGCTGGCCGGGCTGATCGAGCGCGACGACCTGCTGCGCGGGGCCCGGTTCTCGATCATCCGGGAGCGGGCCGCGATCGGCTACCACCACCGGTCCTACGAGGCGGCCACCGCCAAGGGCTCCCCGTACCGGAAGATGCTGGCCGCACTGTGGCGCGAGAGCCCCGTGCCGGGGCTCAGGTCCGGCGAGCGGGTCGCGACGATGGCCTCCCTGCTCCACACCGACCGCGAGGGCGGATCGGTGGCCGGGGCGCTGATCGCCGAGTCGGGCCTGGACCCGCGGGTGTGGCTGCGGCACTACCTGGACGCCTATCTGGTGCCGGTGCTGCACAGCTTCTACGCCTACGACCTCGTCTACATGCCGCACGGCGAGAACGTGATCCTGGTCGTGGAGGACGGTGTCGTCACCCGCACGATCTTCAAGGACATCGCCGAGGAGATCGCCGTGATGGACCCGGACGCGGTGCTGCCGCCGCAGGTCGAACGGATCCGGGCCGAGGTCCCGGAGGACATGAAACTGCTGTCGGTCTTCACCGACGTCTTCGACTGCTTCTTCCGCTTCCTGGGCGCGGGCCTGGCCACCGAGGGCGTCCTGGACGAGAGCGCCTTCTGGCGGACGGTCGCCTCCTGTGTGCGCGACTACCAGGAGTCGGTGCCGTATCTCGCGGACAAGTTCCAGCGGTACGACCTGTTCGAGGCGGAGTTCGCGCTCTCCTGCCTCAACCGCCTCCAGCTGCGCGACAATCAACAGATGGTCGACCTCAACGACCCCGCTGGAGCACTACAGTTGGTGGGGCGCCTGAGGAACCCGATCGCCGGGTTCTGAGCCCCGGCCGCCGCATCGCGGCAGCCCTCCCGACCGGTGAGCGCCCGGGGACGGCCCCCCGGGCGCTCACCTTCTCCGCCCGGCCCGGAGACGGGCTGGCAGAATCGCGGGCATGGCAGAAATCATCCAGCGGGACGGAACGTGGACGTTCGACGGGGACACCGTTCGGATCGTGCCGGGGGGAAAGGCACACCCGGTCCGGCAGGAGCTGGGTGAGATAGCCGTACCCGTGCAGGCGGTGGCGGGCATCTCGTTCGAACCGGACCGCAAGGGCGGGCGGCTGCGGCTGCGCCTGCGCGGCGGCGCCTGCCCGGTGCTGCGGGCCGCCGACGGCCGGCTCAAGGACGGCGCCGACCCCTACGCGCTGACCGTGGAGAAGGACCGCACGGGGGTCGCGGAGTACTTCGTCGACGAGGTCCGCAACGCGCTGCTGATCGAGCAGGTGCCGGACGGCCCCGTGGACCGTTTCCTGCTGCCCGGCCCCGCGCTGCCGGTCTCCGGCGGGGGCGGCGACGGCACGGCGTCCTTCGACGGGGAGACGGTCCGGCTGACCTGGAACTGGAAGGCCGAGGAGTCCAAGACCGCCGGGGGCCCGTCCGCCTTCCCGCTGTCGCGGATCGCGGGCGTGCGGTGGCTGCCCTCGATCGGGCTGGAGAACGGCTACCTCCGCTTCGAGCCGGTCGAGGGGGCCGTCTCGGCTCCGCCGAAGTACGACACGTACGCCCTGGACCTGTGGGGGATCTCCAAGAAGGAGCACACCGCGGTCCTGGTCGCCGCGGCGGTGCTGATGCGGCTGCCCGGGGCCCGTGCGGTCCCGGCCGCCCCGGAGCCGGCCCCGTCCCTGACCGAGGCCGCCGAGCC
>NZ_NTGZ01000305.1 GCF_002551245.1 Streptomyces sp. rh34
CGCCCGCGCTGCTGCACGCCTCGCTGTGGATCGGCCTGCCGGTGCTGGCCGCGGTGGCCCTGGCGTTCACGAAGTACGACGTGCTGACCGCCCCGCAGTTCGTGGGTCTGGACAACTTCCGGGACATGCTGGACGACGCGGTCTTCCGCACGTCCATCGTCAACACCGCCGTCTACACCTTCTTCACCGTGCCGTTCGGCATGCTGCTGGGCCTGCTGCTGGCCATGGCCCTGCACACCGGCCTCAAGGCGCGCGGCATCTTCCGCACCGCGGTCTTCCTGCCGCAGGTCACAGCCACGGTCGCCATCGCCCTGGTCTGGCTGTGGATCTACAACCCGGGCAACGGCCTGCTCAACGCGCTGCTGTCGTTCATCGGCATCGACGGCCCGGCCTGGCTCTCCTCGACGACGTGGGCGATGCCCTCGGTGATCCTGGTCGGCATCTGGCAGGGCATCGGCATGAAGATGCTCATCTATCTCGCCGCGCTCCAGTCGCTCCCCAGGGAGCTGTACGAGGCGGCGTCGGTGGACGGCGCGTCGAAGGTCCGGCAGTTCTTCTCCATCACGCTGCCGCTGCTGAAGCCCGCCACGTTCTTCGTGCTCATCACATCGATGATCAGCGCCTTCCAGTCCTTCGACCAGATCTACATCCTCACCGACGGCGGCCCCGCCAACAGCACGACGATGATGACCTACGAGATCTACAAGTCCGCCTTCCGGGAGTTCCGCGTCGGATACGCCTGCGCCCAGTCCCTGGTGCTGTTCGTGCTGCTGATGGGCTTCACCCTGGTCAACCGGCGGATCATGGGAGGCACCCGTGGCCACAGTTGATACGCGGAAGCCGGTGGACAGCATCACCGCGAAGCCGCGGGGGCGCGGCAGCCGGCGGCCGGTGTCCCCGGGCCGGGTCGCGCTCTACATCACGCTGTCGGTGATCTCCCTGCTGATGGTGGTGCCGTTCGCCTGGATGGTGATCACCTCACTCAAGTCGCCGGTGGAGATCGCCTCCCAGGACGCCGGACTCCTGCCCGGCAGCTGGCAGTTCGGCAACTACGTCGACGCGTTCCGGGCGGCCCCGTTCGCCACGTACGCCCGCAACAGCTTCATCATCGCGTTCAGTCACACCGTGCTGAACGTCCTGGTCGCCTCCATGGCCGGGTACGCGCTGGCGCGGATCAGGTTCCGCGGCAGCGAGGTGATCTTCTACCTGTTCATCGCGGCGCTGATGATCCCTACGTACACCAAGGTGCTGCCGGAGTTCCTGATCGTCCGCTTCATGCCGCTGGCCGGCGGGAACGACATCCTCGGCCAGGGCGGGAGCGGCTGGCTCGACACCTGGTGGGCGCTGATCATCCCGGGTGCGGTGACGCCGTTCGCGGTCTTCCTCTTCCGCCAGTTCTACCTGGATCTGCCGGTGGAGCTGGAGGAGGCGGCCCGCCTCGACGGCCTCGGCGAGTTCCGCATCTACGCCCGGATCATGACGCCGCAGGTCAAGCCGGCGCTCACCACCGTGGCGCTGCTGACCTTCGAGTCGTCCTGGAACAACTTCCTGTGGCCGTTGCTGGTGACCCGGACGGACAGTCTGCGGGTCATCCAGGTCGGGCTCTCCGTCTTCAAGACGGAGAACGGCACCCAGTGGCACTTCCTGATGGCCGGCACCACGCTCGCCACCCTTCCCATGGTCCTTCTCTTCCTCATCGGCCAGCGCTACTTCGTACAGGGCTTCGCCACCGCCGGTCTCAAGTGACCGGCCCCCGGCCCCCTGCGGCCGGGCACCGAATCCGGCCCCAGCGGCCGGAAACCGAAAGGGCTTCACCCATGTCTGCTGATCTGCAGGGCTCCCGCGCGCTGGTGACGGGGGCGGGGCACGGCATCGGCCGCGCCATCGCTCTCGCGCTGGCCGAGGCCGGCGCCGACGTCGCCGTGCACTACCACTCCTCCGCCGACCTGGCGGCCGACACGGTCTCGGCGATCGAGGCGCTGGGCAGGCGCTCCAAGGCGTTCGCCGCCGACGCGACCGTGAGCGCGGACGTGGACCGGCTGGTCGAGGAGGCGGCCGGCTTTCTCGGCGGACTCGACATCCTGGTCTGCAACGCCGGTCACCTCGTCGGCCGCTCGACCGTCGCCGAGATGAGCGACGAACACTTCGACCGGGTGATCTCCACCAACCTGTCCTCGACGTTCCGCACCGTGCGGGCGGCGCTGCCGCATCTGACACGGTCCCCTGCCGGACGCGTCATCACCATGTCCTCGCTCGCCGCGCACAACGGCGGCGGTCCCGGCTCGGTGGCGTACGCCGCCGCGAAGGCCGGCATCCGCGGCTTCACCAAGGGCCTGGCCAAGGAGCTGGCCGGGACCGGCATCACGGTCAACGCGGTCGCGCCGGGCTTCATCAAGGGCACCGCGTTCCACGACACCTTCACCGCGCCCGCGGCGCAGGAGGCCATGGAAGCGGGCATCCCGGTCGGCCGGGCGGGCACCCCCGAGGACGTGGCGTCCGCCGTGGTCCATCTGGCCTCGCCCGCTTCGGGCTTCCTGACGGCGACCACGACGGACATCGACGGTGGCGTATGGCCGCGTTGAGGCGGATCGCGCGGCAGCGCGGCGGCTGGTGGCACGCGTACGTCTGCCCGGCGCACGGGGTGGAGCTGGAGCACGGCGATCTCCTCGCCGGGGTGTTCCCAAAGGGCGGTGCGCGGTGTGCGCACGGCTGCCGGGTGGACAGCGAAGCGGTGCGCGGCGCGTGGCTGGTCCTCTCGCACCAGGCCTGGGCCCGTCGCCTGCGGGTGCTGGCGCACCGGGGCGAGCGGGCGGAGGCGGTGGAGCGGCTGGGCGAGTACGCGGGCCTGTACGCCGAGCTGGCCGCCGACTGCCACGGCGAGGCCCAGGGCTGGATGCTGCGCGGGCGGCTCTTCCACCAGGCGCTGACGGACGCCGTCTGGGCGGTGAACGTCGGGCACGCGGTGATCACGCTCGCGGAGAAGGAGGCCGGGGACCTGGCGGCGGTGCTGCCGCTGCTGGAGGCGCTGGAGGAGGCCGCGCTGGAGGCCCGGGACGTGCTGACCGCCCAGGGACACCTGGCCTCCAACTACACGGCGTGGCTGAACGCGGCCGGTGTGGCGACGAGCCGGGCGGCGGCCGCCGTGCGCGGTCGCCCGTGGGAGGGCGCCGGGAGGTGGCTGGAGGGCGAGCACGGGCTGTACGCGCATCTGCGCGTGGCCGTCGCCGACGACGGCTGGGAGTGGGAGGGCAGTACCTACTACCACGGCTTCGTGCTGCGGGCGGCGCTGCTGGCGCTGCGCTCCACCGACCCGTCCGCGCTGCCGACCGACGTGGTGGGCGTGCTGGCCGGGATGACGGACGTGCTGGCCGCCGTCGCGACGCCGGGCGGTGTGCTGCCCGCCCTGCACGACGGCCCCTACCGGCGCGACGCCCTCGGCCTTGAGTGGCTGGAACTGATCGCGCTGGCGCAGCAGTCGGTGCCCTCGGACGCGCTGGAGGCGGTGGCGGACCTGGTCCGTGCGGAGCTGGGCGACGCGGACGACGCTCTCGACCGTGAGCTGGGCGGCTGGTTCACCGGGCCCCCGCTCCCCCGGCGGGCCGCTTCCGCCCCGGTCACCGTGTTCCCCTCGACCGGGTACGCGGTGCTGCGGGCGGCGGGCGTCCACGCCCTGGTGGACTTCGGCCCGCACGGCGGATCGCACGGCCACCGGGACAAGCTCTCGCTGTATCTGTACGGCGACACCACCGCGTGGCAACCGGACCCGGGCCAGGTGCCGTACGCCCACCCGGACTTCCGCGACCTGTACACCTCGACGGCGGCCCACCCCGCGTTCCGGGTGGACGGCGCCGAGCAGGCCGAGTGCGCCGGTGCGCTGACGGCGGCGGACCCCGTCTCGGTGACCGCCGAGGTGACGGAGGCGTACGAGGGTGTCCGGGCGGTCCGCCGGGTGGCCGTCGGCCCGTGCTATCTGGTGGACCTGCTGACGGTGGAGGTCACGGGCCGGGAGGAGCCCCGCGTCACCGCCCAACTGCGTCCCGGCACCGCGCTGGACGTGCAGGTGCAGGCGGCGGGCCCGGTGCGCACCACCTGGTACGGGGACGAGACGCTGCACGGCTGGCACACACAGAGCACCGGGGTGCCGGTGCGCCCCCTCACGCTGCCGGGCCCCGGTCCGGCGGACGACCCGCAGCGCACCCGGACCCGGGTCGACTTCACGGCCGATGGAGCGCACGTCGTCTTCGCCTCCGTCTACCAGGCGGCGTCGGCGGGCCCCGCGGTGAGCGAGGTGCGGCTGAACGGTACGGAGCTGACCGTGGAACTGGCGGACGGTTCGATCGCCCGCTTCCGGACGGGGGGCTGAGCCGTGCTGCTCTCGGCGACTCCGCCACCCGGTCCGCGCCCCGTGCAGGAGACCCGGGTGCGCGAGGAGGCGGCCCGGCACCGCGGGCTGACCCCGCCCCGCACCCACCCGCTGGCCAGCATCACCTGGCTGGGCCCCGCCGCGTCCAACCCGGCCCTGGCCTACCGGATCGGCGGCGACCCGGCCGATCTCGCGGAGAGCGTGCGCTGGATCGAGGCGGCGTCACGGCTGCCGCACTGGGGCCGGGCCCATATGCCCGACCACGACCTGGACGCCGGCTGGCTGCTCCACCACCTGGCGCTCGCCCTGCGCTGGATCGGGGACGACCTGCCGGACGACGTGGCCGCGCTGCTCCGCTACAAGCTGATGATCCAGGGGCGCCGCCTGTACGACTTCGCGGTGGCGAGCGAGGGCCGCTGGTGGTCGTCCTCGTACTGGCAGAACCACAACTGGATCTGTTACGCGGGTCTGGCGACCGCCGGCTACGTGCTGGGCAAGGAGGAGTGGACCGAACGGGCGAAGTCGAACCTCGCCACGGTGCTGGAGGTGCTGCCCGAGGACGGTTCGCACGCGGAGGGGGTCGTCTACTGGCGTTACGGGGTCCCCTTCCTGGCGATCCACCTGGATCTGCTGGCGGAGGCCGAGGGCGTCGACTGGTGGGACCGGGGAGGCTTCATGGCGAACACCTTCGACTACCGGCTGCACCAGAGCGCGCCCGGCTTCGCGTTCACGATCGACCACGGCGACTGCCACGACCGGCGCAGCGGCCACAGCGCCGGGCTCTACTACCGGCTGGCCGCGCGGTACGGCATCGCCGAGGCGCAGTGGCTCGGCGACCTGGCCTCGGGCGAGCTGCTCCGGGCGGAGGCGGAGCACAGCGGGGTGCGGCCGGGCATCCTGCCGGAGGCGTACCTCGAATACCTCTGGTACGACCCGGCCGTCGTGGCCGCCCGGCCCACCGCGACCCGGGCGTTCTTCCCGGACCTGGGGCTGCTCGCGGCCCGCACCGGCTGGGACGCCGACGCCACCGCGGTGTCGTTCAAGGCGAGTCCGGGCGGCGGCCACCGGGCCTGGGAGACGAGCACGAAACACCGGGCGGAGCTGGGCCACGAGACCCTGAACCAGGGTCACCACCACCCGGACTCGGGCTCCTTCGTCCTGCTGTCGGGGGCCGCCCACCTCGCCGTGGACGACGGCTACAGCAACCGCAAGCGGGCGGAACACCACAATCTGCTGCTGGTGGACGGGCAGGGGTACGCGGACGAGGACCGTTACCACGTCTACGAGGGGATTCCCTATCTGCGGCAGGCCCGGCAGCGGGACGTGCTGGTGGGCGAGGAGGAGGGGTGGGCGCACGCCACGGCGGAGATCGCCGCGATGTACGACCCGTCCCTCGGGGTCCGCCGGCTGGACCGGACGCTGGTGTTCACCCCGGCGGGGCGGCTGGTGCTCCTGGACCTGGCGGAGTCTCAGGAGCCGCGGGAGTGGACGTTCCTGCTCCGGACGGACCGGCCTACGGAGGAGCACGGCGACGGCAGCCGGCTGATCAGGTCCGGCGAGGCCACCGCCCGGGTGCGGCGGCTGGCCCCGGGCGAGGCGTCGGTGCGCACCGGGGTCCTGGAGGTGGCGGCCAATCCGACGTCCAGCACGCCGGAACTGCGGCTCACCCGCACCCTGCACACGCTGGACGTGACCACTCCGGCCTCCCGCGCGGGCCTGTTCCTCACCGCCATCACGCCGGACGCCGCGTGCCCGGTCGCCGGGGCGGGGCTGGCCGAGGGCCACGGTGTGCGGTTCGCGGACGGCGAGGAGAGCGTGTTCCTCTCCCCCGTCGACCGCCGTATCCGGGGTGAGGGGCTCGCGGCGGACGCCGCCGCCGTCCTGCTCACCGCCGCCGGGTTCCCGTACGTCGTGGCGGCGACCCGGCTGGAGCTGGCGGGCCGGGTACTCCTGGACGTGACGGATCCGTACACAGGAAAGGTCGGGTAGATCATGGGGACACCTCTCGCCGGGGCGGTGGCGTCGCCGCCTGTTCCGGAAGCCACCCCGTCGGGCTGGCCGACGCTGCTGCGCAGGCTGGAGTTCATCGCCTACCCGGCCGCTGCCGGAGCCGCGTTCACCCTGCTGGCGCTGGGTGTGGTGACCTGGCTGCCGGCGCTCGCCGCGATGGGCCGCGCGCTCCAGCAGTGGCGGGTGGACGGGGACAGCCGCTGCTTCACCAACACGCTGGCCGCCTTCCGCGGCTACTGGCGCGCGCTGTGGCTCCACGGTCTGCTGTCCACGGCCGTCGCGTCCGTCCTGGCCGCCAACACCGTCTCTCTGCTGGGCCGTTCGGAGGCGTGGACCTTCCCGTTGCTGGCCGCGCAGGTGGGCATCGCGGCGGCGTTCGTGATCCATCATGTGGCGCTCGCGGCCGTGGCGGGCCGGGACCCGGACGGCGGTGTCCGGTCCTGGTCGGCCGGGGCGCTGGCGCTCGGCTTCGGGTCCCCGGCCCGGGGCACCGCCCTGCTCGGCGCGGTGATCTCCGCCGTTCTGCTCTCCCTCGTCGTACCGCTGGGGCCGCTGCTGCTCGGCCCGAGCGTCCCGGTACTGCTCGCCCTGTCCTTCGCCGATCCCAGGAGGCACACCCCATGACCCGTCTTCCGCGCACCGCCCTGGCCACCGCGCTCGTCGCCGGCCTCTCCCCGCTCGTCGTGACCACGCCCTCGGCCGCCGCCCCGGCGGCGAGCGCGTACTACGTGTCGCCGTCCGGCAGCGACGCCAACTCCGGCACGTCGGCGGGCGCTCCGCTGGCCACGATCCAGAAGGCGGTGGATCTGGCTCCGTCGGGCGCGGTGGTGAACCTGGCCCCGGGCACCTACCGACAGGACGTGGTGACCGCGCGGGCCGGGGTCACCGTCACCGGTCCGTCGAACGCCGTGGTGAAGGGCGCGGGCGGCGCCCGGATCATCCAGGTCCGGCATGACAGCACGACGCTCAGCGGCTTCACCGTCGACGGCCTGCACGGGTCGGCCTCGGACGTGTCGGGCTACCGGCTCAAACTCATCTATGTCATGAGCACGACGCCGGGGAACGGGGTCGGTGGCCTGCGCGTCACCGGCATGATCCTCAAGAACGCGGCCGACGAGTGCCTGCGGCTGCGCTACCTCGTCACGGGGGCCGAGGTGAACGACAACACCATCACCGGCTGCGGGGTCGCCGACTTCGTGTTCGACGGTGGCGGGAAGAACGGCGAGGGGATCTACCTCGGCACGGCACCCGAGCAGCAGGGAGCCAACGGGGCTCCGGACGCGGCGGCCGACGTCAGCCGGAACAACCGCATCCACCACAACACCATCGTCACGCGCGGCAACGAGTGCGTGGACGTGAAGGAGAACGCGACGAACAACTACGTCGAGCACAACGACTGCAGCGGCCAGCGCGACCCCAGCTCCGGCGGGCTGGACGCCCGGGGCAGCGGCAACATCTTCCGCTACAACACCGTCCACGACAACGTGGGAGCGGGCGTCCGGCTCGGCGGTGACACCGCGACGGACGGCACCGCGACCTCCGTCTACGGCAACACCATCACCGACAACGCGGGCGGCGGCATCAAGTTCATGCGCACCCCGCAGGGCCCGGTCTGCTCCAACACCATGAGCGGCAACACGGGCGGCGACGCGGTGGGCACCTACGGCAGCTCCTACGACCCGACCGGTGTGTGCCCGCAGTGAGCGGCCGGGGGCCCGCGAGACGCGGGGTTCTGTACGCGGCGGCAGCCGGGGCCGCCACGGTCGCCGTCACGGCGACGGACGCGCGCGCGGCGGGGGCCACCGGCCCCGGACGTTCGCGCTGGAGCACCTCCTGGGCCACCGCCCAGACCGCGCCGACCGCCGCCGATCCGCTGGCGTACGCCGGGCTGACCGACGGCGACTGC
>NZ_NTGZ01000306.1 GCF_002551245.1 Streptomyces sp. rh34
GTCCGGGGCGTTCGCTGTCGGACGCGCCGTCCCGGGTCGCTGTCAGACGAGGACGACGCAGGAGGCCGCCGGGACCTCGACGGAGCCCGCGTGCCGCGGGACGCCCGTCTCGGCGTCCACGGCGAACCAGCTGACGTTCCCGGAATGCTCGTTGGCCGCGTACAACCACTGGCCGCTCGGGTCGAGGGTGAGGTCGCGCGGCCAGCGGCCGCCGCAGCCGACGGTGGCCACCAGGGCCGCCTTCTCGCCGCTCTCGTCGAGAGTGAGCACGGAGATGCTGTCGTGGCCCCGGTTGGCGGTCCACAGGAACCGCCCGTCGTGCGCGACGACCACCTCGGACGGGTAGGTGCGCGCCGCGTCGTCGGCCGCCTCGTGCTCGGGCAGCACCGGCGTCTCGCCGAGCACATCGAGGCGGCCGGCCGCCGCGTCCCAGCGGCATACGGTGAGGGTCGGTTCCAGCTCGCCCAGGACGTAGGCGAAAGAGCCCGAGGGGTGGAAGGCCAGATGACGCGGGCCGACGCCCGGGCGCAGGGCCGTCTCACTGTGCAGGCGCAGGGCGCCGGTGGCGGGGTCCAGGGCGCAGACGCGTACCGAGTCGGTGCCGAGGTCCACGCTGACCACCCAGTTCCCGGAGGGGTCGGCGAGCACCTGGTGGGCGTGCGGGGCCTCCTGGCGGCCGGTGTCCGGACCGCTGCCCTCGTGCCGGAGCACCGAGGCCGCCGCTCCGAGCGATCCGTCGGCGAGGACCGGCAGCGCGGTGATGCTGCCGGAGGTGTAGTTGGCCGTGACCAGGTGGTTCGCGGCAAGCGCGAGGTGAGTGGGCGCATCGCCGTCAACGGCGCGGACGGTACCCAGGAGGGCTGGTACGTCGCTGTCGAGCGCGAAGGCGGCCGCGACGCCCGGGGCGCTCTCGCCGACCGCGTACAGGGTCGTGCCGGACGCTCCCGGGCCGGCCGTGAGGAACGACGGGTCGGGCACGGCATCCGTGGATCCCAGCACCGTCAGCGCTCCGGTATCCCGGTCCACGGCGGCGGCGGTGATGCCGCGCCCGCCCGCCGAGGTGAACGACCCCATGAATGCCCGCCCGGCGCTGTTGCCGATCATCGCGCTACCCCTCTTCACCGTCGCCGCGATCTTCACGGCCGACGGTAGCAGGCAGCCTGTCGCGGTCCAGACCAATGCGCGCCTCGACCGTCTTGCCGCGCTTGCACCTGTGGCGGATCCCCACCGGCCCCTTGACCGCCCTGCCGCTCCACGCCGCGGGCCGCGACGGCACGGGGCGCGACGGCACGCGTCCCCGGCCCCTCGTCGTCGCACTGCCCGAGACGCCTCACGCGGTCGACCTGCCCGGCGCGGCGCGGGCGCTCCATGTGACCGCCCGCGCCCGACGCACCCGTTACCCGGCGACGCCGACCCTGTGGGCCGCCTACCTCCACGCCGGGGCGTAGACGGGGTGTGCGTGAAGACGGGCCAGAGGTGCCAGGTCAGGAGCGGGCGAGCGCAGCGATCCTGGTCGGCAGGTGTGCCCAGATCTCAGGAGTGTAGAAGTGTCCGCCGGGCAGGACGTCGTGACGGTACTCGCCGGTCACGAGGGTCTGCCACTGTTCCGCCGTCGCGGGGTCGATCACCTCGTCGTCCGCGCCCCGCATGACCTGGAGCGGCATGCCGACGGTGGCGCCCTCGCGATGCCGGAAGGTGTCGCGGACGGCCAGATCGGCTCGCATCAGGTCGAGGGCCATCTCCTGAAGGTCGGGGTCGCCGAGGACGTGCGGCGGCAGCAGACCGAACTCCCGCATCCAGGCGACCAGTCGGTCGTCCGGGTCGCCTTGGCCGGGGAACATGTCCTGGGGGGTGAGACCCCGGACGGGCGCGTTCGCCGAGGAGACGACCAGTGCTTCGGGTACCGGGCCGCCGCGCTCCTGGATCCGGGCGGCGACGTCGAAGGCCATCCAGCCGCCCATGCTGTGACCGAAGAGGACGTACGGCCGCTCGGCCGCCACGGAGGAGACGGCGCGTACGGCGTCCTCGGCCAGTTCGTCCCAGTCCTTGGCGAACGCCTCCGCGAAACGCCCCTCGCGGCCGGGGTAGCAGACCACAGCCAGCTCGGTGTGCGGAGCCAACGCCGCGGCCCAGGGGACGTACGAGCCGGCGCCGCCGCCGCAGAAGCCCAGGCAGAGCAGAGTCCGGCGGGCGTCCGGCGTCCGTCGGGGGCGGACGACGGTGGATTCCTGGTCATCGGCGGGACGCATGTCCGCGCTCCTTCCTGGTCAACGGGAGGCTTCGGAGGCGGTCCGCAGGCTGTCGACGTAGGCGGCCAACTCGCGCAGTCTCGGATGCCGGTACACGTCCTTGGTGGCGATCACCACGCCCTCGCTCCGTTTGAGACGGCCGACCACACGCAGAGCCAGCAGCGAGTGCCCGCCGAGCGCGAAGAAGTCGCTGTCGGCGCCGATCCCGTCCCGGACCAGGACCTCCGACCAGACGGCGGCGATCAGGTCCTCCGTGCCACTCAGCGGTCGCGGGGAAGACTGCGGAACGGGGGCGGGGAGCTGTTCCGGCTTCGGCAGGGCGGCCTCATCGAGCTTCCCGTTCGGTGTGAGCGGCAGGGAGGGCAGGAGCAGGACGGCGGACGGCAGCAGGTGGTCGGGCAGCACCCGCGCGGCGTGGGCCCGCAGCCGCTCCTCGAAGGAGTCGTCGCTGTCGGTGCCGGCGCCGGTGTCCGGGCGCACCGTGCAGTAGGCCAGCAGCCTCTCACCCGCCGGACCCTCGTCGCGCACGACGGCCGCGGCGGACACCTCTGCGCAGCCGAGCAGCGCGGCCTCCACGTCTCCGAGCTCCACCCGGAAACCGCGCATCTTCACCTGCCGGTCCGCGCGCCCATGGAATTCCAGCGTCCCTTCGCCGGTACGCCGGGCTCGGTCGCCGGTGCGGTAGAGCCGGTCGCCGGGCGGGCCGAAGGGGTCGGCGACGAAGCGCTCCGCGGTCAGGCCCGGGCGGTTGACGTAGCCGGTCGCCAGCCGGGGGCCGCCGATGTACAGCTCGCCCACGCTGCCCGGCGGCACCTCCCGCAGCCGGGTGTCGAGCAGGTGGAGCCGGCTGCCCGGCAGGGCGTCTCCGAGGTGTGGCTCCGGTCCGGCGAACCGGGCCAGCGTGGCCTCGACCGTGCACTCGGTCGGACCGTAGAGGTTCAGCGCCTCTGGTCCGCCCCGTTCACGCGCGTCCGCGAGTTCGCGCCAGGTCCGCGCCGGGACGGGCTCGCCGCCCATGAAGAGCCGCATCCGCCGGCCGTCCGGGCGCGGAGCGAGCAGATGCTCGCGCAGCAGTTCCCAGTGCGAGGGCGTGAGGTCCAGGTCGGTTACCGCGAACCGGTCGAGCAGGTCGGCCAGCCGGTCGGGGGCCTTGCGGTCGTCCTCGCCGAGAACGACCAAGGTGTCGCCCCGGCAGATCCGCGCCCATTGCGCGACAGAGGCGTCGAAGGAGACGCTCGCGTTCCACGCGACCACCGTCGGTGGGCCGAAGGCGCCTGACTCCTCAAGCGCTGCGTAGAGCGAGGCGACCGCGCCTCGGGTGATCTCCACGCCCTTGGGCTGCCCGGTCGACCCGGAGGTGAAGATGACGTAGGCCGGGCTGTGCGGCCCCCCGGCGCGGCCGGCGTGAGGGTGGGCCGGGGATCCGGCCCCGGCCGGGTCCAGGACGTCCACGCCGATGCCGTCGACGGCGGACCCTCGGCCCGCGAGCAGCACCCGGACGGCGGCCTCACGGACCATGAACCCCAGCCGCGCGGCCGGGTATTCCGGGTCGAGCGGGACGTAGGCGGCGCCGATGCGCCAGACAGCGAGCAGGGCCACGACAAGGCCATGGCCGCGAGGCAGGCCGACGCCCACACGGTCGCCCGGGCCGACGCCGCGCCGTTCCAGCTCGGCGGCGAGCACCACCGAGCGGTGGTCCAGCTCGGCGAAGGTCAGTGCCCCGTCGCCGGCCTGGACGGCCGTCCGCTCCGGGAGGTTCCGGACGGTCCGGTGGAACTGCTCGATGAGATCGTGGGGCGGCTCTCCGTCCTGGGGTGAGGGACGGAGGCCTTGCACCTGTTCGGGCACCTGGATGACCTTTCGGGAACGGGGGGACGTCGTCGGTGAGGTGAGCGGGGCCAGGAACTTCGGCCGGACCTCACGCAACGACGGCTGCCGGTTCGACGGTGGGCGAGCAGTCGGCGAGCGCGACGGGCTGTCCCATGGCGACCACGATCCGGCGGTCGCCGCGGAACGGGTCCCGGCCGTGGGCGCACCGGATGTTGTCGACCAGCAGCAGGTCACCGGGTTGCCAGGGCGCGCGGAGCGTCGCCGACGCGTAGGCGGCCCGGATGTCCGCCAGGTCCCCGGCGGTCAGTCGGGCGCCGTTCCCGAAGGCGGTGTCGAACGGCAGGCCCTCAGGCCCGAACTCGTCGATCAGGGTCTCCCGGATCTCCTCGTCGAGCGCCCAGGCGTTCCAGAAGGCCAGGTGGTTGAACCAGACCTCGTCACCCGTCTCGGGGTGGGTGATGATCCCGGGTCGCACCTGGCCGGTGCGCAGGTTCCCGTCGTGCTGCCACTGGTAGCCGATGAGGCTGTCGGCGCAGTACGCCTCGACCCCGGCCCGGTCGTCGGTGCCGAAAGCTGTCCGCCAGTCGGTGGAGAGGTGGTCGGAGTAGCTGCGGGTGAGCCGCCAGCCTGTCTCCCTCATGGTGGCCCGGAGCCGCTCCGGAATGGCTTGGAGCACCGCCCGGCAGTCCGCGATCGGCGTGGCACCGCCTTCCTCGGGGGCGACCAGGCAGGCGAACAGCAGCAGACCTGGGAAGGTCAGGGTGTAGCTGTTCTCGTTGTGCATCTCGATCGACTGGGCGGCCGGCAGCTCGGTGGAGGAGTACACCCCCTGCCCGAAGTCGTTGCGAGGGGTGGCCTTTTCGCGGTACGGGGTGTCCTGGGGGATCAGGACGTCACGGATCCGCGCGAAGCCCTCCACCTCGCGGATGGGCAGTCCGCGCAGGCAGAGTGCGCCATGTTCCAGCAGCGCCCGCCGCAGCTCGGGTTGCCGTTCCGTCAGCCAGGCGGCGTCGTCGCCCTCGCCGATGCCCTCGAGCACTGCCAGGGCCGGGCGACCGGGTGCGATCTGCCAGCTGATCGCGTCTGTCTGCAGCACGTTCTGCCTCCACGTGGGTGATTGGCCGCACCGTGAGGTGCGGGGAAAGAGGCCGGCGGGCGCGGTGGCGGGCCGTCCGAAAGCTTCGGCGGCCGGCGGCCGGTCAGCGGGCCAGCCACTTGTTGAGCAGTTCGCCGATCATCCGGAGCGGCTCCCGGTGGTTCATCTCCAGGTGCCGGCAGTCGACTCCGTGGGATTCGAAGGCTCCCGCGAGGTACGGGGCCCAGGACTCGGCGGGCGGGGTGTCGGCTGGTGATCGCAGGGCGCGGAAGTACAGCACATCGCCGGAGAAGGTGCCGGAGGTCTCGTACGCGGCGTAGGCGGCGAGGTTCTCGACGGTCGTGGTCACGACGGCCGCCACCTGAGCGGGCTCCAGCATGCCGAGGACGGTGTCCCTGGCCCGCAGCAGCTCGACCAGTTCCCCATCCGAAGTCGGCCCGGGGCGGGGGCCGTCGCTGTCCAGCGCCCGCTCCCGATCCCCGTGGTCGTCTTCCTCCAGCAGGGCGTTCATCACCCATTTCCGGCTGACGGACGCCATCCGGTACTCGTGCGGCAGGGGGAACGAGTCCATCATGGCGAGGGTGGCCACCTCCTCCCCGGCGGCCTCCAGGCGGACAGCGATCGCGTGGGCGAGCACCCCGCCGAAGGACCAGCCGAGCAGGTGGTACGGACCGTGCGGCTGTACGGCGCGCATCCGGTCGGTGTGGCTGTCGGCGAGCGCGCCGAAGTCCGCCGGGGTCTCGGCGCCGACGGTGTACTGCGGGGACTGGAGCCCGATGACGGGCCGTTCGCCGTCGAGGTGGCGCAGCAGCCCGGAGTAGGCCCAGCTCAGTCCGGAGGCGGTGTGCACGCAGAACAGGGGTGCGCCGGTGCCCGGTCGCATGGTCAGAACGTGCTCCATCGGGTTGCCCCGCGTCCGGGTGGCGAACTGCTCGGCGAGCCTGGCCACCGTGGGGGCCCGGTACAGGTCGCGGATGGTCAAGGCGGCGGTGCCGGTGCCGGCGATGTCCCTGGTCCGGTCGAGGAGCATGACGGCGAGCAGGGAATGGCCACCGAGGCTGAAGAAGTTGTCGTCCACGCTCACTTCGGGGACCTTGAGCACCTCGGCGAAGATCCGGGCGAGCTCCCGTTCGACGGCCGTGCGCGGGGCGCGCGGCCCCGGCGGCGCCGGCGGTGGGTCGGTGGCGGGGCGCACGGTCGGCGTCCGTTTTCCGGGCTCCCGGGGAGTGAGCCGTGCGACGCTCCGGATGGGGGTGTCGGGGTCTGCGGTGACCTCGGCGAGGATGCCCGCCAGCCGTTCGGCCGCGGCCTGTACGGTCGGCTTCCTGTACAGGTCGGTCGCGTACTCGACGGTGATGTCCAGGCCGCTCGGCGAGCCGTCGGCGTGCCGGTGGCGGATGAACCCGAAGGTCAGATCGAACTTGGCGGTGCCGGTGCTGACGGGCTCCGGGCCGGCCGTGATACCCGGGAGGTCCGGCATGGCCTGTGCCGCTTCCTCCATGGCCAGCGAGACCTGGAAGATCGGGTGACGGCCGGTGGAGCGCTCGGGGTTGAGGGCCAGCACGATCTGGTCGAAGGGAAGTTCCTCGTGGGACCAGGCCGCGAGGTCGGCCTCCCGGACGCGTCCGAGCAGGGTGCGGAAGGATGGGTTGCCGCTGGTGTCGGTGCGCAGGACCACCGTGTTGGTGAAGTAGCCGACGAGATGTTCCAGCGCCTCGTCAGGGCGCCCGACCACGGTCGAACCGAACGGGATGTCCGGGCCGGCTCCAGAGCCCGCCAGCAGGACGGCGGTCGCCGCCTGGGCGACCATGAACGGGGTCGTGCCTGTCTCCCGGGCGACGCGTTCCAGCCCTGCGTGCACGGTGGCGGGGCAGCTCACGGTGCACGAGCTGCCCCGGAACGAGGCCGACTCGGGCCGGGGATGGTCCGGGGGGAGCGTCACTTCCTCCGGCAGGCCGGCCAGGGTCCGCTTCCAGAAGGCCAGTTGCCGGGCTGCCGTGCTGTCCGGGTCGTCCGGGTCGCCGAGCAGGTCCCGTTCCCACGCCGCGTAGTCCACGTACTGCATCGGCAGCGGATCCCATGCGAGGGGCAGGCCTTGGGCGCGGGCGCGGTACGCCTCGGCGAGGTCGCGGTAGAGCGGCGGATCGGAGGCGCCGTCGGTGGCGATGTGGTGCAGGACCAGGAGCAAGATGTGCCGCTCGGGCCCGAGGGGGAGCAAGTGGGCCCGTATGGGCGGGTCGGCAGCCAGGTCGAAGGGGAGATGGGAGAGCCGAGTGAGGTGGAGTGCGGCCTCCTCCTCATCGGTGGGCGAGGTGATTTCCAGCCGGATCGCGTCCGGACTCGGGGGCAGCACGTGCTGGTGGACGACGCCGCCCTCCAGTCGGAAGACGGTGCGCAGGCTTTCGTGGCGGTGGACGACGTCGTTCAGCGCGAGCCCGAGTGCCGTCCGGTCCACTGGCCCGTCAAGTCGCAGAGCGCTCGGCGCGTTGTAGGTCGCGGAGGGACCTTCCAGTTGGTCCAGAAACCACAGGCCCTGCTGCCTGAAGGAGGAGGGGAACATCGCTGGGGCTCCGTTTCTCTGGCTCGTCGGCTCGGCGGGCTCGGTGCGCGGTGCGCCCGGGCGCGGGCGAGTGCGAGGGCCTCCGGCGGTCAACGCTATGTGTCCGGCCCCGCGCCCACCGGCACCTGCCGAGGCAGAACGGCGGCAGCTCGGGTGGTGTGTGTCGGTCCTCGGGTCAGGAGCCCAGGTCGGGGGCGGCGCGGAGTGCCGTCGGGCCGTGGACACGCGGCGCGCGGTGGCCGGATCGAGCCATCCGCGCCCGCAGCGCCAAGCCGCCGGCGCCTTACGGGGCGGTCGTCGGCGGTGCGGCCGCGTCCCCGGGGCGGGGGCTGTCTCTT
>NZ_NTGZ01000307.1 GCF_002551245.1 Streptomyces sp. rh34
ACACCGTACGGGGCGAGGCGCGCCGCGGACGCCGCACGGCCCGGCGGGAACGCCCGTACGCGGGAACGGAACCCGCCGCCGGACCGGCCGACTGCCCGGAACGCGCCGCGCTCGGGGCCGCCGAACGCCGGGCGTTGCGCTCCGCGATGGCCCGGCTGCCCGGTCGCTGCCCCCGGCTGCTGGAGGCGATGCTCGCCCCCAGCGACCCGACCTACCGGGAAATCGCAGGGGAGTTGGGTATGTCACAGGGGAGCTTGGGCCCGATCCGTTCCCGTTGCCTTGGATGTCTGCGCAGAATGCTCGCTGCGGAGGTTGTCGCTCCTTCCGTGCGGGAAAGGAGCGGTAGGCAACCGGCGAACAGGTGAGCGGGAGGCGTGCACACATGGGCATGAGCGTGACCATCTCGGCGGCGACGGCACAGGACGTCGAGCAGATCTTCAGACTTCAGTACCTCTGCTTCCAGCGCGAGGCGGAGCTGTACGACAACTACCGGATCGACCCGCTCGTCCAGACCCTCGAATCGCTGCGCGCCGAAGTCGCCGACGACCTGGTGTTCGTGGCCAGGCTCGGGGACGAAGTCGTCGGCTCGGTCCGAGGGGTCACCGACCCGGACGGCACCGGCCTCATCGGAAAACTCTGCGTGCACCCCCGGCTCCAGGGCCACGGCCTCGGAGCCCGGCTGCTGCTCGCCGCCGAGTCGGCACTCTCCGCCGAGCGGGCGGCCACCCGCTTCCGGCTGCACAGCGGACACCGCAGCGAGGGCAATCTGCGGCTCTACCGACGGGCCGGATACGCCCAGGTCGGGGCCGTCACCGGAGCCGACGGCGTCCGGATGGTCCTGCTGGAGAAGGACGCCGCCGACCGCGACTACGTGGCCAGCGCCTGACCGTGCGCCGCGCGCGGCGGGGCCGTAACCCCTCGAACGGTTTCGGCAGCGGTGTGAGGAGAGGCCCTCAGACCGCCACCGTCCTCGCGCGGCGCAGCCAGATCATCCCGGTGACCGGCAGGATCACCGGGATGAAGAGGTAGCCCATCCCGAAGTCGGACCACACCGTCGAGTCCGGGAAGGCGGCCGGCTCGGCCAGCGTCCACGCGCCGACGACCAGCACGCCGAGCAACTCCGCGGCGCAGCACACCAGCGCCGCCCGGCGGGCCTTCTCCCCGCCGCGCACCAGCGAGTACGTGATGAAGCCGTACACCAGGGCCGCGACGGCCGAGAGCGTGTACGCCAGCGGCGCCCGGTCGAAGCCCCGGACCATCTCGACGATCGTGCGCGAGGCCGCCGCGACCGTGAACACCCCGTAGAACCAGACCAGGACCCGGCCGGGACCGGTGCCCAGTTCGAAGGACGGCTTCGGGGCCGCGGCCACCTCGGGGCGGTCGGTGTCGCTCACGTCAGTTTCCCCAGATGTCATAGAGCCGGACCTCCAGAACCGCCAGCACGACCGCGCCCGCCGCCACCGTGACCGAACCCCAGCGGGTCCGCTCGGTCAACGACAGGAATCCGGCCGCGGGCACGGCGGCGAACGAGCCGATCAGATAGGCGAGGAACACCGCCATCCCCTGCTCCGGCCGCTCCCCGCGCGCCAGCTGCACGACGCCCACGACCAACTGGGCCAGCGCCAGCACGGAGACGACCGCCATCCCGATGAAATGCCAGTCCTTCGTCGGCTGGTCCCGGTAGGCGGCGTGTCCGCACCAGGCGGCGAGGGCGAGCGCGGCCACGGCGACCGCGACCGTCAGGGCGTCAAGCATGAGTCGAGGGTATTACGGACGGAACGCCCGGCCGCGTGCGGCCCCGGCCACCGCGGAGGCGGCCACCGGCCCGGGGCGCGCATCGTGGCCTTGGCCACAACCGGTGGAGGAGATTCCGCTCCCCGGGCGCCCGCTCGGCCCCGAGGCCCCGCACGCGAACCCCCTGTCATCGCAGGTCACAGCCGTGTGCCGGGAGGCGGCCGACGTAACCGGAAGGACGACGTCCGGCCATCCAGCACTGTCCGCTATGCGGACAGCCAGGATCGCGGAGACCTCACGTCTGTTTTACTTGGCCCATGACCACGACGAGCAGCCGCACCCTTGCGACCGAGGCGATCAGCACGCCCGGTGCTCGTTGTATGTGTCGAATGCGCGCCTTCTGAGGGCCCCCGCCTGAGCCTCGCGCCCCGAAGCGAGACCGAGCCTGCGCCGTCCGCACCCCGCGGAACGAGCGCGCCCGCGCATGCGCTGCCCCCCGGCCGACCGCCGCGTACAGCCATGCCGAGACCCCCGGCCTTGCGGCCCGAACAGTCTCTTCAGACGAATGCCCCGTGCCCGGCGGACACCGCGCCGCGCACTCGACAGTGACGGAAACCCCTGTGATCACCACGACGGGCCTCACGAAGGTCTACCAGTCGCGCGACCGTGAGGTCACCGCACTCGACGGCGTCGACCTGCACGTCCGCGAAGGCGAGGTGTACGGCGTCATCGGACAGAGCGGCGCCGGAAAATCCTCCCTGATCCGCTGCGTCAACCTCCTGGAACGCCCCACCTCCGGCACCGTGACGGTGGCCGGCCAGGACCTCACCGCCCTCGCCGGCCGCGGCCGGCGGGCGAACGCCGAGCTGCGCCGGGCGCGCACCCGCATCGGCATGGTCTTCCAGCACTTCAACCTGCTGGACTCCCGCACCGTCCTGGACAACGTGGAGCTGCCGCTGGAGATCCTCGGCGTCTCCGGCCAGGAACGCACCCGTAAGGCCAAGGACCTCCTCGACCTGGTGGGCCTCGCCGAAAAGGCCAAGTCCTACCCCGGCCAGCTCTCCGGCGGTCAGAAACAGCGCGTGGGCATAGCCCGCGCCCTGGCGGGCGACCCCCAGGTGCTGCTCTCGGACGAGGCGACCTCCGCGCTCGACCCCGAGACCACCCGCTCCATCCTCCAGCTGCTGCGCGACCTCAACCAGCAGCTCGGCCTGACCGTCCTGCTCATCACCCACGAGATGGACGTCGTCAAGACCGTCTGCGACTCCGCGGCGCTCATGCGGCGCGGCCGGATCGTCGAGTCCGGGACGGTCGGTGAACTCCTCGCCACCCCCGGCTCCGAACTGGCCCACGAGCTGTTCCCGGTCGGCGGGACCGCCTCCGGCCCGGACCGCACGGTCGTCGACGTCACCTTCCAGGGGGAGTCGGCCTCCCAGCCGGTCATCTCCCAGCTCTCCCGCACGTACAACATCGACATCTCGATCCTCGGCGCCGCGATGGACACCGTCGGCGGCAAGCAGATCGGCCGGATGCGCATCGAGCTGCCCGGCCGCTTCGAGGAGAACGTCGTGCCCATCGGCTTCCTGCGCGAGCAGGGCCTCAAGGCCGAGGTCGTCGAGGACGAGACCGGCTCGAAGCCCTCCGCCGTGACCGCCGGGGTCGACGGGACCGCCGACACCGCCGTACCGGGGCAGTCGTCCGCCGCGCTCACCAAGGAGGTCGTCAAGTGACCTGGTCCGAAATGCAGCCCCTGCTGACCCAGGGCACCGTCGACACCCTCTACATGGTGCTGTGGTCCGCGCTGGTCACCGTCGCCGGCGGCCTGCCGCTCGGCGTTCTGCTGGTCCTCACCGACAAGGGCGGACTGCTGCGGAACACCGTGGTGAACAAGGTCATCGGCGTGATCGTGAACATCGGCCGCTCCCTGCCGTTCATCATCCTGCTGATCGCCCTGATCCCCTTCACCACCTGGGTCGTCGGCACCTTCATCGGTCCCACCGCGATGATCGTGCCG
Source organism: Streptomyces sp. rh34 (assembly GCF_002551245.1). GTDB lineage: Bacteria > Actinomycetota > Actinomycetes > Streptomycetales > Streptomycetaceae > Streptomyces. Next base: position 3,749 of record NZ_NTGZ01000307.1, read on the forward strand.
CTCGCCGTCGGAGCCATCCCGTTCTTCGCCCGGCTCGTCGAGACGGCGATCCGGGAGGTCGACCACGGACTCGTCGAAGCGGTGCAGTCGATGGGCGGCTCCATCCCCACGATCGTCCGCAAGGTGCTCCTCCCGCAGGCCCTTCCCTCGCTCGTCTCGGGTGTCACCACCACCCTCATCGTGCTCATCGGCTACTCCGCGATGGCCGGCGCGGTCGGCGGCGAAGGGCTCGGCTCCAAGGCCGTCACCTACGGATTCCAGCGCTTCGACAACCAGTTCATGCTGATCACCGTCGCGCTGCTGATCGTCATCGTCACCGTGATCCAGCTGATCGGCGACCTCACCGTCCGGCTGCTGGCCCGCCGCGGCCGCACCGCCTCCTGAGGCCCGGCCCCCAGAACCCTCTGTCCCACCGAGCCCGAACTCCTTGTCCGGGCGCACCACCACAAGAAAGAGGCACTCTTCGTGCGCAAGAACATCCAGATCACCGCTGCCGTCGCTTCCGCCGCCGCCCTCGCCCTGGGCCTGAGCGCCTGCGGTACGGACTCCGACCCGGCCGCCAAGAGCGAGACCGGCGCGAACGCCGACACCTCCAAGGCCCTGGTCGTCGCCGCGTCCCCGACGCCGCACGCCGACATCCTGAACTTCGTCAAGAAGAACCTGGCGAAGAAGGCGGGCCTCAACCTGGAGGTCAAGGAGTTCACGGACTACGTCCTGCCGAACACCGCCACCCAGAACGGCCAGGTCGACGCCAACTTCTTCCAGCACAAGCCCTACCTGGACGACTTCAACGCGAAGCAGAAGACCACCATCGTGCCCGTGGTCGACGTCCACCTGGAGCCGCTGGGCCTCTACTCCAAGACGGTCAAGGACCTCAAGGGCATCAAGGCCGGCCAGACCATCGCCGTCCCCAACGACACCACCAACGGCGGCCGCGCCCTCCAGCTGCTCGCAGAGAACGGCCTGATCACCCTCAAGGACGGCGTGGGCACCAGCGCCAAGCTGAGCGACATCACCGACAAGAAGGGCCTGGAGTTCAAGGAGCTGGAGGCCGCCACCGTGCCCCGCGCTCTGGACGACGTGGACGCCGCCGTCATCAACGGCAACTACGCCATCGAGGCCGACCTGAAGCCCGGCAAGGACTCCCTCGCCCTGGAGAAGGCCGAGGGCAACCCGTACGCCAACTTCCTGGCGGTCAAGGACGGCAACGAGAAGGACCCGCGCGTCGAGAAGCTCGCGGGACTCCTCAACTCCGACGAGGTCAAGAAGTACATCGAGGACACCTACCAGGGCTCGATCGTCCCGGCCTTCGGCGCCCCCGCCAAGTCCTGACCCCCGCACGGCACTTGCCGACGGAGCCCCGCACTTCCCTCCCGGAGGCGCGGGGCTCCGTCGTGCGGCCCCGCCCATGCGCACCACGCACCCGATGCTGCATGCTGTGCTTTTAACCGGTCTTCGGCATGGAGCTGCGCATGACTACCACCTTTCCGTCCATCTCCATCAGCACGGACAGGTTGGTGATGCGCCCCTTCGAGATGGCCGACATCCCCGCGTACATCGAGATGATGAACGACGAGGCGGTCGTCGCGTGGATGGACGGGCCGAACCCGTACACCCAGGTCGACGCCGAACGATGGGTCCGCAGAATCGCTCCCGCGGAACGCACCGCGGGCCACGGCATCGCCCTCGCCGTCACCGAGTTCCTCACCCAGCGGCCCGTCGGCAGCGTCCGCCTCCTCAACACCGACTGGCGTACCCGCTCCACCGAGGTCCGCTACATCACCGCCCCCTGGGCCCGCGGCGAGGGGTACGCCACCGAATCCGTGCTCGCCATAGCCGAGTGGCTCTTCCGGGACCAGGGCTTCGAACGCATCGAGCTGCGCACCCCCGCCGACAACACCGCCTCCCAGCAGGTCGCCCAGAAGCTCGGCTGCATCAGCGAGGGCGTCCTGCGCAACGCCCGCATCGCCCGGACCCGGACCGAGAACGGCACCGACGGCGGCTGGACCGACATCCGCACCGACCTGATCGTCTGGGGACTCCTCCCCGAGGACCTCGAAGGGGTCGCGGAACAGCTCGCCGACGCCGGCGACTACGGCACGTACAACAACTGGAAGTAGAGCCCGGGGCCACCCGAAAGCCCAAGGTCCGGACCAGGTACTCTCACCCCTGCCCGGCACCGCGCGGGCACCGCCCCGCTCCCTCCGACACCCCAGGAGACAGACGACGATGGCCGACCGGGTCACGGTGATCGGCTGGGACGGCTCGCCACTGACCAGAGCGGCCACGGCCGCGCTCTCGGCCGCCACGCTCGTCGCCGGCGCCGCCCACCACCTCGCCCTGCCGGAAGTGCCCCCGCACGCCGAACGCATCCGCCTCGGCAGCGTCGACCTCGCCGCCCGCAGGATCGCCGGCCACCGCGGCAGCGCCGTGGTCCTCGCCGACGGCGACCCCGGCTTCTTCGGCGTCGTCCGCACCCTGCGCGCCCGCGAACACGGCCTGGAGGTCGAGGTCGTCCCCGCCGTCTCCTCCGTGGCCACCGCCTTCGCACGGGCCGGCATGCCCTGGGACGACGCCCAGGTCGTCGTCGCCCACCCCCGAACCCTGCGCCGCGCGGTCAACGTCTGCCGGGCCCATCACAAGGTCGCCGTCCTCACCTCACCGGGAGCCGGACCCGCCGAACTGGCCCTGCTCCTCGACGGTGTCCACCGCACCTTCGTGATCTGCGAGGAACTCGGCACCACCCGCGAACGCGTCACCGTCCTCACCTCCGACAAGGCGGCCGACCACGCCTGGCGCGACCCCAACGTCGTCATCGTCATCGGCGGCGGCCCCGAGACCACCGCCGCCGGCGCCTGGATCGCCGGCCGCCAGCCCGCCTACCCCCAGGGGATACGGGGCTGGGCCCTGCCCGCCGAGGCCTATCGGGCCGCCGGGGCCGAGCGGATGCAGGAGTCCGGCGAGGGCGAGTTCCCCGGCCTCCGCGCCGCCCAGCTAGCCCGCCTCGGCCCCCGCACCGGCGACCTGCTGTGGGACATCGGCTCCGGCAGCGGCGCCCTGGCCGTCGAGGCGGCCCGCTTCGGCGCGGCCGTCCTGGCCGTGGACGACGATCCGGCCGCCTGCGCCCGTACCGAGGCCGCCGCCCGCGCCTTCGGCGTCCCCGTCCAGGTCGTCCGCGGCCGCGCCCCGCACGTCCTGGAACGGCTGCCCGAACCGGACGTCGTGCGGATCGGCGGTGGGGGAGCGCCGGTGGCCACCGCGGTCGCCGACCGCCGCCCCGAACGCATCGTGACCCACGCCTCGACCCGGGACGAGGCCGAGGCCCTCGGCGGGGCGCTCACCGGCAACGGCTACACGGTCGAATGCGCACTGCTCCAGTCCGTGGACCTGGACACCACCGCCTGGACCGAGCGCGAAAGATCGGTCGTGTTCCTGCTGTCCGGCCGCCGTTCGGACCTCGCCCCCTGACCCGCCCGGCCCGGTGCGGAAGGTAGGCTGGCGGATTGTTGTACCGCACCCGGCCGTTCGTCGCTTCGTTCGTCAATGTCCGGAAAAGTGGACCGTTTTGGTCCGCACTGTGGTACGGCACAACCCGGGGGACGCGCAACGTGGCGCAGTCCACAGTGAGCCGTGGCAGAACAGCCTGTCGCGGAGGCGAACGGCCGCGAGAATAGGAAGCTCCGCGGGCGTTTCGTGCCGTGCGGCGAGCCCGCTCGTTCTTGATGACGAGCACCGGCGTGCCGTGGTTCGGCGTCCCGGGCGAAGGGCCGAAGGAGCACTGACGATGGGCGAGGGGTACGCATGACTGACACCGGCCAGATCCCGGGCGAGGGACTGCCGGAGAACGCAGGCATGGTGGAGCAGCCGGGCATCCCCGCCCCGGAGGCGTACACCTTCCTCGACCCCTCCGAGCACACTCCCGAGGACGACGACCTTCTGCTGATGCCGACCTCCCAGGGCGCCTGGAGCGACCCGCAGGCCGCCCCGGCCCCCGCACAGGGCCAGCCCGCCGCGCAGACCGCGGTGGCGCAGCCCGCCGCTCCGGAGCACGGTGTTCAGCAGCCCCAGCAGCAGGTCCCCGCGCCGCAGGGGCAGGCGGCCCAGGCCCCCGCCGCGACGCACAGCACCCATGAGTCCGGTGGCCGCGATTCCGGCTCCGTGGACCTCAACGGTGTACGCATGGCCGCGCCCGCACCGGTCGGCGCGCACGCGGCCCCCGCCCCCGCCCGCCGCCCGCTGCACCGGGGC
>NZ_NTGZ01000308.1 GCF_002551245.1 Streptomyces sp. rh34
GGGCGACCCGACCTTCGAGGACCTGCTGCGCAGGGTCCGCGACAGCGACCTCGCCGCCTACGCCCACCAGGACGTGCCGTTCGAGCGCCTCGTCGAGGTCATCGACCCGTCACGGTCACTGGCCAGGCACCCGCTCTTCCAGGTGATGCTGACGCTGCAGAACACCGGCGGAGTCTCGGCCGACCTGCCGGGCCTGCGCCTCGAACAGCACCAAGTGGGCATCGAGGGAGCCAAGTTCGACATCTCCTTCAGCTTCTTCGAGGAGTACGGGCAGGACGGCGCCGCGGCCGGAATCGAGGGGCATCTGGAGTTCGCCCTCGACCTGTTCGACCCGGCCACGGCCACCGCGCTCGCGACCCGGCTGACCCGGCTGCTCACCGCGGCCGTCGCCGAGCCCGGCCGGGCGATCGGCCGCATCGACCTGCTCGACGCGGACGAGCGCCACGCGCTGCACCAGTGGAACGACACGGCCTTCGACGTCCCCGAGGCCGCGGAGTCCGTGCACGGCCGGTTCGCCGCCCAGGTGCTCCGCAACCCCGCGGCGGTCGCCGTCAGCAGCGGCGAAGGACAGCTGACCTACGCCGAGCTCGACGCACGCGCCGACGCGCTGGCCCGCAGGCTGCTCGCCGCGGGGCTGCCGGCCGAGGGACGGGTCGCCCTGCTGCAGCGCCGCTCGCCCGAGCTGGTCGTGTCCCAGCTGGCCGTGCTCAAGGCCGGTGGTGTGTATGTGCCGTTGGACGGCCGTGCACCCTCGGCACGCCTTGAGCAGATGGTCAGGGAGACCGGCGCGGTCGCTCTGCTCACCGACGCGGAGTCGTGGACCGGGCAGTTCGACTGCGCCGCCCGCGTCCTGCACGTCGACGAACAGGACCCGCGGACCCAGGAGTTCGCCGGAGCCGGAGCAGCTGCCGCGTGGCCGCTGCCGGACCCCGCTGCCCCCGGAGCCCCCGAGCGGCTCGCCTACATCATGTACACCTCCGGTTCCACGGGGGTGCCCAAGGGCGTCGCCGTCCGCCACCGCGACGTGCTGCACCTGGCCCACGACCGGGCCTTCTCGAACGGCGCCCACGCCCGGGTGCTGCTGCACTCGCCGCAGGCCTTCGACGCCTCGACCTACGAACTGTGGGTGCCGCTGCTGTCCGGCGGCGAGGTGGTCGTGGCGCCGCCCGGCGACCTGGACGTGCCCGTCCTGGCCCGCACCATCGCCGAACACCGGGTCAGCGGAGTCTGGCTGACCGCGGGCCTCTTCCGGGTCCTCGCGGAGGAGGCCCCCGGTTCGCTCGCCGGGGTGCGCGAGGTGTGGACCGGCGGCGACGTGGTTCCGGCCGCCGCCGTGCGCCGGGTCAGGGAGAGCTGCCCCGATCTGGTGATCGTCGACGGCTACGGGCCGACCGAGACCACCACGTTCGCCTCCCACCACGTGCTGCGTCCCGACCGGCCCGTGCCCGACCTCGTCCCGATCGGGCGGCCGCTGGACAACATGCGGCTGTACGTCCTGGACGAGGGGCTGGGCCGGCTGCCCGTCGGCTCGTCCGGCGAGCTGTACATCGCGGGCGCAGGACTGGCCCGTGGCTACTGGCAGCGGCCCGGCGTCACCGCGGAACGCTTCGTCGCCGACCCCTACGGTCCCGCGGGCTCCCGCATGTACCGCACGGGCGACCTGGTCCGCCGCGACCGGGCGGGGGACATCGTCTTCCTCGGCCGCGCCGACGACCAGGTGAAGGTACGCGGCTTCCGCATCGAGCCCGGTGAGATCGAGTCCGTCGTGGCCCGGCACCCGCAGGTCGCCCAGGCAGCCGTCGTGGTGCGCCAGGACCGGCCGGGGGACAAGCGCATCGTCGGCTACGCGGTTCCGCAGCCGGGGCGGCAACCGCTCCCCGCCGACCTGCGGTCCCATGTCGCGGGCCTGCTCCCCGACTACATGGTCCCGGCCGCCTTCGTCGTGCTGGACGCGCTGCCGCTGACGGCCAACGGAAAGCTGGACCGCAGGGCCCTGCCCGCACCGGACTTCGCCGCCGAGTCCTCGGGACGTGCCCCGCGCACCCCGCGCGAGGAGACCCTGCGCCGGCTCTTCGCCGAGGTGCTCGGTCTGAAGACGGTCGGCATCGACGACAGCTTCTTCGACCTGGGCGGGGACAGCATCATCTCCATCCAACTGGTCAGCAGGGCCCGCAGGGACGGCCTCTCCCTCACCCCGCGGGACGTCTTCAGGCACCGTACGGTCGAGGCACTGGCCGCCGTGGCCACCGAGACCGACGAAGCGCGGCGGGCACTCCCCGACAACGGCGTCGGGCCGGTCCAGCTCACCCCCGTCGTGCACTGGCTGCGCCACGTGGGCGGCCCCGTCGACGCGTTCAACCAGTCGATGCAGGTGACCGTCCCCGAGGGCAGCGACCCCGCACACCTGGCCGCCGTCGTCCAGACGCTGCTCGACCACCATGACGCGCTGCGGCTGACGCTCGTACGAGAGGAAGCCGAGGGGGCCGACGGCGCGGCGCACTGGTCGCTGGAGGTCCGGCCGCAGGGCGCGGTGGACGCGCGGGCGTGCGTCAGCCGGGTGTCGGCGGCAGGCCTCGACGAGGACGCGCTGCGGGACCTGGCCGTCGCCCAGCGCGAGGCGGCCAAGCTCAGGCTCGACCCGGAGAACGGCGTCATGCTCCAGGCGGTCCTCCTGGACGCGGGCCCCGACGGGCAGAGCCAGCTCGTCCTCGTCCTGCACCACCTGGTCGTGGACGGGGTGTCCTGGCGCATCCTGATGCCGGACCTGAAGACCGTGTGGGAGGCGCTCGACGCGGGCAGGACGCCCGTGCTCGACCCGGTCGGCACCTCGCTCAGGCGCTGGTCCGAGCAGCTGACGGAGCTCGCGCACACCCCGGAACGCGTGGCGGAACTGCCCCTGTGGCGGTCCGTGCTCGAAGGGGCGGAACCGCGCTTCGCCGACCGCCCGATCGACCGGAAGCGCGATGTCGCGGGCACCGCGAAGGCGATCAGGGTGAGCCTGCCCCTCGAACTGTCCGCGCGCCTGCTGTCCGCGGTCCCGACGGCGTTCCACGCGGGCCCCAACGACGTGCTGCTCACCGGCCTCGCGCTCGCCGTCGCCCAGTGGCGGGAGCGCCGCGGCACCGCGGCCGACCGGCTGCTCGTGACGGTGGAGGGCCACGGCCGCGAGGAGGTCGTCGACGGTGTCGACCTGTCCCGCACGGTCGGCTGGTTCACCAGCATGCACCCGGTGCGGCTCGACCTCGGCGGGCTCGACCTGTCCGCGGCGCGCACCGGCGGACGGGCCGCGGGCGACGCACTGAAGCGGATCAAGGAGCAGCTGCGCGCCGCACCCGACCACGGGCTCGGCTACGGACTGCTGCGCCACCTCAACCCGGAGACCGGGGCGGAGCTGGCGGACCTCGCCGACCCGCAGATCGCCTTCAACTACCTCGGCCGCTTCCCGCTCGACCTGGCGGCCCCGCAGGACGGCGACCGTACGGTCGTGGAGCTCGCCGACGGCGCGGCGGGCGGCAGCGGGCCCGACATGCCGCTGGCGCACCCGCTGGAGATCAATGTCCTAGCCGAGGACTACGCCCAGGGGCCGCGTCTGGTGGCCACCCTCACCTGGCCGGGCGAACTGCTCAGCGAGCAGGACGTGCGGGAGCTGGGCGAGGCGTGGGCGCACGGCCTCGAAGCCGTCGCCACGCACACCGCACAGCCGGGCGCCGGTGGCCGCACCCCGTCCGACCTGCCGCTGGTCCCGCTCACCCAGGGCGAGATCGACCGGATCGAGGAGACGTGGCCGAGGCCGGCCGATGTGCTCCCCCTCGCGCCGCTCCAGGAGGGACTGCTCTACCACGCCCAGTACGACGAGGGCGACGCTGATCACTACACGGTCCAGCTCACGCTCGATCTGCGGGGCGCCGTCGACGCGGCGGCCCTGCGGACCGCGGCCGGGACGCTGCTGCGCCGCCACCCCAACCTCACCGCCGCGTTCTGGGGCGGGGGGCTCGGGCAGCCGGTGCAGGTCGTGCCCGCCGAGGCCGAAGCGGACTGGTACGAGGCGGACCTCAGCGGTCTCGCACCGGAGGAGACCGAGCGGGAGCTCGCGCTGTTCATGGCGCGGGACAGGGCCCGCAGGTTCGACCTCACGGCGCCGCCGCTCCTGAGGTTCGCCCTGATCCGTACGGCTGCCGACCGCTACCGCTTCGTCCTGACCAACCACCACATCCTGATGGACGGCTGGTCCGTGCCCGTCCTGATGGGCGAGCTCGCCGCGCTGTACGCACGGGGCGGTGACGACGCCGGCCTGCCCAGGCCGACTCCGTACCGCGACTATCTGGAGTGGCTGGCCGAGCAGGACGGTGACGTGGCACGGCGGGCCTGGAGCGAGGTGCTCACAGGACTCGACGAGCCGACCCTGCTGGGCCTGCCCGGCGCACCCGGTCAGGAGGCACCCGCGCGGGAGCTCTCGGTCGAGCTGACCGACGAGCTGACGGCGGCGCTCACCGCGGCCGCACGCGGCCTCGGGGTGACCCTCAACACCGTGGTGCAGGGTGCCTGGGCCGTGCTCCTCGGCAGGCTGACGGGTCGTCAGGACGTCGTGTTCGGCGGCACCGTCGCCGGTCGCCCGCCGGAGATCCCGGGCATCGAGAGCATGGTCGGCCTGTTCATCAACACCCTCCCCGTGCGGGTGCGGCTGGACCCGGCGGGGACCCTGGCCGATCTCCTCGGCACGCTCCAGGACCAGCAGGCGGGCCTGATCGCCCACCAGTGGCTCGGCCTGGCCGATGTGCAGCGACTGGCCGGTCTGGGGGAGCTCTTCGACACCGTGACGGTGTTCGAGAACTACCCGGCTGAGCCCGATTCGCTGCCGGTCGCCGACGGCGAGGTCGGCATCGCGGGCACCGGAACGCAGGACGGGACGCACTACCCGCTGAGCATCGCCGCGATGATGTCCGGGACCCGGCTGCGCCTCAAGCTCGGCTACCGTCCCGACGCACTGCCCGCCGGGCTGGCCGACGAGCTGCCGCAGCGACTGCTCGCGCTCTTCGAGACCCTCGTCGAGCGGCCGCGACTGCCGCTGGCCGAGCTGGACGTCCTCAACGAGCGGGAGCGTGAGCGGTTCGCCGAAGCCACCGGGAGCGGCGCGCGGGAGGTCGAACCCGCCACGCTCGCCGCGCTCTTCGAGGCCCGGGTGGCAGCGGATCCGCGGGCACCCGCGCTGGACTGTGCCGGCACCGTGCTCTCGTACGCGGAGCTCGACGCCCGCGCCAACCGGCTCGCCAGGCGTCTGATCGCCGACGGCGCGGCGCCCGAGCGGTTCGTGGCCCTCGCGCTGCCCCGCGGCGCGGACATCGTCGTCGCGGCGCTCGCGGTGGCGAAGACCGGGGCCGCGTACGTGCCGGTGGACCCGGAGTACCCGGCCGAGCGGGTCGCGTTCATGCTCGACGACGTGCGCCCGGCGCTGCTGGTGACATCGGCGGCTCGAGCGGACGGACTGCCGGGCGGCCCGCTGCCCCGGCTCGTCCTGGACGAGCCCGCGACGGCGGCGGAGATCCTCGCGCTGTCCGGGGACGGCCTGTCCGCGGACGAACGGCGCGGCGACGCGTCGCTCGACTCACCCGCGTACGTCATCTACACCTCGGGTTCGACCGGCCGGCCCAAGGGCGTCGTGGTCACGCACACCGGCGTGGCGGCCCTGGCCGCCGGGCTGCAGGAGCGCGTGCAGGCGGGCCCGGGCAGCAGGGTGCTGCAGTTCGCCTCGCCGAGCTTCGACGCCTCCGTGCTGGAGCTGACCCTGTCGCTGCTGGCCGGTGCGACGCTCGTCGTGCCGCCGGAGGGGCCGCTGGCGGGCGAGACGCTCTTCGACGTGCTCGCCGACCACGCCATCACCCACGCCTCGCTGCCGCCCGCCGCACTGGCCGGCGCACCCGAAGCGGACCTGCCCGACCTGCGCGGCCTGGTCATCGGCGGTGACGTGTGCACCGCCGACCTGGTGGCCACCTGGTCGCCGGACCGGCTGCTGATCAACGCGTACGGGCCGACCGAGGCCACCGTGGCCGCGACGGCCACCTGGCCGGTGTCCGGCGCCCAGGCGCCGCCCATCGGCCTGCCACTGCCCGACACCACCGTGTACGTGCTGGGCCCGGAGCTGCGCCCCGTGCCCGCGGGCGCGGCCGGCGAGCTGTATGTCGCGGGGCCGGGACTGGCCCGGGGCTACTGGAACAGGCCGGGACTGACCGCCGAGCGGTTCGTCGCCGACCCGTACGGTTCCGCGGGCTCCCGTATGTACCGCACGGGTGACCTGGTGCGGTGGGAGGAGGACGGCCGGCTGCGGTACGTCGGGCGGGCCGACGGGCAGGTCAAGGTCCGCGGGTTCCGCATCGAACTCGGCGAGATCGAGGCCGCGTTCACCGCACTGCCCGAGGTCGCGCAGGCCGCGGTCGTCGCCAGGGAGGGCGAGCCGGGACAGAAGCGGCTGGTCGCCTACGTGGTGGCCGCAGCGGGCGACGAACCGGGGCCCGACACCGCCGCGCTGCGCCGGCGGGTGGCGGTGGGGCTGCCCGGGTACATGGTGCCCGCGGCGGTGGTGGTGCTGGACGCGCTGCCCCTGACGCCGAACGGAAAGCTGGACCGCAGGGCGCTGCCCGAGCCCGGGGCGGCGGCCACCGCCGAGGGCGGGGCGCCGCGCACCCCGACCGAGGAGGTCCTGTGCGGTCTCTTCGCCGAGGTGCTCGGCCTGGAGCGGGTCGGCGCCGAGGACGGCTTCTTCGAGCTCGGCGGTGACTCGCTGATCGCCACCAGGCTGATCGGCAGGGTCCGTTCGACGCTGGGGGCGAAGGTCAGCATCCGGGCGCTGATGGAGGCGCCGAACGTACGGGCGTTCGCCGAGCGGCTCGGCGGCGGGAACGAGCAGGACCCACTGGACGTGCTGCTGCCGCTGCGCCCGCACGGCTCCAGGCCGCCGCTGTTCTGCGTCCACCCGGGCGCGGGCATCGGCTGGACCTACTCGGGGCTGCTGCGCCATCTGCCGTCGGACCAGCCCGTGTACGCACTGCAGGCACGCGGTCTCGCCCGTCAGGACGATCAACTCCCCGGCAGCATGCAGGAGTTGGCCGAGGACTACCTGGCGCAGATCCGTTCGGTGCAGCCGTCGGGCCCGTACCACCTGCTCGGCTGGTCGCTCGGAGGGATCGTCTCCCACCTGATCGCCACGGCGCTGCAGGACGCGGGCGATGAGGTGCGGCTGCTCGCGATGCTCGATGTGTATCCGGCTCAGCAGGACGGGCAGGACGAGCAGCAGCAGGAGACGCGGGAGGCGCAGGAGGAACAGGAGGAACAGGACCCCGAGTCCAGGAAGCAGGACGTGCTCGGCGCACTGCTCCAGTTCCTCGGTCTGGACCAGGCGGAGCTCGGCGACGAACCGCTCACGTACAGCTCCGTCATGGCGCTGCTGCAGCGCGGGGACAGCGCCCTCGCGGGCCTTGAGGAGCGGCACATCGTGGCGCTCGCCGATGTGGGCGAGAACTTCGCCCGCATCCTGCCGGGCGTCACCCTCGGCTCGTACGAAGGCGATGTGCACGTCTTCGTCGCCGCGCGCGGGAAGGACGACCCGGCGGCGCTGGCCCGTCAGTGGGACGCACATGTGAAGGGCCGGGTCGAGGAGCACCTCCTGGACTGCGAGCACGACCACATGACCCAGCCGCAGGCCCTGGAGCGGATCGGTGCGGTCCTCACCGACGCGCTCCGTTCGGCAGGCTGACGCGAAGAGCGAAGAGCGAAGAGCGAAGAGCGAAGAGCCGAGAGCCGAGAGAACGAAGAGAGAGGCGGAGACACATGCCGGAGAACGCCCGGAACACGACCGAGCGGGGCGCGAAGGACCGGACGGTGCCCCGGTCCTGGGCCGGGTACGCGGCCTGTGCCTGGGCGCTCGGCAACACCGCCCTGCGGCTGCACTGGGCGACGGTGGGGAAGGCGGACCGCCCGCGCAGTGCGGGCCCGGGC
>NZ_NTGZ01000309.1 GCF_002551245.1 Streptomyces sp. rh34
CGCCGAGCCCGGCCCCGCGGCCACCCGCGGTCCGGCCCGCGCACTGGCCGGCCGCACACGGTCCAAGCGCTGAAGCGGAAGCCCCACGGCACAGGCGGACGCCCGTCCCGGTGCCGCCGCACCGCCGCACCGCCCACAGCACAGGCGGCGCTGCCGCCCCTGCCCGATCCACGTTGTTCCCAGGGGGGAACCACCCACCATGCCTTCGTCCGCCACACCCCCGCCCCCGCCGTCCTCCGGGACGCCCGGCGGCAGCCCCGTACTCGAACTGCGGGCGCTGACCCGTACCCATGGCTCCGGCATCGCCGAGGTGCACGCCCTGCGCGGGATCCAACTCGCCGTGTACCCGGGCGAACTGGTCGCCGTGATGGGCCCCTCCGGCTCCGGCAAGTCCACCCTGCTGACCCTGGCGGGCGGGCTCGACACCGCCACCAGCGGCCAGGTGGTCATCGAGGGCCAGGACATCGCCGCCCTCGGCCCCAAGGGGATGGCCGCACTGCGCCGCCGCAGCGTCGGCTACGTCTTCCAGGACTACAACCTCATCCCCGCCCTGACCGCCGCCGAGAACATCGCGCTGCCCCGCGAACTCGACGGCGTCTCCGTGCGCAAGGCCCGCAAGGAGGCCCTCGCCGCGCTGGCCGAGCTGAAGCTGGAGGAGATCGCCGACCGCTTCCCCGACGAGATGTCCGGCGGCCAGCAACAGCGCGTCGCCATCGCGCGCGCCCTCGTCGGCGACCGGCGCCTCGTGCTCGCCGACGAGCCGACCGGAGCGCTCGACTCCGAGACCGGCGAGTCCGTCCTCGCCCTGCTGCGCACCCGCTGCGACCAGGGCGCGGCCGGCGTCATGGTCACCCATGAGCCCCGGTACGCGGCCTGGGCCGACCGGGTCGTGTTCCTCCGGGACGGCTCGATCGTCGACCAGACGCTGACCACCGGAGCCGACTCCCTCCTCTCCGCCGGAACCGCCGAGGCCGCCACGTGAGTCCCTTCTCCGGATGGCGCGCCGCCTTCCGCATAGCCCGGCGCGACGCCGTACGGGCCAAGGGCCGCAGCGCCCTGGTCGTCGCGATGATCGCCCTGCCGGTCCTCGGTGTGACCGCCGCCGACCTCACCTACCGCAGCGCCCTGCCCACGAAGGCCGAGGAGCTGACCGGTGAACTGGGGTCGGCCGACGCCCGGTTCTCCGCCACGAGCATGGGGCCGGTGAAGCTCCAGCAGATGCCCGACGGCATCAACTGGAACCCGCCCGAGGGCGCCCCGGACCCGACACCCGAGGAGCAGGAACGGCCGGTCGACGTGCCCGCCACCTTCCCCGGGGGATCGCGGCACCTCACCGAGCGGAGCGTTCCCGCGTCGGTGACCACCCGCCACGGCATCACCGACACCGAGATCACCGAACTGCGCATCTCCGACCCGATGCTGCGCGGCCGGATCGAGCTGACCGACGGCGCGTACCCCCGGGCCAAGAACGAGATCGCGGCGACCGAGGACTTCATCGAGGCGTCCGGGCTGTCCATCGGCGACCGCGTCACCGTGCGCGGCCCCGACCAGTCCTACACGCTCACCGGCGCGGTAGAACTGCCCGCCGACCTGCGGGCGGACGAACTGTACGCGCTCCCCGGCTCGGTCATCGCCCCCTGGCAGAAGACCGCCGACGGCGACAAGGACATCCTGCCGCCCCAGGCGAGCGACCCGAAGTGGCTGGTCCAGGGCCCGCCCGGGGCGGGCGTGACCTGGCAGGACATCCTCGCCGCCAACGAGAAGGGCGTGGTGGTCAAGTCCCGCCAGGTCGTCCTCGATCCGCCGCCGGACTCCGAGGTCCCGATGGCCGGGACGAGTAACGCGTACGACACGGACACGGAGCTGACCGCGGCGGTCCTCACGGTGGCCGCCATGGCCGTCCTGGAGATCGTGCTGCTGGCCGGACCGGCGTTCGCGGTGGGCGCCCGCCGCTCACGGCGACAGCTGGGCCTGGTCGGCTCGTGCGGTGGCAGCCGGAGCCAGGTCCGGGCCGTGGTGCTCGCGGGCGGCGCGGTGCTCGGCGGGGTCGGCGCGGTGGCCGGCGTCGGCGCCGGGTTCGGCCTGACCGCCCTGTTCCGCCCGATGATCGAGGACTACACGGGCAGCCGCTTCGGCGAACTGACCGTACGTCCCTGGGAGGTCCTCGGCATCGGCCTGCTCGGCCTGGTCACCGGCGTCCTCGCCGCGCTCGCCCCGGCGATCGTCGCGGGCCGCCAGTCGGTCCTGGAATCGCTCACCGGCCGGCGCGGCACCCGCCGCAGCTCCCGCGTACTGCCCGTCATCGGTGTCGTCGCGCTCACGGTCGGCGTCGCGATCGCGGTGTACGGCGGGGTGGCCGGCGACACCGCCTTCGTCGCCGGCGGATCCGTCCTCGCCGAACTGGGCGTCCTCGGCTGCATCCCGGTGATCGTCGGCTTCCTCGGCCGGCTCGGCCGGAGGCTCCCGCTGACGCCCCGCATCGCCCTGCGCGACGCGGCCCGCAACCGGGGCCGCACCGCACCCGCCGTCGCCGCCGTGATGGCGGCAGTCGCGGGCAGCATCGCCATCGCCACGTACACCAGCAGCCACGCCGCCGAGCAGGCGTACGACCACTCGCCCAACCTGACCCCGGGCACCGCCGCCCTGATGGACTCCGGCGTCGGTGACGACACCGATCTGGCGCGCTCCCGGGCCGCCGTCGAACAGAGCTTCCCGGTCAGCGGAGGGCGCGCCGACTTCGGCCGCGTCTGGGCCGGCAGCGACTGCTCGGTCTATTACGAGGAGGAGGACGGCTGCGGCACCCTCGAACTCGTCAAGCCCACCGGCAAGGGCCACTCCTGCCCGCTGAAGGGCAAGGGCGCCAAGGAGCTCGCCCTGCGGATCTCGGCCGACGAGCACAAGCGGCTGATGAACTCCCCGGCCTGCATGGACGAGAACTACACCATGACCGCGTTCGGCACCGACGACGACAAGATCGTCATCGGGGGCGCGGACGTGCTCGACTCGTACGTGAAGCTGGAGGACCCGGCGGCGGCGAAGGCCCTGGCCGAGGGCACCCCCGTCCTGCTGAACTCGGCGTACGCGAAGAACGGCGAGGTCACCCTCAAGGCCACCCACACCTACAACGACCGCGACAAGAAGCACCGGGCCCTGCACCCCGGCAAGGCCCGCACCACCACGGACCGGCTGAAGGTCCACGTCGCACCGGACCGCTACGCGGCGACGCCGGGCATCCGGATGGTCCTGCCGAAGGAAACCGCGGAACGGCTCGGCCTGCACGTAGAGGACTACGGCAGCTTCTACACGCTCAACCGTGATGCCACGGACGCCGAGACCCAGGCCGCCTACGCGGCGCTCCAACAGGCCGGGGACCGCGCGTACCTGATGACGTCGAACGAGATGTTCCGGACGCAGGACGACACGATCCTGCTGATCCTCGCCCTCTTCGCCGGTGTGGTGACCCTGGGCGCGGCGGCCATCACGACCGGGCTCTCCAAGGCCGACGCGGAGGCCGACCTCACCACGCTCAGCGCGGTGGGCGCGCCCCCGGGCCTACGGCGTTCGCTGTCCGGCTTCCAGTGCCTGGTCGTCGCCCTGACCGGGGTGCTCCTGGGAACGGCGGCGGGGCTCGTGCCCGCGGTGGCCCTGCGGCTGACCGACCTCCGCGCGGCGCTGGCGGACATGCGTGCGGATCCGATGCAGTCGGCCTACACGCCGATCGTGATGCCGTGGGAGACCGTCGGACTGCTGGCCCTGGTCGTCCCGGTCCTCGCCGGACTGCTGGCCGCCGGCCTCACCAGCTCCCGGCTGACCCTGGCCCGGCGCGCGGGGTGACAGGCGCTTCCGGCACTCCCGGAAGGCTTCCGGTGCCCCCGAAGACGGTGGATCATCCGTTTCCGGGGGCACCAACGTGGGGTACGGCACGTGTGCGAGACAATGGCGGCATGGAAATGCCGAGGAATGACCGGTCGCAGGAGCACCCGCAGGTCCTTGTCGTGGGCCAGGACGGAATGGCTATCGGCGGCGGTGCCAGTGACGACGAGTCGCGCGAGGTCCCGGTGACGGAAATGGTGGAACAGCCCGCGAAGGTCATGCGCATCGGCAGCATGATCAAGCAGCTTCTGGAGGAGGTCAGGGCGGCTCCCCTCGACGAGGCGAGCCGGGTCAGGCTCAAGGAGATCCACGCCAGCTCCGTGAAGGAGCTGGAGGACGGTCTGGCACCCGAGCTGGTCGAGGAGCTGGAGCGGCTGTCGCTGCCGTTCACCGAGGAGTCGGTGCCCTCCGAGGCCGAGCTGCGGATCGCCCAGGCGCAGCTCGTGGGCTGGCTGGAGGGCCTCTTCCACGGCATCCAGACGGCGCTGTTCGCGCAGCAGATGGCGGCCCGCGCCCAGTTGGAGCAGATGCGCCGCGCCCTGCCTCCCGGCTCGGGACACGAGGACGAGGAGGGCGGGGCTGACCCGCACGGCCCGATCCGTTCGGGCCCGTATCTGTAACCCCGTATCCGCCTCCTGAAGTCCGAGGACCGACCGCGAGGGGCCCGGCGCACCTCACGGTGTGCGCCGGGCCCCTCGTCGTGGCCGTTCACCGGTGACGGTTCACGGGGTCAGGCGCCGGCCGACGGCGCGAGAAGCAGCACCTTCCCGATGTGCGCGCTGGACTCCAGCACCCGGTGCGCCGCGGCGGCGTCCGGCATCGGCAGCACCCGGTCCACCACCGGCCGGACCACCCCGCCGTCGATCAGCGGCCACACGTGCTCGCGTACGGCGGCGACGATGGCGGCCTTCTCGTGGAGCGGGCGGCCCCGCAGCGAGGTCGCGGTGACGGCGGCCCGCTTGGTCAGCAGGGCGCCGAGATTCAGCTCGCCCTTGGCGCCGCCCTGGAGCCCGATGATCGCGAGGCGGCCGTTGACGGCGAGCGCCGTGACGTTCCGGTCCAGATACTTGGCGCCGATGAGGTCCAGAATGACGTCGGCCCCCGCCCCCGCGGTGTTCTCCCGCAGCTCCTCGACGAAGTCCTGCTCGCGGTAGTTGATGAGGATGTCCGCCCCCAGCTCGGCGCACCGGGCGAGCTTCTCCGGGCTGCCCGCCGTGACCGCGACCCTGGCGCCGACCGCCTTCGCCAGCTGGATCGCCATCGTGCCGATGCCGCTGGAGCCGCCGTGGACCAGGAAGGTCTCGCCGGGGCGGAGGTGGGCCACCATGAAGACGTTGGACCACACCGTCGCGGTGACTTCGGGGAGCGCCGCGGCCTCCACCAGGTCGACGCCCTCCGGTACGGGGAGGAGCTGTCCCGCCGGCACGGCGACCTTCTCCGCGTAGCCGCCGCCCGCCAGCAGCGCGCACACGGCGTCGCCGACCGCCCAGCCGGTCACCCCGGGACCGAGTGCGAGGACGCGGCCCGCGCACTCCAGGCCGGGATAGGGGGACGCGCCGGGCGGCGGGTTGTAGAAGCCCTGCCGCTGGAGCACGTCGGCGCGGTTCACAGCGCCGGCGACGACCTCGACGAGGGCCTCGCCGTCGCCGGGTACGGGATCGGGCACCTCGGTCCACACGAGCGCCTCGGGGCCGCCGGGTTCGGGAATCGTGATCGCATGCATGGCCGCGAGGCTACTCCGGCACGGCGTGCGTTCAGGGGCGCGGCGGCATCGAGTTGTTCGGCACGGAGGTGGAGCTGGGGCTCTTCCGCACGATGGTGATGACCCGGTCCGTCAGCTGCAACGGGCTGGCCGCCGGGTCGTCGTAGCCGAGCAGCCGGTGCCCGCGCAGGACACTGACGACGAGGTCGTCCGTCTCCCGTACGTTCTTGCCCACCTCGGCCTTTATGACCGGCCGTTCCACCAGGTCGAGACCGCTGCCCTGCTGGATCAGGTCCTCCATCACGGTGCCCGCGCTGGGGCTGAGGACGGAGAGGCCGAGCAGTCGCCCGGCGGCACTGGCGCTGGTGATGACGGCGTCGGCACCGGACTGGCGCAGCAGGGGAGCGTTCTCCTCCTCGCGCACCGCCGCCACGATCTTCGCCCCGCGGTTCAGCTGACGCGCGGTCAGGGCCACCAGGACGGCGGTGTCGTCGCGCTGGGTGGCGATGATGATCTGACGTGCCTTCTGGAGCTCGGCGCGCAACAGGACATCGCTGCGGGTGGCGTCGCCGAGCACACCGGTGAAGCCTTCGGCGTTGGCGGCCTCGATCACCTTGGAGGCCGGATCGACGATGACGATCTGGTCCTTCCGCAGGCCGGTGGCGCAGAGAGTCAGGATCGCCGAGCGGCCCTTCGTACCGAAGCCGACGACGACGGTGTGGTCACGCAAGTTGGATCTCCAACGCTTCAGCCGGAAGTCCTCCCGGGTCCGTTCCGTGAGGACTTCCAGGGTGGTACCGACCAGGATGATCAGGAAGAGGACACGCAGCGGTGTCACGAGCACCACGTTGATCAGCCTGGCCCCGTCGCTGAACGGCGTGATGTCGCCGTACCCGGTGGTGGAGAGGGTGACCGTCGCGTAGTAGATCGCGTCGAGCAGATCGACCTTGCCGTCAGCGGTGTCGTTGTAGCCGTTGCGGTCGAGCCAGACGATCAGCACGGTCGCGGTCAGCACGAGCAGGGCCATCAGCAGACGCTTGGCGACCTGACGGGCCGGGCCGACGACGACCCGGCGGGGGAGCATCACCCGGGTCGGCACGACCAGTTCGTCCGCTTGCCTGGCCATCGCATCGTGGCCGGGAAGTTTCACGTGAAACACCCTTCCGTCCACGGCGTCGCCGGGGCCCATGGGAGATCCAGAATCTCCACCTCGGTGCCGGACCGTACCCCGCCCGGCACCACCACGGCCAGCCCGTCCGCCGCGGCGATTCCCCGCAGCATCGCGGGCCCGTTGTAGCGGAGCGGAGCGACATGGTCCCGGCCGCCCGCCCGGCCCGCGCGGTGGACCACGGGGACGAGGCGGGTGTCGTGCGGATGCCCGTGCACCTCGGCGTGGACGAGAGCCCGGTACGCGTCCTGCGCGGGTCGGCCCGCAAGGCCCGCGAGCAGCGGCTCCGCGAGTGTCAGCAGACCCGATACGGCCGCGAGCGGATTGCCGGGCAGCCCGACCAGGTACGGCCCGTCCGGCGGTCCCTGCGCCGGTCCGGCGGCCGGCAGCCGCGCCAGCAGCATGGGGTGGCCGGGGCGGACCGCGGCTCCGTCCACCAGCAGTTCGGCCCCGAGAGCGTCGAGGACCGGGTGCACATGGTCCACCGGGCCGGAGGCGGTGCCGCCGGTGGTGACGATCAGGTCGGCGTCGGAGGCGGTGAGGGCGTCGCGCAGCGCCCCCGCGTCGTCCCCGAGGCGGCGGGGCCCGGAGACCTCGGCGCCCAGGGCCCGTAGCCAGGGGCCGAGCATGGGGCCGAGGGCATCCCGGATCAGCCCGTCGTGCGGCAGGCCGGAGGCGAGCAGTTCGTCGCCGAGGACCAGGATGTCGACGCGCGGGCGGGGCACGGCGGGCAGCGCGTCGTACCCGGCGGCCGCGGCGAGACCGAGCACGGCCGGGGTCACGACCGTCCCGGCCGGGACGAGCTGCTCGCCCGAGCGGCACTCCTGGCCCCGGGGCCTGATGTCCTGCCCGGCGACCACGGGCCGACGGGCGTGCAGCAGCCCCCTGGCCTCGTCGGCGTGCGCGTGCTCGCTGCGGATGACCGCCGTGGTGTCGGGCGGGACGCGTGCGCCGGTGGCGATCCGCACGGCGGTGCCGTCGGGCAGGGGTGTGGCCGGGCCGCGTCCGGCGAGGAGCCCCGCCCCGGCCCCGAACGCCCAGGGCCCCGGCCCGGCGACCGCCCAGCCGTCCATGGCCGAGGTGTCGAAGGACGGCAGATCGGTGAGCGCGCCGAGCGCCTCGGCCAGCACATGGCCCAGCGCGCGGTCGAGCGGCAACCGGATCGTCGCGAGCGGACCGGCCCGCCCGGCCCGCGCCGCGACCGCCCGCGCCCGGTCCCAGGAGAGGGG
>NZ_NTGZ01000031.1 GCF_002551245.1 Streptomyces sp. rh34
CCTCCTGCACGGGCCCGTAGTCCACCGGGTCGCGCAGGGCCGCCCGCAGGGCGAGTACGGCGGCGGCGGCTTCGGTGACGCCGGTGGTGTGCAGACGGGCCCTCAGCAGCGCGGGGATCTCCGCGCGCGTGAGGCCCGCCGCGACGGCTGGTTCGAGGCCCGCGCTGTAGGTGTGGGCGCCGACCCGGGAGCCGCCCGTCGGCGAGGAGGTAGGGGGCGAGCAGCGCCATCAGAACATGCTGTACCGCTGGGCCAGCGGCAGTTCGGCGGCGGGGACCGGCTCGACGAGCTCCCCGTCGATGCGGATGGCGAAGGTCTCCGGGTCCACGTCGATGGCCGGGAGCGCCGTGTTGTTCGGCAGGTCCGCCTTGGTGAGGTGCCGGGTGGGCCGTACGGCGACCAACTCCCGTACCAGGCCGAGCCGTTCGGCCAGTCCGTCGGCCAGCGCCATCGGGGAGACGAAGCCGACCGACAGGTGCGGCGCGGCCTCGGCGGCGGCGGTGGCGCGCAGGAGGACCGGCTGGGTGGTGGGGATCGCCGCGCCCGCGTCGCCCAGGGGCGCGTACACGGCCATGCCGCCCTTGATGACGGCGGCGGGCCGGATGCCGAAGAAGGCGGGGTCCCAGAGCACCAGGTCGGCGAGCTTTCCGGGCTCCACGGAGCCGACGACGTGGTCGATGCCGTGGGCGACGGCCGGGCAGATCGTGTACTTGGCGACGTACCGGCGCGCCCGCTCGTTGTCGGCGGGCAGTTCGCTGCCGCGGTCGCCGAAGCGCTGCTTCATGACGTGGGCGACCTGCCAGGTGCGGCAGACGACCTCGCCGACGCGGCCCATCGCCTGGGCGTCGGAGGAGGTGATGGAGAGTGCGCCGATGTCGTGCAGCACGTCCTCGGCGGCGATGGTGGTGGCCCGGATCCGGGACTCGGCGAACGCGAGGTCCTCGGGGACGCGGGGGTTGAGGTGGTGGCACACCATCAGCATGTCGAGGTGCTCGGCGACCGTGTTGACGGTGTGCGGGAGCGTCGGGTTGGTGGACGCCGGGAGGATGTTCGGGTGGGAGGCCACGGTGATGATGTCGGGAGCGTGGCCGCCGCCCGCGCCCTCCGCGTGGAAGACGTGGATGCCGCGTCCGGCGATGGCGTCGAGGGTGCCTTCGACGTAGCCGACCTCGTTGAGGCTGTCCGCGTGCAGCGCCACCTGGAGTCCGTACGCGTCGGCCGCCCGCAGCGCGGCGTCGATCGCGGCCGGGGTGGCGCCCCAGTCCTCGTGGACCTTGTAGCCGCCGGCACCGCTGAGGGCCGCCTCGCGCAGGGCTTCGTCGCCGACGGTGGAGCCCTTGCCGAACAGCATGACGTTGAGCGGGACGCGGTCCAGGGAGCGGTGCATCATGGCGAGGTTCCACGCGCCGGGGGTGACGGTGGTGGCCTTGGATCCCTCGGTGGCGCCGGTGCCGCCCCCGATGACGGTGGTGGTGCCGGTGGCGAGCGCCTCGTGGAGGGTCTCCGGCATCAGGAAGTGGACGTGGGTGTCGACGGCTCCGGCCGTGAGGACGCGCCCCTCGCCGGAGATCACGTCGGTGCCGGGGCCGATCACCAGACCGGGATGGACGCCGTCGCTGATGTCGGGGTTGCCGGAGCGGCCGAGGGCGACGATCCGCCCGTCGCGGACGCCGACGTCGGTCTTGACGACGCCCCAGTGGTCCAGGACCACCGCGTTGGTGATGACCAGGTCGGGCGCGCCCTCGGCCCGGGACGCGGTGGCCTGGGCCATCGACTCGCGGATGGACTTGCCGCCTCCGAAGACGGCTTCGTCGCCGCCGAAGCACCGGTCCTCCTCGACCTCGATCCACAGATCGGTGTCGGCGAGGCGGATCCGGTCCCCGGTGGTGGGGCCGTAGAGCGAGGCATAGGCGGCGCGGGTCAGCTGGGCCATGTCACAGGTCCTCCGTTCGAGGCGTGGGTGTGGTGGCCGGTGTGCGGTTCCCGGGCAGCACGATGCCGGGCACGCGGCGGTGGCCGCGGAGTTCGACGAGGCCGACGTCGACGCCGACGCCCGGTTCGAAGCGCAGCGACGTGCCCGACGGAATATCGAGCCGAAATCCCCGGGCCGCGGCCCGGTCAAAAGAAAGCGCCGGATTCGCGTCGGGGAAATGCAGATGTGATCCGACCTGAATGGGCCGGTCACCGTCGTTCACCACGGTGAGCGGCAATACCGCGCTTTCCGCGTTGATATGCAGCACTCCGGAGCCGGTCCGGATCTCGCCCGGGATCACGGGATCGGCGAGGTGATCGTGACGAGCTTGCGCCCGTCCGGGAAGGTCGCCTCGACCTGGACGTCGTGCAGCATCTCGGGGACGCCTTCCAGCACGTCAGCACGGGTGAGCACCGCCCTCCCCGCTGTCATCAGCTCGCTGACCGGGACACCCTCACGGGCCCGTTCCATCGCCCAGCACGCGAGCAGGGCGACGGTCTCCGGGTAGTTGAGGCGGACGCCGCGGGCGCGCCGGTCGCGCGCGATCATTCCGGCAACACTCAGTAGCAATTTCTCCGTGTCGGACGGAGTCAGAACATGGGAAAACCTCCATGACGGCCTCCCCGGAATTCCCGGCGGCGCCTGAACCACATGCCTCTTATAGCCCTTCCCGTCGAGGCATGGCAAATTCTCACGCGCGGCAAAAAGTCCCTTTTTGTGGTTACGACCCACTACATACGGGCAAAGCGCACAAAAAACGGCCCGCCACTCCGGTGCGAAGCGGGCTCGCCGCGCACCGGCCGGGCTCCGCGACCACCGGGCGCTCTCCGCCCGGCGACCCGCGGCCCGCAGTCCGTCGGCGCGCTTCCGGAGTCCGTGAACCCCCCATCGATCCGGTGTGACCTGGGTCACGCCCGACTCCTGTCAGCAATCGGAGCGCTGTCCCGTTCAGGGGGTACACGAACGAGACAGGAGCCATGTCATGAAGCACCGCATCGTCGTCCTCGGCGCCGGCTACGCCGGGGCTTTCGCCGCCGGCAACCTGGCCCGTCGGCTCTCCCCCGCCGACACCGAGATCACCGTCGTCAACGCCGCACCCGACTTCGTCGAGCGGATGCGGCTCCACCAGCTCGCGAGCGGCCAGGATCTCGCGTCCCGCAAACTCGCCGACGTATTCGCGGGCACCGGGGTGCGGCTGCGTCTGGCGCGCGTCACCGGTATCGACCCCGAGCGCAGGACCGTCGCCGTGACCGGCGACGACGGCCCCGGTGAACTCGCCTACGACACCCTTCTCTACGCGCTCGGCAGCTCCGTCGCCCACCATGACGTCCCCGGCGCGGCCGAGTACGCCTTCGATGTGGCCGGCCGGTCCTCGGCGCTGCGCCTGCGGGAGCGCCTGGCCGCCCTGGGCGAGGGAGGCACCGTCCTGGTCGTCGGCGAGGGACTGACCGGCATCGAGACCGCGACCGAGCTCGCCGAGTCGCGCCCCGGACTCTCGGTCGCGCTCGCGGCACGCGGCGAGCTGGGCGCCTGGCTCTCCCCGAAGGCGCGCCGTCACCTGCGCGGCGCCTTCGACCGGCTCGGGGTCACCGTGCACGAGCACACCGCCGTCGAAGCCGTCGAGGCGACACGGGTGATCGCCGCCGACGGCAGGTCCATCCAGGCCGACGTGACCGTGTGGACGGCCGGGTTCGCCGTGCACCCCATGGCGGCGGCCGCCGGGCTGGAGGTCGCCGGGACCGGCCAGATCGTCGTCGACCGCACCATGCGTTCGGTCTCTCACCCGGATGTCTACGCCGCGGGCGACTGCGCCTACGCGATCGGCGAGAACGGTCGGCCGCTGCCGATGTCCTGTGCCTCGGCCGGTCTCACCAACATGC
This sequence comes from Streptomyces sp. rh34, assembly GCF_002551245.1. Classification (GTDB taxonomy): domain Bacteria; phylum Actinomycetota; class Actinomycetes; order Streptomycetales; family Streptomycetaceae; genus Streptomyces. Next base: position 3,853 of record NZ_NTGZ01000031.1, read on the forward strand.
AGGCGACCGCCGCGATCATCGCGCGCCTGACGGGCCGCGAGGTCCCGGCCACCGGGCTGAAGTACTTCGGCAACCACATCAGCCTCGGACGGCGGGACGCCATCTTCCAGATGGTGGACGGGGACGTCCGGTCGAAGGCCTGGTACCTGGGCGGCCGAACCGCCGCACGGCTCAAGTCGGGTGTGCTCAGGGGGGCCGGGTGGGGCATCGCCCATCCGACCTTCGGCATGCCGAAGCGCAGGCACCGCCTGACGCCCGCGCCCGGCCGGACCGGTGCGCGGGTCACCGCCTAGGCTGTTTCGCATGGACAGCGCAGCCGTCGATCAGTTCGAGGCCGGCCGGAACAGGCTGGCCTCGCTCGCGTACCGCCTGCTCGGCTCGGCGGCCGACGCCGAGGACGCCGTGCAGGACACGTTCCTGCGCTGGCAGGCCGCGGACCGCGAGCGGATCGAGGTTCCGGAAGCGTGGCTGACCAAGGTCGCCACCAACCTCTGCCTCGACCGCCTCCGCTCGGCACAGGCGCGTCACGAGCGAACGGCCGGCGCGTGGCTGCCCGAACCGCTCCTCGACGGCGACCCGATGCTCGGCCCGGCCGACACCTTCGAGCAGCGTGAATCGGTGACCTTGGCCGTACTGACCCTCCTGGAGCACCTCTCGCCGACCGAGCGGGCCGTCTACGTCCTGCGTGAGGCGTTCTCGTACAGCCACGCCGAGATCGCCGCGATCCTCGACATCACCACATCGGCGAGCCAGCAGCATGCCCATCGGGCCCGTACCCGGGTCGCAGCCGAGCGCCGCCGCGGCGGCGCGGCCGACCCCGCGTCCGCGCGCCGGGTCGTCGAGGAGTTCCTCGCCGCCGCCACCTCGGGGCGCACCGATCGGCTGGTGGCGCTGCTCACCGAGGACGTGACGGCGGTCTCGGACGGCGCCGGGCTGGCCAGGCGGCTGCTGCGGTACCGGTCGCGCGAGCGGGTCGCCACCTTCGTGCGGGCGGGTTTCAAGCCCACGCCGGCGAAGCGGCGGCTGGCCGGCGGTTCGCCGGCGCTGCATCTCGCGCGGGTCAACGGCGCCCTGGCCGTCGTCGCCGTGGTCGGGGGCCGGGTGGTGGGCGCCGTGGCGTTCGAGGTCAGCGACGGCAAGGTCGCGTCCCTGTACGGCATCGCCGCCACGGACCGGCTGGCGCGGCTCGACGAGGCATGGCAGCACCACGAACCCGGCGTACCGGTCATCGACACGTGGTGACCGGACGGTGGCGGATTTCGCCGAGGAGGAGGACGGCGGGGCGGTCCTCCCGCGCCTCGCGATAGCTTGCCCTCCATGGCTGAACTCGATGGCGCCGCCTGGCCGCCCGTCCCGATCAGGACGCAACGGCTCGTGCTCCGTGGGTCCGAGGCACGGGACCGTGCGGCGTTCATCGAGCTGTTCGCATCACCGGAGGTGGGCATCCACATCGGTGGGCCCCAACCGCGCGATGCTCTCGAACGCTCCGTCCCCGAGGTGCCGGGGCGACGGCGGGGCTTCTTCGTGGTGGAGCTCGACGGAGCGATGATCGGCGCGATCACTCTCGACCGTCGGCCCGGGGAACTGCCGGACCGCCTCCGTCCGGATGCCGGGGAGACCGAACTCGGCTATCTGTTCCTGCCGGAGGCCTGGGGCCTCGGGTACGCCTCCGAGGCAGGCGCCGCCGCGCTCGGCTGGTTCGCCGCGGCACTTCCCGGCGAACCGGTGGTGCTCTGCACCCGGACCGCCAACAGCCCCTCGATGCGCCTCGCGCGGAAGCTGGGGTTCACCGAGGTGACGCGGTTCGAGGAGTACGGCGCCGAGCAGTGGCTGGGCGTGTGGAGTCCGGTCACGCCGTCCGGCTGATCCAGGGCGGTGCGCCCTCGCGTTGATCCGGTGCCGTACGCCCTCGCGAGCAGGCCGGATCAGGGTGCTCCGCTGTTACACAACGATCATTGAGTGCGTCCGAACGCCCTCGACATACTTCAGGAATCCGGGGCCGAACGCGCCCCGTGCGGCCGGGCCTTCGCCCGCCCGAACCACTCCTGAGCAGGGACAATCTTGCGAAAAAGATCAACGAGGGCCTACGCGCTCGTCGCAGCGGCCTCGGTCGCCCTGACCGCGGGCATGACCGGTCCGGCGTCGGGGAAGACCGGCGGCCCGGACACGGCATCCCCGACCACCGCCAAGGCCTTAGAGCCGGGCGGCCGGACCGCCGACACCGTCACCCTGATCACCGGCGACCGGGTTCTCGTGGACGCCAAGGGCCGGGTCGGGGGCATCCAGCGGGCCAAGGGCCGGGAGGACATCCCCTTCTTCACCGAGATCCACGACGGCCGCACCCATGTGGTGCCGCGTGACGCCCGGCAGCTGATCGCGGACGGCAGGCTGGACCGGCGGCTGTTCGACATCACCGCACTGGCCGAGCCGGAGAGCCTGAAGGCCCACCGGGCCGGGCTCAAGGTGATCGTCGGCTACCGGGGAGCGGCGGCCGGGTCCGCCCGTGCCGAGGTGCGGTCCGCGGACGGCACCACCGTCCGCCGGGCCCTGTCCACCCTCGACGCCGATGCCGTCACCAGTGCCGCGGCCACCGACAGCGAGGGCGCGCTCTGGGACGCCCTGACACGTCAGCGGGAGGACGGTTCGGCGGCCACCGCGTCCGGTATCGCGCGGATCTGGCTCGACGGTGTGCGCAAGGCCTCGCTCGACCGCAGCACCGGTCAGATCGGCGCCCCGGCGGCCTGGGCCCGGTCGTTCGACGGCACCGGAGTGAAGATCGCCGTCGTGGACACCGGCATCGACGCCACCCATCCGGACCTGGCGGGCCGGGTGGCCGCGGAGCGGAACTTCAGCGGCTCCCCGGACGCCAAGGACCGTGACGGGCACGGCACGCACGTGGCCTCCACCGCGGCCGGCACGGGAGCGAAGGACGCCCGGTTCAAGGGCGTTGCCCCCGGGGCACGGCTCATCAACGCCAAGGTGCTGGACGATCAGGGCGTCGGTGACGACTCCGGCGTCATCGCGGGGGTCGACTGGGCCGTCGCCCAGGGTGCCGACATCATCAACATGAGTCTGGGCGGCGTCGACACGCCCGGAATCGACCCGCTGGAAGCCCAGGTCAACAAGGTTTCCGCGGAGAAGGGCGTCCTGTTCGCGATAGCCGCGGGCAACAACGGGCCGAACCAGGGCACGGTCGCGTCGCCGGGCAGCGCCGACGCGGCTCTGACCGTCGGCGCCGTCGACGACGACGACCGCGTCACCGACTTCTCCAGCGTCGGTCCCCGTACCGGCGACAAGGCCGTCAAGCCCGACATCACCGCACCGGGGATGTCGATCACGGCGGCGGCCGCGGCGGGCGTGGCGGGGCAGGACCCGCCCGGGTACCACAGTCTGAACGGCACGTCGATGGCGACTCCGCACGTCGCGGGGGCCGCGGCGATCCTCAAGCAGAAGAACCCCACCTGGACGGGCGACCGGATCAAGGCCGCCCTGACGGGCTCGGCCAAGGACGGCTCCCACTCGGTCTTCCAGCAGGGCGCGGGTCGGCTCACCGTCGACAAGGCGATCGACCAGACGGTCGTCGCCGAGCCGGCCTCCGTGAACCTGGGCACCCAGGCCTGGCCCCACACCGACGACACCCCCGTCACCCAGCAGGTGACGTACCGCAACAACGGCAGCGCCGACGTGACGCTGAACCTGTCGCTGTCCGCGCCGACCGGCGGGGACGGGCAGCACGCACCGGCCGGCTTCTTCGCCCTCGGGGCGCAGCGGGTCACGGTCCCGGCGGGCGGCACCGCCGCCGTGGACCTGACGGCCGACACCCGCCTCGGCGGTACGGTCGACGGCTCCTACTCGGCCACCGTCGTGGCGTCCGGGGGCGGCCAGACCGTGCGGACGGCGGCCGCGGTGGAGCGGGAGGCCGAGTCGTACGAGGTCACCTTCAAGGCCACCGGCCGGGACGGCGCGCCCAGCACCGGCTGGCAGGCGGACCTGAAGGGGTATCTCGGTCACGCCTCCGGCCTGCGGTTCTTCCCGGATCTGTCGTCCGGTTCGGCAACTGTCCGGCTGCCGCGCGGCACCTACAACCTGTCGGCCGACATGCTGGTCGACCCCGCGGCTCCGGGCAAGGGCGCCGATCTGATCAACAACCCCCAGTTCTCGGTGACCGGCCCGACCACGGTCGACCTAGACGCCCGGTCCACCCGGCCGGTGACGTTCAAGGTGCCGGACGCGGCGGCCACTCCGACGCGCGCGGGGATGATGTACGCCCTGAACACGCCCGAGGTGGGCATCACGCTGTGGAGCGACTTCACGAGTTTCGACAACGTCCGTACCGCGCACCAGGGTCCCCGGGCGTCCGACGGCTCCCTCTACCAGCAGTGGTCCGCCCACTGGAAGCAGGGGGGCACCGAGTACAACGCGCTCGCCGGCAGCCTGGTCCCGGAGCTGGCCACCGGCTACAGCAAGACGTACACGACCAAGAACATGGCCCTGGTGAAGGTGCGGATCGGGGCGTCCGTGCCCGGCCTCGACGGCATCGTCAGGGCGGACGGTGAACTGGCCAACGGCGGGATCGCCGCGCTCTACTCGGCGCACCCCCTGCCGGGGACCCGGAAGGTGTACCTGTCCACGGACGACGACGCCGTCTGGAACATCGCGGCCGGTGTGCTGGGTGAGAAGGACGCGGCCGGCAACCGGCAGGTCGAAGGGGCCTACTCCTTCGCGCAGTCACGACGTTTCGAGCCGGGGACGACGCACACCGAGACCTTCCATGCCGGTGTGATGGGGCCGCAGATCAAGGCCGGCGACGGGCTCGTGCGCGACGGCGACAACCTCTACGGTTCGCTGGCGCTGGTCAGTGACGGGCCGGGGCATCCCGGGTTCGCCCGGTACTCCGGTGCGTCCACCACCATCCACCGCGACGGCGTTCTGTACGCGAAGGAGGACGCGGCCATCGACGAGCGGTTCTTCGCACTCCCTCCGGAGTCCGCCACGTACAAGGTGGCGACCACGATCAACCGGAACCCGGCGGTCTACCGCGCCGGCACCCGGATCGACGCCTCGTGGACCTTCACCTCCGCACGCACCGAAGCCCCGGCGACGCTGCCGGTCTCCACGGTCCGTTTCCTGCCGCGGCTCGCGCTGGACTCCACCGTCCCGGCGGGCTCCCAGCAGACGTTCCCCGTCGTGGTGCAGGGCGCGGCGGCCGGAGCCGGTCTGAAGGCGCTGCGGGTGATGGTGTCGTACGACGACGAGAAGTGGCTGCCCGCCAAGGTCACCGCGGGCAGGATCACCGTGAACGCCCCGGCGAAGGGCAAGGCGATCTCGTTGAAGGCCGTCGTCACCGACAGGAGCGGCAACGAGTCGACGGTCACGATCCACCACGCCTTCTTCGGCAGGTGAGGGGCCACCGGGCGGAACACCGTCCGGGGTGATGCCAGGCGAAGCGGCCCGTCGGAACGGAAGTTCCGGCGGGCCGCTGTCGTGCCGCCGGCGTGGTGGGCGGGGGCCGTCGGCCGTTCCCGCCTCGCGCTCGCTCAGCGTGCCGGTGCCGGGACCGGGCGGAGGGAGCAGTCGGCCGGGGCGAGGCCGCCGTCCTGCCCGACCAGGGTGACGGGCAGGGCCCCCTGTGCGTGCGCGGCGAAGGCGGCCGTGCAGACGAGTTGGTCGCGGGCGGGGGCGGACAGCCGCCTCACCCGCAGGTTCAGCCTGACCTCGACGGTGGAGGCGCCCGTCACGACCCGGTCCACGGCTGACGCCGCACGGGGCAGTGAGCGGGTGTTGCGGAGCCCGGCCCGCCGTTCGGCCTTGTTCGGCCCGTCGAGCAGGGCGGTGACGGCCGTCAGGGGCGACAGGGCCTCGCTCGCCTCCTCGCTCTCCGAGGGCGAACTCCCGGAGCCGCCCTGCCAGGGGACTTCGACGATCCGTGGCACGGGCAGCAGTTCGTCGTCGGGAGAGAAGAAGAACAACAGTATCCGTGAGTCCCGCGGAGGCAACAGGTCGCCGACCGGCGGTCTCCCGGCGCCGACCACGCCCGTCTCCTGGATACCGCAGCCGGAGAGCGGCGCCCCGGCGAGCGGCAGCAGCGTGGCGAGCGCGACCCCGCGGAGCGCCCGTCTCCTCACGCGGTGGCCTCCGTGCGGCCAGGACCCGTCCCCGGCTCTTCGCCGTGTGCGGCCGCCGGATCGTCCGGCGCGTCGGGCCTCGATGCGGGCCCGTCGAAGGGCAGTTCCACCGTGAACAGCGCGCCACCGCCGGGCGCGCTCGAAGCGCGGATCGTGCCGCCGTGGAGGACCACGTTCTCCCGGGTGATCGCGAGGCCGAGGCCGCTGCCCGATGAGCGGGAACGTGCGGCGTCCGCCTTGTAGAAGCGGTCGAAGATGTGCGGCAGTGCGTCGGGGGCGATCCCGGGGCCGCTGTCCCGCACCTCGGTGATCAGCGCACCCGCGCGGGACGACAGCCGTACGGTGACCGGTTCGGCGCCGTGGTGCAGGGCGTTGTCGACGAGGTTGGCCACGATGACGTCGAAGCGGCGCGGGTCGAGGCGGATACGGACGCCCTCGGCCAGCTCCGCACGGACCCGGTCCTGCCACTGCCTGCCGGACAGGGTTCTGCGTATGGCCTCCGCCGCGTCCACCTCGTCGGTGTTGAGTCCGGCCGCGCGGGCGTCGAAGCGGGATATCTCCATCAGGTCCTCCACCAGCACGGCCAGTTTGCCGGTCTCGACGCTGATCAGGCGCACCGCACGGGCGGTGTCCGGGTCGAGTGTCCCGGCGTCCTCGTCCAGGACGTCGGTGACGGCGAGCATCCCCGCGAGGGGGGTGCGCAGTTCGTGCGAGACGTCCGAGGCGAAGCGCCGGGCCCGCGCCCCGGCGTCCCGGAGTTCCTGTACGGAGTGTTCGAGGCGGGCCGCCGAGCTGTTGAACGTCCGGGCGAGGTCGGCCATTTCGTCCCTGCCGCGTACGGTGATCCGCGCGTCGAGCCGCCCCCCGCCCATGGAGTGCGCGGCACGCCGCAGTTCCCGGACGGGGCGCAGCACGCTGCGCGCCGCGAACAGGGCGGGCACCAGGGCCACCACCAGTCCCGGCAGGGCACCGTCGCGGGCGGCGGTCACCAGCGCGTCGATGTCCGCCTCCTCGTTCGCCATGGGCATCACGGCGAAGAGGACGAGGCCGCTGGGCACCGCGCGGCCGCCCGCGACGACCCGGGTCATCACCGGCATCCCGATCGTCAGGTACGCCTTCTCGTCCTTGACGACCCGCTGGAAGCTGCCGTGCGGCGAGGTCCGCGCGGCGCGGCGCAGCTCTCCGGTCAGCACACCGGAGACGGGCCGGTCGCCCGAGGAGACGCGCACCGAGCCGTACTCGGCGAACACGATCCACGGATGGGGCTTGGAGCGCGCCGCGATGTCGTACAGCTCCCACCGGACCGATTCCAGGTCCAGTGGCAGGCCGGGGACGAACCGCTCGACCTCCTCGCGGAAGGAGGCTACGGCCGTGTCCTGCGCGCGTTCGAGGACCGCGCTGCGAGCTTCCCGGTAGGTCAGCGCGGCGGTGGTGACCGCGCTGACCGCGGCCACCAGGAGGAACGCGAGCACCAGCCGGGTACGCACGCCGAACGCGACGGCCGCTCCGGGTATCTTCACAACGGGCCGAAGCGGTAGCCGAATCCCCGCAGGGTCTGAATGTACCGAGGGCTGTCGGACAGGTCTTCGATCTTGATGCGGAGTCGGCGCACGCAGGCGTCCACCAGGCGCACGTCGCTGTGGTAGCTGTGATCCCAGACCTCTTCCAGGAGCCGCTGCCGGCTGAAGACCTTTCCCGGCGCCGCGGACAGGAACAGCAACAGCTTCAGCTCGGAAGGTGCGAGGGCGACCGGCTCGCCCGACTTCAGGACGGTGTGACCGGCCCGGTCGATGTCCAGGTCGCCGTGGTATTCGACGGCGGGCCGGACACCGACCGGGGCCTCGATACGGCGCAGCACAGCACGGATGCGGGCCTCGATGACCTCGGTACGGGCGGGCTTGACGACGTAGTCGTCCGCACCGGCCTCCAGGCCGACGACGATGTCCACGTCATCACCGCGCGCGGTGAGCATGATGATCGGCAACTGGCTGTTCGCGCGTACGCGGCGGCACACCTCGACACCGTCCATCACGGGCAGCATCAGATCGAGCAGCAGGAGGTCGGGGCGGAACACGTCCAGCGCCTCCAGGCCTGCCTCGCCGGTCGCGGTGGCGAGGACCTCGTGCCCGCGCCGGCGCAGCCCCATCTCGACGCCGTCGCGTACGGACGGATCATCTTCGACAAGGACGACGCGTGGCATGCCGGTATCTCCAGGTCCTGGGACAGGAAAGATCGCGAGAGGGGCTTTCGGCGGGCGAGTGGCGGGACCGGGCTGCCGGAAGGGCCGCGGGTTCAGGTGGCGGGGCGGGTGTGCACGCTGACCGCGTAGCCACCGCCGTCGTTGTACGGGTCGCCGCTCCAGGTCGCGTAGCGCTGCCGCAGGACCAGTCCGGCCCGGGCGCACCAGTGGTCGAACTCGGTGATGGTCACCGGTGCTTCGTCGAGCGGCAGGTGCGCCGGGTCCAGTCCCATGCCGGTGACCAGCAGACCGCCGGGGCGCAGTGCGGCGGCCAGGTGCCCGACGACGGTCGCCCCGGTGCCGGGGGCCAGCAGGGGGATGACGTTTCCGGCGGCGAGCACCAGGTCGAAGTCCGGGTCCAGACCGAGTGCGTCCAGGCGGGCCAGGTCACCGAGGCGCCAGTCCTGCGCGGGTGCTTCGCGGCGTGCGACGGCGAGCATCGAGGAGTCGACGTCCACGCCGGTGCAGTGGTGGCCCAGTTCGGCCAGCCGGATCGCGATCCGGCCGGTGCCGCAGCCCGCGTCGAGCACCCGGCCGGCCGGACTCAGCAACGCGGCGCAGAAGGAGGCCTCGCCGTGGATGTCGTGGCCCGACTCGGCGAGCCGTGCGAACCGCTGGGCATATTCCTCCCCAGCCTGTCCACCGGTCAGTTCCGCCCAACGATCGCGTTGCCCAGTCATGTTCAGCTTGCCTTCCGGTCAGCCCGCAGCGGGAGCATAAACGAGACTGTCACACGGCGTCCGGTTCGGGTGGCTCCCGGCCGGGCTCTCCCGCCGAGCCCGGGACACCTCCGTAGGATCGCGGCACGGACGACGACGCACGGAGGACACGATGGGCGGCCAGGTCACCGCGGTGAGCCGCAACGAGCGGTACGCGTTCAGCAAACCCACCCACCCGTCCATCACCCTGCTCGCCGGGCTCGGCGTGGAAGGGGACGTGCATGCGGGAAAGACGATTCGCCACCAGTTCCGCATGACGTACGAACCGGACCTGCCCAACCTGCGCCAGGTCCACCTGATGCACGAGGAACTCTTCGCGGAGCTCGCGCTCAAGGGCTTCGACGTGTCGGCGGGCCAGCTCGGCGAGAACATCACGACCGCGGGAGTGGATCTTCTCGGCCTCCCCACCGGATCCCTCCTGCGCCTCGGTGAGGATGCGGTGTTGGAGGTGACCGGGCTGCGCAATCCGTGCGCGAAGATCAACGACTTCCGTCAAGGGCTGCTGGGCGAGGTCTTCGCCCTGGACCCCGTGTCGGGCGAGTTCACCTTCAAGTCGGGCGTCATGGCCGTGGTCCGTACCGGTGGGACGGTCCGCGCCGGCGACGCCGTCGGGATCGAACTGCCGCCTCTCCCTCACCAGGCCCTGGAACGCGTCTAGACGACCCGTCCGAGAAGGCCGAGCCACCACCCGGCCCCGGCCCGGTCGGCAGTCGGCGCCGATTCCGCGGCGGACGCTCCCCCGTCGCGACCGGGGAGCGGCCTCTGCGGCCGACGCGGCCCCACCGCACGGCCGGCGCCCGGCTCACGCACAGCTGCCGCAGCGCGTGAGCCGTAGGGCGAAATGAGCTTCGGGTTCGCTTCAGTTCGGGCTGTTAGAGTGCAGTCCTGCGGCGGCAATTCGCCGAGCGGCTTTGGCACTTCAGCTTGCGGGCCGAATCGACCGGGACAGGGAGCGTAGGAATGCGCTGCAGGGAGATGCTGGCCTTCTACGCCGGAATCGCCGTGCTGCTGATGATTTCCGCGTTCGCTCTCGGCGCCTCGGCTCAGACCCTGCAGACCGTCGACACGGCGACTCATTCTCACGCCGTGTCCGTATTCGACGGGTCAGGGCCGAGCACTCCGCTGGAGGGCGTGGACGGTGACGTCACGCTCCAGCACCGCCACAAAGCGGGAAGCACGACGGCCTCGCCTCCTGTGCAGGCAGGCATTCCCTCATCGTCACCGGATCCTGACGACTGTGCGACGGATGTCGCCCGGCAGCATTCTTCGCACTCGGGCTCGCGAAGCCCTGACCGTGTCCAGATCCTTCGCTGCTGAGCGAACCATCCGATCACCCTGCGGCAGCCCGCCGGGCCCCCGCACGGCCTGGCGCCAGTCAGCGGCTCGGCCCTCGACTCGGCGAAGTGCACCCTGCCCCGACCCGTTCGGTGCGCAGGCCCTCGGCGCTCAGGCTCTGATCTCCCGCTCGCGGATACGTCATCACGTCCCGCGTCACGCGGAATTCCGCCGCGACGCGATCGCGATGCCCCTCGGATTCCTCTCTCGTTATCCGATCGGATCCTGTGGGGTTTCCCGCCCCAATAGATATGACGCCGATGCGGTCAGCACCCTGGCCTCGGCCCCCGACTCAGTCCTGGAGCAGACGCACATGCAGTATTTCCCCCTCGCCTCGGAGCCGGCGAGCGGCATCGCGGGATGGGCGACCAGCCTTGTCGAAACCTTGGGCGGCCCCGGGGCCGGGCTGGCGATCGCCTTGGAGAACCTCTTCCCGCCGTTGCCGAGCGAAGTCATTCTGCCGCTGACGGGTTTTGCCGCGGGGCAGGGAGTGATCAGCCTGTTCTCCGCCCTGTTCTGGACGACGCTGGGGTCGGTGGTGGGTGCTGTCGCCCTCTATCAGATCGGCGCTCTCTTCGGCCGGGACCGTATGTACGCCCTGTGGGAGCGGCTTCCGCTGGTGAAGGTGTCCGACCTGAAGAAGACCGAACAATGGTTCCTCAAGCACGGCATGAAGGCCATCTTCTTCGGCCGGATGATTCCGATCTTTCGCAGTCTGATCAGTGTCCCGGCCGGCGTCGAGCGGATGCCTCTGCCGATCTTCGTCCTGCTCACCGCTCTGGGCAGCTTCATATGGAACTTCATCCTCGTCATGGCCGGATATCTGCTGGGTGACCAGTGGGACCTCGTGGAGAGTTACGTCGGGGTGCTCTCGAAGGTTGTTCTGGTGCTGGTGGTCGCAGCGCTGGCCGTGGCGGTCGGTCGCAGGCTGCGTTCCCGTCGAGGTGATCGGCAGAAGGACCACGCGTGATCGGTTCGACGAGCCTCCCGGAGCCGCCTGCTTCGGGTGACTCACCGGTCAGCGGGCGAGGGCCGCCGACGGGCGGTCCACGAAGAATGGTTGCAAGAGGCCGCGCACGTTGCGCGGACCATCGATCCGATCGACAAGGTGGCACGCATGGCTATGTGGGACCGCATCAAGGACCAGGCCAAGGGGCTGCAGCAGCAGTCGCAGGGCACAAGGGGCCCCGCCGGCCAGCGGCAGGCGGGTACCGGAGCCGCGGGCGGCTCGAAGGAGAAGCTGGTGGGGCTGCTCAAGTCGCAGCTCGGCTCCCTGAAGACGGAGCTCAAGAGCGGGGCGTACCGGGACGCCAGTATGGCGATGTGCGCTCTGGTCGCGGCCGCCGACGGGTCTGTCGACCCCGCGGAGCGGCACCACGTGGAGACGCTGATCCTGCAGAACGACGTACTGCAGAACTTCCCTCCCGAGCAGTTGCGGCAGAGGTTCAACAAGCATGTCGATCAGATGATGTTCAACTTCCAGCAGGGCAAGACCGAGGCCATGCAGGAGATCGCCAAGGCCGCGAAGAAGCCCGTGGAGGCCAAGGCGGTCGTCCAGACCGGCTTCGTGATCGCCGGTGCGGACGGGTACATCGCCCCGGCCGAGGCGCAGGTTCTGCGGGAAGCGTGCATGGCGCTCGGGGTGTCGCCGCAGGAGTTCGGCCTCTGATCCGGCCGGTGCGCTTCTCGTAGCGGGCAGGTGCCCGGCGGGCGTGACCGTGTGACGTCCCGCCGGGCCCCGGCCCGTCAGTCGTCGGTCAGGGTCACCGCCCCGACCGGGCAGGCCCGTACGGCCTCCCGCACCAGCGGATGGTCCCCCGGCTCCGCCGGGCGGCCGGGAAGCGTCTCGCTGAACCCGTCGTCGTCCTGCGTGAACACGTCCGGCGCGGTCAGCGCGCACATGCCGGCCCCCACGCAGCGTTCCTTGTCGACCTGGACTCCCACGCCGCTCACCAGGCCACGGGCAGTTCCAGCAGACCCTGGATCGTGTCCCCGGGTTTGTGCTGGATCTCGTGTGCGGGCACGGCGAGCCTGAGTGACGGCAGCCGCTCGAAGAGCGTGCGCAGGGCGATGTCGAGCTCGGTGCGGGCCAGGTTCTGGCCCAGGCACTGGTGGACGCCGAAGCCGAAGGCGAGATGGTGGCGGGCGGACCGGTCCCAGTCGAGCGTCTCCGGATGCTCGAACACCTCGGTGTCGCGGTTGATGAGCGAGGTCGAGAAGAGCACGCCCTCGCCCTCGCGGATCGTCGTCCCGGCCACCTCGATGTCCTCGGTCGCCAGCCGCTGAAGACCGTCGGCGATGGACAGGAACCGCAACAGCTCCTCGACCACCGCGGCCGTCGTCGTCCCTCCGGACCGCAGTGCCTCCAGTTGCCCCGGGTGCCTCAGCAGTGTGAACGTGCCGAGCGAGATCATGTTCGCCGTCGTCTCGTGCCCCGCCACGAGCAGGATCACGGCGAACGAGACGAGGTCCTCGCGGTCGACGGGCCCCTCCGGGTGGTCCCGGTGGATCAGCTCGTCCAGGAGCCCCTCCCCCGGCTCGACCCGCTTGCGGTCGATCAGGGCACCCAGATAGTCCTCCAGCTCGATCCGGGCCCGGTCCACATCGGCCGCGCCCGGACCCCGCAGGAGCCGGCGCGAACAGCCCTCGAAGAACTCGTGGTCGGCGTACGGAACACCGAGGAGCGCGCAGATCACCATCGACGGCACCGGCAGCGCGAAATCAGCGACCAGCTCGGACGGCGGCCCCTGCCGCTCCATCGCGTCCAGCAGTCGGTCCACCGTCTCCTGGATGCGAGGGCGCAGCGCGGCGATCCGCTTCACGGAGAAGCTCGGGATGAGCATCCTGCGCTGGACGTTGTGCTCGGGGTCGTCGACGCCGAGCAGGACCACGCGCCGCCGCTGCACGTTCACGAACCGCTCGGCCGGAACGGGAAACCCGGGATGGGTTCGGTCGGTGGACAGCCGCGGATCCGCCAGCAGCCGGCGGGCCAGGGCGTGGCCGGTGACCGCCCAGACCGGACGTCCGTCGAAGAGGGTGACTCGGCTCAGCGGCCGGTCCGCGCGCAGCGGTTCGTACCCGGTGGGCGGGTGGTAGGGGCACTCGCGGTCCTGCGGGAACGGTGTCGCGGAGGTCGGTTCGGTGGTAGGGCCGGTGAGAGCGGGGTCCTGGCGGGCCGGTTCCGTCGTGGATTCCGTCATGGGAGCGGTCGCCTCGCAGTGCTCGGTGATAGGTGCGGAGCGGGTCGCTCCGCACCTCACCCAATTGGATGCCCCAGGCACCTATCGGGTCGACGCCCGGACCGGCCACTTCGCGGGACCGCGGATCTGGCCGGTGTCTTTCGCACACGGTCGAACGGTTTCGCGTCCGCTCAGGTCCAGCGAGTGCGGTGGAGCGGCACCGGAGCGAGCATCGCCCCCGCCGCGGCCGGAACCGTTCACCGCGACGTCCGGAACCATGCCGTCGAACCGTGCCGCCCACGGCCGGTGGAGGCGCGCCCGAGCTTCCCGTGCCGCACGGCGACGCCCCCGCGGACGCGTCGGGTCACGCCGTCACCTTGGCGATGAACGCCACGAGGTTCGCCACGGTTCGCTCGATCTGCTCTTCCAGGGTGAGCGACTCCCGGAGCCGCGCCCCGACGCCCGCGTCCTTCTTCCCGCGTACGTAGAGCGAGCAGGCGAGGTCGCTGCACATGTAGGCGCCGACCGAGTTGCCCTGCTGGCCCGCTTTCCCGGACTTGGGGGCCACCAGGAGGGAAATGCCTCCGGTGTGGACGGTCACACAGATCGAGCACATGCTGCGGCGGGTCTGCCAGGATCCGGCGTCGGAGGAGCGCAGCTGGATGCCGACGGGACCCTGGCCCGGGTCGAGCACCAGGTAGGCCCGGTCGGGGGCCTGAGGGTCGCGCCAGCCCAGGAAGTCCAGGTCGTCCCAGGGCCGGTCGGCGATGTCGCGGGGTACGGACAGGCGCTTGGCCTCGCCCTTGGTGCAGTTCACGAAGGAGGTACGGATCTCTTGCTCGGTCAGGGGCTTCATGCAACTCACGCTAATTTGCCTAATCCCATTAGGCAAACATATATTTGCTTAGGTAACCGCAGGTAAGCGTTCGGAGGTTCGCATGGCACGAGCAGGGCCGGCCGCGGAGCGCGTCGTACGGGCGGGGGCCGAGCTGGCGGACGAGATCGGCTTCGAGCAGGTGACCCCGTCGGAGCTCGCCCGGAAGCTGGGCATCAAGACCGCGAGCCTGTATTCACACGTCAAGAACGCCCACGACCTCAGGACGAAGATCGCCCTGCTGGCACTGGAGGAACTCGCCGACCAGGCGTCGGCGGCGCTCGCGGGGCGGGCGGGCCGCGACGCGCTCGGCGCCTTCGCCAACGCCTACCGCGACTACGCCCTCCAGCATCCGGGACGCTTCGCCGCGGCAGGGTTCCGGCTCGACGCGGACACGGCGGCCGCGAGCGCCGGCGTCCGGCACTCCCGGATGATGCGGGCGATCCTGCGCGGCTACGACCTGACCGAACTCCAGCAAACACACGCGGTGCGGCTCCTGGGCAGCGTCTTCAGCGGCTACGTGGGGCTGGAGACGGCCGGCGGTTTCCGCCACAGCTCCCCCGACTCCCAGGAGAGCTGGACGGAGATCCTCGACGCGCTCGACTCCCTGCTGCGCAACTGGCCCGCCCCCTCCTGACCCGCCTCCCGCCCCTCGACGAACGAAGAGGCCGAGAACATGACCATCCGGCACGACTGGACGACGACCCCCATCAGCGCCGACATCCTGCGGGGCGCTCTCGACCTGGAGCCGACCGAGCGCGGCGTGCTGCCGCACCGGCTGCCCGCGCGGGCACGGCGGCAGATTCCCGACGACCAGTTGGCCATGGCCGAATCGCAGCCCTCCGGGGTCCGGCTGGCGTTCCGCACCCGGGCCACCGTCGTCGAGCTGGACGTGGTGGCCACCAAGCGCGTCTACCCCGGAGCGCCGCCGCGCCCCGACGGCGTGTACGAGCTCCTCGTGGACGGCCGCCCCGCGGCCCGGGCCAGTGCCCCCGACGGCGACACGATCACCATCGATCTGGCCTCGATGGCCTCGCGGACCCGGCCCGGTCCCGTGGAAACGCTCCGGTTCACCGGCCTGCCGGACGATGAGAAGGACGTCGAGATCTGGCTTCCGCACGACGAGACCACACTCCTGGTCGCCCTGCGCACCGACGCACCGCTCCAGAGCCCCGCCCCGACCGGCCGGCCCGTGTGGCTGCACCACGGCAGCTCCATCAGCCACGGATCCAACGCCGCCACCCCGACCGGCACCTGGCCCGCCCTGGCCGCGAACCTCGGCGAGGCCGAGCTGATCAACCTGGGATTCAGCGGCAGCGCCCTGCTCGACCCCTTCACCGCCCGCGCCATGCGCGACACCCCCGCCGACCTGATCAGCGTCAAGCTCGGCATCAACCTCGTCAACGCCGACCTGATGCGGCTGCGCGCGTTCGGCCCGGCCGTCCACGGCTTCCTCGACACGATCCGCGAAGGCCACCCCACCGCACCGCTGCTGGTGGTCTCGCCGATCTGCTGTCCCATCCACGAGACCACTCCGGGCCCCAGCGCCCCGGACAGCAGCGCGATGAGCGAGGGGCGGCTGCGGTTCGTGGCCATCGGCGACCCCGCGGAGAGCGCCGCCGGGAAGCTGACCCTCACCGTCATCCGGGACGAGCTGGCCCGGATCGTCGCACAACGCGCCGCCGCCGACCCTCATCTGCACTACCTCGACGGCCTCGACCTCTACGGCGAGAGCGACCACGCCGAACTCCCGCTCCCCGACGACCTGCACCCGGACCCCGCCGCCCACCGGCGCATCGCCGAACGCTTCGCCCGCCTCGCGTTCGGCCCCGACGGACCGTTCGGCCCGAAGAACCGGTGAAGCCCCCGCTCCCGGGCCCCGGCGGCGGGTGCCGGGAACGGGGGTGACCGGGCGCCGGTTCAGAACGGGGCCGGCACCTCTTGTGTCCTCGTACGACCGGTTACGAGGCGTCCACCAGGACACGCCCGTCAGCCGGCACGCGCGGGGCGAGGCCGCCCGCGTAGGCGGACTCGACGCGGTACTGCTCGGCCGCGTTCGGTACGGCGTTCTTGCAGCTGATGCCTGCGCTGGATCCCGACATCAGCTGGGAGCAGGGGCCTGGCTTGGTGTCCGGCAGACCCAGGCTGTGGCCGAGTTCGTGAGCGGCGATACGGGTCTTGTCGTGGCCCTGGGAAACCGCCTGGCTGCCCAGCTCCACCCTGGCCCGGCCACCGGGCCGGACCGGACCGAGTGTGGCCTGCGGCCAGCCGCTGGTGGCCACGATCTGTATCTCGGCACGCGTGCCGGGTGCGGCCTCGACCAGCTTGACGTTGTCGACGTTGGAGTTCCACGAGGCGACCCCTGCCGCGATCTCCGCCTCCCAGCCGCCGGCCCGGCTGTCGTCGTACCGGAGCGTCACCACCGCCGACGCGCCCTGCGCCGCCGCCGGGTCCGGCGCGGGAGCGGCCTGCGCCGCCGTAGCGGTGGCCAGGGTGATCGCCGCGGCGACACCGACTGCTCTGAGCCATCTGGAATCCAGCATGGTTGTCCCTTCACTCATGGGGGGCTCGGCTCCGCGCGGAGCCGAGGGAGTGGGAGGATCGCCACCGCGAACCGTGGGGACGCAAGGGCCGGTTGCCGATCCTCCCGGGGCCGCAGAACCTATGCCGCGATCGCGGCTTGATCATGCACCTGCCATAAAATGAGGCCGGAAACGCACCCTGCCGGGATCTTCGGCCCGGGACGCTTCGTCCCATCGGGTCGCCCCCGGCGCCCCGGTCGCGGGCATCGTCGCCATCCGGGGCATGTTCCGTACGCTGAGGGCATGCGCATGCGACCCACCCTGAGCTGGACCTCCACCGAGGAGCCACTGCCGGGCACGACGGACCTGGAGCCGGTCGTCGAGGCGCTGCGTGGTGGCGGTGTTCTGGTCCTGAGCGGTGCGGGCATCTCCACGGAGTCGGGCATCCCCGACTACCGGGGCGAGGGCGGGAGCCTGAGCCGCCACACCCCGATGACCTACCAGGACTTCACCGCCGACGCAGGGGCCCGTCGCCGGTACTGGGCGCGCAGCCATCTGGGCTGGCGTACGTTCGGCCGCGCCCGGCCCAACGCCGGGCACCGGGCCGTGGCCGCGTTCGGGCGGCGGGGGCTGCTCTCGGGTGTGATCACCCAGAACGTCGACGGCCTGCACCAGGCCGCCGGCAGCGAAGGCGTCGTGGACCTTCATGGGCGCCTGGACCGGGTCGTCTGCCTGTCCTGCGGTGCCTCCAGCCCGCGCCCCGAGCTGGCGCGCCGGCTGGAGGAGGCCAACGAGGGCTTCGCGCCGGTGGCCGCCTCGATGAATCCGGACGGCGACGCTGATCTCACGGACGAGCAGGTCGGGGACTTCCGCGTGGTGCCGTGCGCGGTCTGCGGCGGCGTCCTCAAACCGGACGTGGTGTTCTTCGGCGAGGCCGTGCCCCCGGGGCGGGTCGAACACTGCCGCGACATGGTCCGGGGGGCGAGCACCCTGCTGGTGCTGGGCTCCTCGCTGACGGTGATGTCCGGGCTCCGGTTCGTCCGCCAGGCCGCCCAGGCGGGAGTTCCGGTGCTGATCGTCAACCGGGACCCGACCCGGGGCGACCGGCACGCCCTGACCCGTATCGCCCTCCCGCTGGGCGACGCCCTCACCACCGCGGCCGGCCGGCTGGGCGTTCCCGTCGACGACGACCGGACGGCAGGGTCCGGGTGAGGTCGCGGGGTGTCCCCGGGCTCTACCGGGCGAACTTCCTCAGCTCCTCCGCCAGCGAGCTGATGGCCGCGGGGTTGCGCGGGCTCTCGACCAGGTCCACGTAGTCGAGTACGACGATCCGGTCGTTCAGAATCGCGGATACGCCGGCGAGCGGCTTGTAGGACTTCAGGAACCTCCGCTTCTCGTCCGCTCCGGTGTCGCCGTAGTCGTTGATGACGATGACCTCGGGGTCGCGGTCGACCACGGTCTCCCAGCCCACCGTCGTCCAGCTGTCCTTGAGATCCTTCATGATGTGGTCGCCGCCGGCCTTGGTGATGATGTCGTGCGGTCCGGCGTAGGCGCCCGAGGTCAGCGGCTTGTCCTTCCCGTCGTCGTACAGGAAGACGCGGAGACGGTCACCGCCCTCGGCCGCCTTCGCCCGTGCGGCGGCGACCTCCTCACGGAACGATGTGATGAGGGTGTCCGCCCGGTCCTCGACGTCGAAGATCTTTCCGAGGTTCCGCAGGTCGGTGTAGAGCGCTTCGAGCGGGGGCATGACTCCGCGCGCCTTGCCCTGCCCGTTGCGGCACGACTCGCTGAGCAGGTACGAGTCGATGCCCACGCGCTCCAGTTCTGCGGGGGTGAACCCCTCCCCCTCGTTGAATCCGTAGTTCCAGCCGGCGAAGACCAGGTCGGCGCGGGCGTCGAGGACCAGTTCCTTGTTGATCCGCTCCTTGGAGAGCCACTTGGTCTTCCGGTAGCCGTCCTTCCAGGGGACGGACGTCATGTCGCCCTTGTCGTCGGGCATCACGTACCCGGCCATGTGGTCCTCGAGTCCGAGGGCGAACATGATCTCGGTGATCCCGGTGTCGTTGGTGACGACGCGTCGCGGGGCCTTGTCGTACGTCTTCTTCTCCCCGCAGTTCTCGACGGTGACCGGGTAGTGGCGGTCGGCCCCGGACGCGGTGTCCTTCCCGTCCGCCTGCGAGGTGACGTCCGCTCCGCAGCCGGTGAGGGCCAGGGCGGCCGCGAGGACGAGGGCCGCGGTACGTAGGGGGTCGCGCATGGTGGTCGAGGCTCCTTCAGGAAGTGGGGCGGGCAGGGGGGAGGTCGAAGAGCAGTTGGAGCGCGCCGGTCTCCGGATGCGCGACGCGGTGCGCCCGTACGCCGAAGACGTCGGCCAGCAGCTCGGTGGTCAGGACCGCGTGCGGGGCCCCGGAGGCGACGATCCGGCCGCTGTCGATGACGTGGACCAGGTCGCAGTGCAGGGCCGCCAGATTCAGGTCGTGCAGGGCGGTGAGCACGGTCAGGCCGCTGCCGCGGACCAGGGCGAGGACTTCCAGCTGGTGGGCGATGTCCAGGTGGTTGGTGGGCTCGTCGAGTACCAGGACCCGGGGCCGCTGGGCCAGGGCGCGGGCGATCAGGACGCGTTGCCGCTCGCCGCCGGAGAGGGTGAGGAAGCCCCGTTCGGCCAGGTGTCCCGCGCCGACCCCCTCCAGCGCCTCGGCGCAGAGGCGGCGGTCCTCGTCGGACGCCCTGGCCACCGGCCCCTGGTGCGGCAGCCGCCCCATGGCGACGATCTCGGCGACGGTGAAGTCGAATGCGGCGACCGCGTCCTGCGGAAGGGCGGCCAGCCGCCGGGCGCCTTCCCGGGCGCTCAGGGTGTGGAGGTCCTCACCGCCGATCCTGACGGCGCCGGTCGAGGGGCGCAGGGCCCGGTAGACACAGCGCAACAGGGTCGACTTGCCGCTGCCGTTGGGACCGACCAGGCCGACGAGCTGCCCGTCGGCCGCGCCCAGGGTGACCTGGTCCACCAGCCGTGCACCGGCGATCTCGACGGTGAGCGCGTCGATGTCGATCCGCATCAGATGCCTCCGAAGGAGTAGGCGCGCCGGCGCATGAGGAGGATGAAGCAGGGGACGCCGATGACCGCGGTGAGGACGCCCACCGGCAGCTCGGCCGGGGCCAGCACCACGCGCGAGAGGATGTCCACCCAGATCAGCAGGACGGCCCCCGCCAGGGGTGCGACGGCCAGGAGCCGGCGGTGGTCCGCGCCGACCAGCATCCGTGCGGCGTGCGGGACCATCAGGCCGACGAAGCCGATCGCTCCGCTCACCGCGACGACCGCCCCGGTGACGGCCGCGGAGACGAGGAAGAGCTCCTTGCGCAGTCTCCCGGGATCGACCCCGAGTGCGGCGGCGGTCTCGTCGCCCAGGGCGAGGGCGTTCAGGCGCCGTGCCGACCAGCCGAGGTGCGCGAGGCCGGCGAGCACCGCTCCGGCGGCGATCGGCACGGCCGTCCAGTTGGCCCCGCCGAGGCTGCCCAGCAGCCACATCATCGCGGAGCGGGCCGCTTCCCCGCGCTCGGCCGCGAACACCATGAACGTGGTGACGGCCGAGAAGCCGTAGTACATCGCGGTTCCCGTCAGGACGAGCCGGAGCGGGGTCAGTCCGCGTTCGGTGCGGGCGACCGCGTACACGAGCAGCATGGCCAGAAGTGCGGAGAGGAACGCCGCCGTGGACAGGGCCCAGACGCCCAGCGCTCCCAAGGCCCCGAAGATGAGTACGGCGTTGGCGCCGACCGCCGCGCCCGAGGAGATGCCGAGCACGAACGGGTCGGCGAGCGCGTTGCGCACCATGGCCTGGACCGCGACGCCGATGGCCGACAGGCCGGCCCCGACGACGGCGGCCAGCACGGCTCGTGGCAGGCGCAGTTCCCAGACGATGGTGTAGGCCGGGACCTCGTCGGGGCCGATGGCTCCGCCGGTGAGCCCTGCCCACAGGTAGCGCGTCACCTCCGCCCAGGAGAGCCCCGACGCCCCGAGCGCCGCCCCGCAGACGAGCGAGAGAGGCAGGGCCGGAGCCAGGCCGGCCAGGAGGAGCGGCAGGGGCATGCGCCGGGGTGGCGCCGGTCCGGTGCCGACGTGCACGGGGCGCGGCGGCTCGGAGGGTATGCGGTCGACAGACGTGGCCACAGGCCGGTCGCTTTCGCCTCGGGCCGTGCGTCGCGCGATGAGGAGCGGCCCCGGACGGCGGCCGCCCCGCGCAGCGCCCGTTCGCAGTCCACGGCGAATCGTCAGGAGCCTTCTCCGCCGCGGGTGATCGGGCTCACGGCGCCCCGGGGAGGGGCTCCGTCTACCGTTGCGGGTCAGCGCCGGATTTCGACCGGACTTCCCCCGTGGCGGAACGCAGCCTAGCGCGTTCGTCCGCCCTCCTCCGGAGGAGGGTGAACAACAGCAGGACACGGAAGGTCCCGTTGCCGCCGCGAGACGGCAGGAGGGCTCCGGACGCGTCCGAAGCCCTCCGCGGTGTTCACCAGCTGATGCGGGCCGCCACCGGGAGGTGGTCGCTGCCGGTCGCGGGCAGGACCCACGAGCTCTCCGGCTCCACGCCCCGAACCAGGATCTGATCGATCCGCACCACCGGGAAGGTGGCGGGCCAGCTGAAGCCGAAACCACCGCCGGCCGTCTCCTGCGCCGATCGCATCCGCGCGGTGATGCCCGCGTACGCGCGGTCGTCCAGGGTGCCGTTCAGATCGCCGAGCAGCACCACCCGCTCGTTTCGCTCGGCGGCGACGGCCCGGCCGAGCGACTGCGCGCCGGCGTCCCGTTGGCCCGTCGAGAGGCCCGCCCGGGGATTCACCCGGACGGACCCGAGATGCGCCACGTACACCGCCAGGGGTCCGTGGTGTGTGGCCACCGTGGTTCGCAGGCCCCGGTTGTATTCCAGCTTGACGGCGGCAGGCTTGGTGTCCGCCAGCGGCCCCATGTCCATCTTGACGTCGACCGGCCGGGTGTCCGACAGCGGCAGCTTGCTCCACAGCCCGACCGTGCCCAGCACCGTGTGGTGCGGGTACGTCGTCGCCAGCTCCTTCTCGTACGCCCCCCGGGCCTCCGGGGCCAGCTCTTCGAGTGCCAGCACGTCCGCGCCGGAGGCGGCCAGGTCGCGCGCGGTGCCCGCCGCGTCGGGGTTGTCGGCGCCGACGTTGTGGCTGACCACGGTGAGGTCGCCGCCCGGGTGGGACTTGTCGGTGAGCAGCCCGCCGAAGAGGGTCAGCCACACGACGGCCGGCAACAGCAGCGCGACGACCGCGAGGACGGAGCGGCGCAGCAGCGCCCCGGCCAGCAGCACCGGGATGAACAGGCCGAACCACGGGAGGAAGGTCTCCACCAGGCTGCCGAGGTTCCCGACCCGGTTCGGGATGCTCGCGTGCAGCATCAGGAACAGGCCCAGCAGCAGCGCCGCCGCCGCGAGTACCCGGCCGCGCCTCCAGAGACCTGTCCTCGCGCCGGTGCCCCGGGGGCCGGTGTCCCCGGGCCCCGCGTCCCGGGGACAGGCATCGCCCTGCCCGGAACCGGGCGTGTCCAGGTAGCTCTGCGCGGTCCCGGCCGTGTGCACGTCACCCTGCGCGGTCCCGGCCGTGTCCACCTGTGTCATCGTCCGTCCTCGTTCGCTGCCGGTCACTGTCGCGTCCTCGGGTCCTGGGTGGGGTCGGCGTACATGCGCGGACAACCCCGGTCGATCGCTTCCGGGCGCAGCTCGTAGTGCCAGGGCTCGTTCCGGTAGGTCTGGCACAGTCCGTACGCGGCGCCGCGCTCGGCCAGCCACTTCGTCGCGTCCGCAGGCCCGATGTCGACCGCGTCCCCCGACACGTGCGGCGACGTCTTCGCGGTGGCCACCCACCGGGCGGCCTCGGCCTTCGACCCGTACCGCGCGACCGCCTCGCGGAGCAGCTCATTCTGATACTCCGGTGATCGCCAGCCGCTGTTGACGGCGAACTCGACGCCGTCCCGCGCCGCCTCCCGCGCCGCCCGGCGGAGTACCGCGAGCAGATCCGCGTCGAGACGGGCGACGGCCGGGATCCCGTCGTCGAGCACCGTCACGCCGTCGGGGACGACGCCGTCGGCCTCTCCCAGTGCTCCACCGTGCTCACGGTGGAGCGGAGGCAGGGGTGCCGGGGCCGAGGAGGGGGCGGCGGACGGGGAGCGGGCCGAGGCCGAGGGCGACGGGGCCTGTGAGGGGGTCAGCAGGGCATGGCCGAGGGCCGTGGCGATCGCCGCCACGACGGCTACCGCGCCGACGACGAGGGGCCGGCCCGCCCGGTGGGGTGGTGTTCGCACTGACGGCGGTGGTCGAGTCATACCGCCAGTCAAGGCAGCGCGGTGTTGCCGAGGCGTATGCGGTTTTCGATACGCGGACGACAGGCGCCGACTCGTAGCATCGGCGCATGCGCGTGCTGATCGTCGAGGACGAACCTTATCTGGCAGAAGCCGTCCGCGACGGCCTGCGTCTCGAAGCGATCGCGGCGGACATCGCGGGTGACGGCGAGACCGCTCTGGAGCTGCTGAGCGTCAACACCTACGACATCGCCGTCCTGGACCGCGACATCCCCGGGCCGTCCGGCGACCAGATCGCCGAACACATCGTCGCCTCCGGCAGTGGTATGCCGATCCTCATGCTCACGGCCGCCGACCGTCTCGACGACAAGGCCTCCGGGTTCGGACTCGGGGCCGACGACTACCTCACGAAACCCTTCGATCTCCGGGAACTCGTGCTCAGGCTCAGAGCGCTCGACCGCAGACGCGCCCACAGCAGACCTCCCGTGCGGGAGATCGCGGGTCTGCGGCTGGACACCTTCCGCAGGGAGGTCTACCGGGACGGCCGCTACGTCGCGCTGACCAGGAAGCAGTTCGCGGTTCTCGATGTCCTCGTCGCCGCCGACGGCGGTGTCGTCAGCGCCGAAGAGCTCCTGGAACGCGCGTGGGACGAGCACGCCGACCCGTTCACCAACGCCGTACGCATCACCGTCTCGGCCCTGCGCAAGCGCCTCGGCGAACCGTGGATCATCGCCACCGTGCCGGGCGTCGGCTACCGCATCGGCACAGCGTCCGGCACCGGTCGCGGCGACGGAGAGGACCATGGCTAGGCGGCCCGGGTTGAGCGTCCGCCTCAAGCTCACCCTCAGCTACGCCGGATTCCTCATGGTCGCCGGCGTCCTGTTGCTCACAGCGGTGTGGGTGTTCCTCCTGGAGTACGTTCCCGACGACTGGGACAAGCGGATGCTCCACGAGAACCCCAACCGTCAGCTCCTCGCGTACACCTTCGCCCCGGCGGCGGCCACCGTGCTGGCGGTCCTTCTCGTCTTCGGCCTCCTGGGAGGATGGGTCCTCGCCGGCCGCATGCTCGCCCCGCTGACCCGGATCACCGAAGCGACCCGCGCGGCCACGCACGGGTCGCTCTCCCACCGGGTCCGGCTGCCGGGCCGCAGGGACGAGTTCCGGGAACTCGCCGACGCCTTCGACGCCATGCTCGCCCGGCTCGAAGCACACGTCGCCGAACAGGAGAGATTCGCGGCCAACGCCTCCCATGAGCTGCGTACCCCGCTGGCGATCTCGAAGGCGCTTCTCGATGTGGCCCGCACCGATCCGAACCACGACACCGACGAGATCATCGACCGTCTGTACGCCGTCAACGGCCGGGCGATCGACCTCACCGAGGCCCTGCTCGTACTCAGCCGCGCCGACCGGCGTTCCTTCACCCGAGAACGCGTCGACCTGTCGCTGCTCGCGGAGGAGGCCACCGAGACCCTCCTCCCCCTCGCGGAAGAACAGGACGTCACCGTCGAGACACGCGGCGAGATCGCCCCCGCGATCGGATCGCCGACGCTCCTGCTCCAGCTGACCACGAACCTCGTGCACAACGCGATCGTCCACAATCTGCCCGAACGGGGCACCGTCCGGGTCACCACCGGCGTCCGCCGGGAGACCGTGGTGCTCACGGTCGAGAACACCGGTGCGAAGGTCACCCCGCAGCTGGCCTCGACGCTCACCGAACCCTTCCGACGCGGCGCCGAACGGACGCGCACCCACCACGCGGGCGTCGGCCTCGGCCTGGCCATCGTCAAGACCATCGCCCGCGCACACGACGGAACGCTCACCCTCACCCCGCGCCCGGACGGCGGGATCCGTATCACGGTGGAACTCCCCGCGATCGCCCCGCCCGCCGACGGAGTCCGGACCTCGTACGGCAGGATGGAGCCATGAGCGTAGTCAAGATCAATGTGCTGACCGTCCCCCAGGAACAACGCGAGACGCTGGAGAAGCGCTTCGCTTCCCGGGCCCATGCCGTGGAGGGCTCCGACGGATTCGAGTGGTTCGAGCTGCTCCGGCCCGTCGAGGGCACGGACGACTACCTCGTCTACACGCGCTGGCGTGACGAGGCCTCCTTCCAGGCGTGGATGGAGGGGCCGATGAAGGCGGCCCATCAGGGCGGTGACGCCGGGAGCGGTGAGCGCCCCAAGCCGGCGGCCAGCGGGTCCACGGTGTGGTCCTTCGAGGTCGTACAGCAGGCCGCCCCGGCCGGCGCGTAGCACGACGCGTACGACAGGTGGCGCGAGCGCGCGCCGAGGGGTGACCCGCCCGGTCCGGCCGATGGCCGGCCAGGCGGGTCGCTCCGGCCCGGCAGGTCGTTCCGAGCGGCCGGGCCATGGTCCCGGCGAACGGGACGTCCAGGCAGTGCTTCTCCTCGGTCCCCACGTTCACGGCGGACACGCCAGTCGCTGCCCGTCCCGGTCCTGAAACCGAGCCGAACCTCTTCCACCAGGTCACTCCCAGGGTGCATGGGCTCTCCTCCCGGCGGCTGATTCCCCCCGACCCGCGCCTTTTTAAGATCATTCTTCGAGGAACGGACCGACGGACCGGTGGAGTACGACATGACGCTGCTGGATGTACTGCTGGGCGCGGTCCGTGAGGCTCCCGGGCAGGTCGTCGTACATGTCCGCGGCGACGGCGGCGAGCTGACGGTCAGCCTGAGCGAACTTTTGGACGAGGCCTTGCGCGTGGCCGGCGGCTTCCGGAAGGCGGGCGTCGCGCCCGGGACCTGTGTGCCGTTGCTCGCCGACCGCAGCGAGGACTTCCAGCCGATGTTCTGGGGTGCTGTGGCGGCCGGTCTCGTTCCGGTCCCGCTCGCGCCGGACGCCCGTCGGGTGCTGCCGGTCTGGGAGCACCTGGGGCGGCCGCCCGTCGTCGTGGACGCCTCGACCTCGTCGCTGTCCGGTGACCTCCCCGACGCTGTTCGCACCCTGACCCTCGATGTCCTGCGGGAGGGGCCGTTCCTGCGGGAGCCTGCCGCCGCCGGGCCCGACGACGTCGCGTTCGTGCAGTTCTCCTCGGGAAGCACCGGTGTGCCCAAGGGGGTGGAGGTGACCCATGGAGCGGTGCTGGCCAATCTGGAGCAGATACGGGCCGCCTCGGCGCTGGGCCCCGACGACGTGGTGGTCAGCTGGATGCCGTACTTCCACGACATGGGGCTCATCGGCACCCACCTCGCTCCGCTGGCCGCCCGGGCCAGGCAGGTCAAGATCGGTCCGCTGTCGTTCGCCAAGCGTCCCCGCCTGTGGTTCGAGGTCGCGGCCCGGCACCGGGCCACGGTGCTGTCCGCGGCCAACTTCGCCCTGGCGCTGGCCGTACGCCGGGTTCCCGACGAGGTTTTGGCCCGGCTGGACCTCTCGGCGGTACGGCTGATCCTGGTCGGGGCGGAGCCGATCGGGCCCGCGGTGTGGCGTGCGTTCGCCGACAAGACCCGGCCGGCTGGGCTCGATCCGACAGCGGCCCAGCCGGTCTACGGCCTGGCCGAGGCGACGCTGGCGGTGACCTTCCCGCCGGCGGGGGAAGTGGCCGAACCCCTCGTCCTGGACCGGGCGTCGTTGAGCCGTGGAGTGGCGGTGGACGCCGAACCGGGCGAAGGCGCCGTCGAGTTGATGGACGTCGGGCGGCCGGTGGCCGGCTGCGCCGTACGCATCGTCGACGACGCGGGCACCGTCCTCGGGGACCGGCGGACCGGGCACATCATGGTGAGCGGTCCCCAACTGGCCCGTGGTTACCACCGCCTTCCCGACGTGAGCGCGGAGGTGTTCGCCGGGGGATGGCTCCGCACCGGGGATCTCGGGTTCCTGCGGGACGGCCGGCTGTGCGTCACGGGCCGGCACAAGGACGTGCTGTTCCTCAACGGCCGCACCTTCCACGCCACGGACATGGAGGAGGTCGCGGCCGCCACCCCCGGGCTGCCTCCCGGGGCCCCCGCGGTGGTCGGATCGACCGACCCGGTCACCGGAGCCGAGCGCGTCGTGGTGTTCGTCCCCTGGGCACGGCCCCCGCGCGAGGCGGCGCAGGTACTCGAACGCGTCACGGCCCGGGTGCGCGAGGCCCTGCTCCATGACGATGTGCGGGTGCTGACCCTGCCGCCGGGGGCGTTCCCCCGTACGACGAGTGGCAAGCTGCGGCGCCGGCGGCTGCGGGAGCGTTTCGAGGACGGCGCGTTCGGGACGGGTGAGCGGGGAGCGGGTGAGGTCGCTTCGGGTGACGGCGATGGTCCCTCGTCTGCGGCGGGCGGTCTCGCGGAAGCGGCTCGGCCGGCGGCGGAAGCTCTCGCGAGGGCGCCCCGGGCTCGGGCGGAGACCGTCGAGGCCGTGCGGGAGGTGTGGGCCCGGGTACTGGGCCGGCCCGCCGGTTCGATCGGGGCGCACGAGGCGTTCGGGAGCCTCCGTGGGACGTCGCTCAAGGCCATGGAGGTGCTGGGGGCCCTGGAGGACGCCTTCGGTGTGACATTGCCGCCGGCGGTCATCCGCGACCACGGCACGGTATCCGCCCTCGCCGGTCACCTTCTGACGGTGGCGCCGGTTCCGAGGCCGTATGCCCCGGAAGCCGAGGAGAGTGCCGAGCCGCGCACCGGAGGTACGACCGCGGGGGACCCGGCCGTACCCGATCCCACCACAGCCACCGGCGCTGCCGCTGCCGCCACCGCTGCGGCCGTCATCGGGATGGCGTGCCGGTTCCCCGGTGCCGGCACCCCCGAGGACTTCTGGGACCTGCTCGTCGACGGGCACGACGCCGTCACCCCCGTACCGCGAGGACGATGGGACGACGGCCAGGACCTTCCGGGAGCCCGGCCGGCGGCTCCGGCGGTTCCCCGGAAGCGATGGGCCGCACTGCTGGAGGATCCGGCCGCCTTCGACGCCGGCTACTTCGGCATCGGCGAGGACGAGGCGCGCGCACTCGACCCGCAGGCCCGGCTCTTCCTGGAACTCGCGCACGAGGCACTCGAACGTGCCGGATACGCGGGACCCCGCCGACGCGGCCTCAGGATCGGTGTGTTCGCGGCGGTCGGGGACAGCGGCTACCGGGAGATCCTGGAACGGGCCGCCGCCGACGGCTCCCCGCTGCCCGCGGCGCTCACAGGGAACCTGCCCGCTCTCGTCGCCGCCCGGGTCTCCCAGAGCCTCGACCTCGACGGGCCCGCCCTCGCCGTGGACACCGCCTGCTCGTCGGGCCTGGTGGCTCTGCATCTGGCCCGGCGCAGCCTGCTGGACGGCGAGTGCGACCTCGCCGTCGTCGGCGGGGTCAACCTCCACCTGACCTCAGCCCCGCACCGGCTGCTGGAAGAGGCGGGGGCCCTTTCCCCCACCGGACGCAGCCGTGCCTTCAGCGCCGACGCCGACGGCTTCGTGCCCGGAGAGGGCGGCGCGGCCATCGTCCTGACGCGCCTCGACGCGGCCCGCCTCGCGGACGATCCGGTGCTCGCGGTGGTCCGGGGCACGGCCGTCAACAACGACGGCCGGTCGATGAGCCTCATGGCGCCCAACCCCCTGCGGCAGCGCGAAGTCATCACCCGGGCGTACGAGACGGCGGGGGTCGATCCCGCCTCGGTGACCTATGTGGAGGCCCACGGGACCGGCACGGCCGTGGGGGACCCGATCGAACTGCGTTCGCTGGCTCACGCGTTCCCCATACGGCCCGACGGCGAACCGCGGTTGGTCGGTTCGGTGAAGACCAACATCGGGCATCTGCTCAACGCCGCCGCACTGCCCGCGCTGGTGAAGGTCGTGCTGGCTCTGGGCCACCGCAGGCTGCCGCCGTCGCTGCACCACGCCCCCGCCTCGCCGGGCCTGGCCCCCGCCGGTTTCTCCGTGGTGACCGAGGCACGGGACTGGACGTCCGACGGGCCCCTCGTCGCGGGGATCAACGCGTTCGGTTTCGGCGGCACCAACGCCCATGCCGTTCTCGAACAGGCCGCGCCCCCGGCTGCCCCGGCCTCGCCTCCTGCGGGTGTCGCGGGTGACGTCGCGGTCGACGGGCCTCACTTGCTGACCCTGTCGGCGGGCAGCTCGGGCGCGCTGCGGGACGCGGTGACCCGACTCGCCGCTCATCTGAAAAGCCATCCGGGTCTTCGGGAGGGCGATGTCTGCCGGACCGCGAGCACATCCCGGGACGAGGGGCCCCACCGGCTCGCCGTCATCGCCGACGGAGATCTGCGGGAGCGGCTCGCCGCCATCGCCGCCGGCGGCGGGGCGGGAGAAGCGGGCGGGCAGGTCGGGAGCCTCGTCCGTTCCCGGCCGCGCGTGGTCTTCCTGTTCCCCGGGCAGGGCTCGCAGTTCCCCGGCCAGGACCGGGCGCTGTACCGAACGGCGCAGGAGTTCCGGGAGACGTTCGACGAAGCGTCCGCGCTGCTCGGTCCTGTGTGCGGGCGGTCCCTGCTGGACTGGGCGCTGGACCCGGAGGCGGACCCCGCCGCGCAGGCGGTCACAGAGGTGGCACAGCCTCTCCTCGTCGCCTCCGGGGTGGCGCTCGCCCGCCAGTTGCGCGCCTGGGGCGTGGAGCCCGACGCCGTGGCCGGGCACAGTGTCGGGGAGATCGCGGCCGCCTGTGCCGGCGGGGTGCTGACCCTCCGGGAGGCCGTGCGGTTCGCGGCCGAACGCGGCCGTCTCATGGGCGCGTTCACCGAACCCGGGGCGATGATCGCCGTCCGCGGGGGTGAGGAGGCCGTCGCCGCGGCGGTGGCGGAGTCGGGCGGGGCGCTCGCCGTGGCCGCGTACAACGGTCCGGGGCTCCAGGTCCTCTCCGGGGCCGTCCGTGCCGTGGAGCGTGCCGCCGTCGGCCTCGAAGCCCTGGGCGTTCCCACCCGTCGCCTGCGGGTCTCCCGGGCCTTCCACTCACCGCTGATGCGGCCGGTGGCCGACCGGCTCGCCGACGCGGCCCGCGCGCTGACCCCGCAGGCCCCCTCCGTCCCCCTCATGAGCACCGTCACCGCCGAGTGGCAGCCGGTCCTCGGCCCGGAGTACCTGCGTGACCACGCCGAGCGTCCGGTGCTGTTCGGGGAGGCTGTGGAACGCCTGGCCCGGGAGGGATACGACACGTTCGTGGAGGTCGGCCACGGTGCGACGCTGTCCGGCGCGGTCCGCGCGGCGACGGAGGCGTACGCGGCCGGAGCGCCGGTGGCACGCGCCGGAGGCGACGGAATGTTCGGTTCAACTGATACGTCCGATACATCCGGCAACTCCAGCGCGTTCACCGGCGGAACGACGGTGATGTGCGCCCTCCCGGGACGTTCCGACGGTCGCACGGACGCCGAACGGCTCCCCGATGAGGGGCACGGCGGCGGACGCGGGGCCCTGCTGGGAACCGTCGGCCGCCTGTGGTCGCACGGCGTGCCGCTGGACCGTACCGCGCTCGACGCGGAACATCACCGGATTCCCCTGCCCGCCTACCCCTTCCAGCGCCGCCGGTACTGGGCCGATCCGCCCGTGAGCCCTCTGCTGCACCGGGTCCTGTGGGAGGACGCCGCCCTGCCCGGGAGGGCGGCGGCGGCCGTGCGTTCGGTGCTGCTGACAGGGCCGGACTCCGCGTACGTGGACCGGCTCGCCTCGCAGCTCGCCGCCGAGGGCGTCCGGATGCACAAAAGGGGCGACGGGCCGCCGGATGCCGTGGTCCTGGTTGCCGGGGCCGCTCCCGGCCAGGACACCGCCGACGCGCTCGGCCGGGCCCAGGACGCCGCGCTGGCCGCCTTCGGCGAGGCACTCGCACGGTTCGACGAAACGCGCGCGGACCGGCTGCTGGTGCTGACCGAGGACGTCCACGCCACGGGGACCGTACGGGAAAGGCCCAGGCCGGCCCACGCCGTCCTCGGCGGGCTCCTGCTGGCGCTGCCGCAGGAGACACCGGGCGCCGCGGCCACCGCCCTCGACCTCTGCTCGCTGGACACCGCGTCCCAGCGCCTGACCGCCGTGCTGGCCGAACTGGCCGAACTGAAGTCGGGCGGCAGCACCCATGCCGGGGCCGCCACCGTCGCCTGGCGCGCCGGGCGCAGGCTCACCCGTCGCTTCGTACCGCTGGCGGGCAGCACCACCGCCCCGGGCGGGGCTACGCGATCACCGCTGCCGCCCGACGGCACGTTCCTCATCACCGGGGGCGGCGGCGGCATCGGCGCCGCGCTCGCCCGGGACCTCGCCGGCCGGGGCCGCCCGACCCTCGTACTCGCCGGGCGCTCCCCCCGTCCTCCCGTGGGACTGGCCGAGGAACTCCGCTCGCTGGGCGCCACCGTCCACTACCGCGTGGCCGACGTCTCGGTGGAGCAGGACGTCGACGCGCTCCTCGCCGGCCTGCCCCACCTCGACGGTCTCTTCCACGCCGCGGGGGCAGTGCGCCCCGGCACCCTGCGCACCAGGCGCGCGGAGGAGACGGCGGCAGCCCTGGCCGCCAAGACCCGGGGCAGTCTGCTGCTCTCCCTGGCCCTGCGCCGGCACGGGCTCGACCCGGCGGTCCGTATCGCGTTCTCCTCCGTCAGCGCCGTGCTGCCCGGCCTGGCGGGAGCGTTGGGCGACTACGCCGGCGCCAACGCCTTCCTCGACGCGTTCGCCGCGTCGGAACGGCACGCGGGCCGGCCCTGGCAGTCGGTGAACCTCGCTGCCCTCGCCGGGACGGGCATCGCGGCGGCTCTCGGAGCCGGGGCAGGAGACGGCTCCACCACCGTACGGAGTGCCGGGGGCCCGCCCGTCGCCGTCGGCCCCGCGCTGGCGGCGCTCCGTACGGCATGCGGCGTCGACGCGGCGCAGCTGCTGCTCGCCGACCTGACGCCACCCCCGGGGCCCGCGGTCATGGCGGACCCGACCGCGCCGACGGTTCCCACGGGGACGAAACCCGGCACGGAATCCGGCACGGATCCTGCGGCCTCGGGCTGGGTGCCCGGCACAGGCACCGGCGGCGGCGCGCGTGTGAACCGGCGTACCGGTGCGGGGTCCGGACCTCGCACCGGTACCGCGGTACTGCTTCGGCGGCTGCTGGCCCCGGCGCTGCGTCTGCCTGCCACCGGGATTCCCGACGACGAACCGTTTCTCGCCCTCGGCCTCGACTCGCTCGCCGCCGTCGACCTCGTCAGGCAGCTCGAACGGGAACTGGGCAGGCCGCTTCCCGCCACGCTCTTCTTCGAGTACCGGACGGTCACCGAACTGGCCGCCCACCTCGACACCACGCCCTCCCCCGAACCGCCGGCCGACTCCTCCCGGTCCCTCCCGCCCGCCCCGTCTCCCGTGCCGGACGGGGTCACCTTCCCGCTCACCCCCGTCCAACTGGCCCTGCACACCAGCAGTCGGCTCCACCCCGACGTCCCGGCTCACGGTTACGTCCGCCAGACCGTGCGGGGTCCCCTGGACACCCGGCTCCTGGGCCGGGCACTCGCAGCGCTCGCCGACCGGCACACCATGCTCCGGATCCGCATCGAGAGCACGGACACCACTGAGAGCAAGCAGAGCACCGGGAGCACCGGGAGCACCGGGAGCACCGGGAGCACCGGCGACAGGATCGGCTCGGCGGCACCGCGGCAGTACGTCGCGCCGCCCGCCGCGCTGTCCGCCTGGTACGAGGTCCGGGAGCTGACCGGCCGTGTCGAGGAGCTCAAGGAGCTCGAAACGGCCCTGTGCAACCGCCCGTTCGACCTCTCCGCCGAGCCTCCGGTGCGCGCGCTTCTCGCCCGGGAGAGCCCGGAGCTGTCCCATCTGGTGCTGGTGATCCACCATGCGGCCGGTGACGGATACAGCCTCAACGTCCTCGCCGGAGAACTCTGGTCGCTCTACACCACCCTCGCCGACGGGCGCGCACCGACGCTGCCCCCGCTCGGCACCGATTTCGCGCGGTACGCGGCCGCGGCCGCCGATGAGGGGTCCTCCACGGGCGGCATGAGGGCCCTCGCCGCCGACCGGCTGTACTGGTCGGGGCGGCTGGGCTCCCTGGGCGAACCGCTGCGCCTGCCGTACGACGGTGATCCGTCCGCCCTGCCCACGGCGCCGATGACCACGCACCAGAGCGCCCTCGACCCGGTGCTGTCCGCCGCGTTGGTGAAGCGGGCCGCCGCTCATGGGGTGAGCCTGTTCCATCTTCTGCTCGCCGCGCACGTGCGCTGTCTGGCCCGGTGGAGCGGACAGCGGGAGATCGCGGTGAACGTGGCCCGCGCCCGGCGGGACGATCGCCTGACGGGCCTGGACCGGCTCGTGGGGCCGCTCGCCGACACCCTTCCCCTGCTGTGCGGGACGGACCCGGACGAGTCGGCGGGGGCTCTGGCCGAGCGGCTGGCGGGGATCTGGCTGGAGAGCGAGCAGCACGCGAGCCTCACCGGCCTGGACCTGGCGCGGCTGCTGCCGCCGGACCCCTCCGGGGCCGGCCCCCGGACCGTGAGCCCGGCCGGCTTCAGCTTCTCGCGCTTCCCCGCCGCGCTCGACGGGCGTTGTCCGGTGAGCGTGCGGCCGACCGCTGCCGGCACCGCCACCGCCGCGACCCGCCTGAGCCTGCTGTGCTGGCAGGACGAGGCGACCCTGCGCTTCTCGTGGAACTTCCCCGTCCGGCTCTTCGACCCGGCGACGGTGGCCCGCCTGGACCGGGACTTCCACGCCGAGTTGGCCGCGCTCGTCGAGCCTCCGCCCGTCGCACCGGTCGTCACGGAGGCCGTACCCGACCACGGCGTCGGGTCCCGTGCCGGATCCGGTGCCGCCACGCTCGTGGGCCGGCTGGTCGCACGGTTCCGGGCCACCCCGGACGCGGTCGCCGTCGACACCGGCGCCGTCACCCTGACGTACGCCGAACTCGACCGTGCCTCCCACTCCCTCGCGACCTCTCTCCTGGCCCACGGCGTCACCCCGGGAAGCCTCGTCGGGCTTCTCACCGAACCCGGCGCCGACACCGTCGTCTCGGTCGTCGCGGCCCTGCGCGCCGGAGCGGGCTGGGTTCCGCTGGACGCCGGCCACCCGACCGCGCGGCTGAGGGACCAGCTCACGCGCTCGGGAGCCCGTACGGTGCTCTGCCACACCGCCACCCGGGCGGTGGGGGAAGCGCTCGGCGACGTCACCCTGGTGTCCGTCGACGCTTCGGCGCCGTCGTACCGGGGTACGGCTCCGGGGCCTGCCGCGGGCCCCGGCCGTGTCGCCGGTTCCGTCCGGCCGCCGGACGGACTCCCCGCGCCCGATGGCCCGGCCGACGCCGACGACATCGCCTACGTGATCTTCACTTCCGGATCCACCGGCCGGCCCAAGGCCGTACCCATCACCCACCGGTCGATGGAGAACTACCTCGACTGGGCGATCGACACCTTCGGATACGACGAGCACGACCGGCTCGCCCAGACCGCGTCGCCCTGCTTCGACGCCTCCGTCCGCCAACTCCTCGCCCCCCTGCTCGTCGGCGCCACCGTGGTCACGGTGGCGTGGGACCTGCTGCGCGATCCCGACCGACTGCTGACCCACGTCGAACGCAGCCGCATCACCGTATGGAGCTCCGTTCCCACGCTCTGGGAGCAACTGCTCAGCGCTTCCGAGGAACGCGTGCGGCACGGCGCACCGCGGCCGGACCTGTCCGCGCTCCGGTGGATCCATGTCGGCGGCGAGGCCCTGTCACCCGCCCATGTGCGCCGCTGGTTCGACCTCTTCGGCGACGGCCAGCACATCGCCAACCTGTACGGCCCGACCGAGGCCACGATCAACACGAGCTGCCACATCATCCGGGCCCGGCCCGGCGACCAGGTGCGGCGGCTTCCCATCGGCCGCCCCGTTGCGGGCACGGAGGTGGAGGTCGTCGGCCCCGACGGGGAGCCCCGGCGGCCCGGCGACGCCGGTGAGCTCCTCATCTCCGGATCCGGTCTGACCTCGGGTTACCTCGGCGAACCGGCCCTCACCGAGGCCGCGTTCACCGTCCGGCGCGGTCGCCGGTGGTACCGCAGCGGCGACCGGGTGCGGTGTTCCGAGGACGGTGTGCTGGAATTCCTCGGGCGGCTGGACGACCAGGTGAAGATCCGTGGCAACCGGGTCGAGCCGGGCGAGATCGAAGCGGTGCTCCAGACCCATCCGGACGTCACCCACGCCGTCGTCCTCACCGAGCACGGACGCCTCACCGCCTTCGTCACACCGGGGCCCGGGACTCCCGGGGCGGATGCCGTGGCGCTCCGGCTCCATCTCGCGGAGTCACTGCCCGCGTACATGCTTCCGTCCCGGATCACCCGTGTCGGCAGGATGCCGCTCACGAGCACGGGCAAGATCGACCGCCGTGGGCTGCTGACGTTCCAGGGAGCGGCCGAACCGCCCGGGGCCGACACGGACGCGGACAGCGGCGCGCGTACGGGTGATGTCCGTACACCGCCCCGCACTCCCACCGAGGTCCGGCTGGCCGCCGTCTGGTCCGCCCTGCTCCAGGCCGAGGACGTGTCCCGCGAGGACGATTTCTTCGTCCTGGGCGGCGACTCCCTGCTCGTGCTGGAAGTGTTCGCCCGGCTGGAGAAGGAGGGCGGACCGCTCCCCCGGCCGACCGTCATCTACCGCAATCGCACGCTCGCGGCCCTCGCCCTGGCGGTGGACGCCGCGGCGGACACCGCCACCGACGCCACCGACGCAGCCCTTGACGCCGTTGACGCCGCAGCGGGCGCGTCGGCCCTGGGACGCGATCCGGTGGGCGACCGCACGCCAACGCTCGATCCGGCCGTCGCTTCCCCGGCCTTTTTGCTGACACCCACCCAGCGGGGCTTTCTGCTGGCCGAAGCCATCGCACCGGGCACGACATCGTCCTGGCTCACGCGGTTGCGTCTGCGTGGCCGCCTCGACACCACCCGCTTCCAGAGCGCGGTGGACACGCTCGTCGGGCGCCACCCGATGCTGCGAACCGTCTTCCCCGCCGGGGCGCGCCCGGCCGTCCAGCAGGAACTTCCGTCCTCACTGCGCCTGCCGGTCGACTTCGAGAACCTCACCGACCCGGGGCAGGTGGAGGAGCGGGTCGCCGCCGAACGGGCGCGCCGCTTCGAACCCTGGGCCTGGCCCCTGTTGCGCCTGCGAGTACTCACCGTCGCTCCCGACGAACACGTCCTGGTGGCACACGCCCACCACATCATCGGCGACGGCTACAGCGCCGCACTCCTGGTACGGGAGCTGACGGCCGTGTACGACGCCCTGTCCCTCGGTGAAGAACCGGCGCCGGCCCCTCTGCGCAGCACGTTCCGCGACCACGCCCTGCAGCTCGCGGAGCGCACGGAATCGGCCACCGCAACAGCCCCGTCGGCGGCCCGGGGGACCACCGCCGGGACGGACTTCGTCACGCCGACCGCGTCAGCCGGGCCGGGCGTCCCGGCCGGCGAGGACCGCTGGGCGCGGTTGAGCGCGCCCTACCGGCCGCCCGTACTCGCCGCCGGTAGGACCGCCACCGGCACGCCTGCGGGCACCGCCGCCGACCCGCTCTTCCACACCTGCGGGTTCACGGTCGACGCCGATCAGGTGGAGGCGCTGCGCGGGCTCGCCGCGCGCACCGGTTCCACCCTCCACGCCCCGGTGCTCACCGCCTACTACCGGGCGCTCGCGGCTACCACGGGCCGGGCGGATCTGGTGCTCGGTCTGGCGGTGAGCGGCCGGGACGACTCCCTGCCCGACGCACACCGGGTGTTCGGTCCCTACGCCACGGCTGTTCCCCTGCGTCCGGCTGGTCCGGCGTCCGGGCGGCCCGGCGACGGGGGTTTCGAGGACGATCTGCTGCGCGTCGCCGCCGAGGCCGCCGAGGCGCGAGCGTACGAGGGGGTCGTACCCCTGCTGTCCAACGGGCTGCCCATGACCTCGCAGTTCTTCTTCACCTATCTGGACTTCTCCGCCCTGGGTCCGGAGAGCGGCAGGACGCTGACGGTCACCCGGGAGGACGGCGACAGCGTGTACACGCCGCCGCCTGCCGGTACGGATGTGTTCCTGGCCGCCGGTCCGGACGGCGAGCGGCTGCGGATCACCGTCCGGGCGGCGGCGACGGCGTTCACCCCGGAGTCGCTGGCGGCGTTCGCGGATTCGGTGCGCGACGGTCTGGCGCACGCGACGACCTCGACCGTGCCCGGTCCCGGCCGCCGCGCCCACCCGGATGGCCCCGGCCGGGACGCGCGGATGGATGCCGCGCTCGTCGGCTATCTGCCGTCCCCGGCCGACCTCGCCCGGCTGTCAGGTCTGCCGGAGGCGGCGCTGCCGCGCGAGCAGATACGGACCCTGCTGTTTCCGGACGGGCGGCCCCGGCTTCTGGAGACGCTGAGTACGCCGCTGGGCCGTTCGGGCTTCGTGTGCGTCCCGCTGTTCGCGGACGAACTCGCCGCCGGCGAGGACCTGCTCGGTCACACCGCCCGGGGGGTGGAGCTGGCCTCGTCCCTCGGTGCGCGGGCCGTGTCCCTCGCGGGCATGATCCCCTCGCTCACCGGCTACGGCTTCGACGTCCTGCGGGCCGTCGGCACGGCCGGAGCCGTCGCCGCCGCGCCCACGGGCCCCGTCGAGCCCGCTGATCACGGTGTCCCGACTGCCCGCACCGCCCCGGCCGTCACCACCGGTCACGCGGCGACCGTCGTCTCCGTCGTCAGGACCGTGCACGCGGCTCTCGACGCGACAGGGCAGCAACTGGACTCCGTGACCGTGGCGTTCGTGGGGCTCGGCTCGATCGGCTCCTCCTCGCTGGAACTGCTGCTCACCCGGGCCCAGCAGCCGCCCGCACGGCTGCTGCTCTGTGACGTACCGGGCAGCGGGCCACGGCTCAAGGAGCTGGCCGAGAACCTCCTGGAGCGCCGCCTCGTCGAGATCGTGGAGGTGGTCGAGTCGGATCACGGTCTGCCCGACGCCGTGTACGACGCCCGCCTGATCGTCGCGGCGGTCAGCGGGGGCGGCACGCTCCTGGACATCGACCGCCTCGCACCGGGTACGACGGTGGTGGACGACTCGTTCCCGCACTGCTTCGACACGTCCCGCGCCATCGGCCGGATGGAACGGGCGAAGGACGTCCTGGTCGTGGGCGGCGGGCTGCTGAGCGCCGGCCCCGCGGAACGGCAGGTGGCCGAGGGCCTCCCGGCCGCCGCGGTGGCCGGCTACCTCGCGCAGCCGATGGTGCCGGACACCATCGCGTCCTGCCGGCTGGAGTCCTTGCTCCACGCCTCGGGGGCCGAGGTGCCGCTCGTCCGCGGTCCGGTCGACGCGGCCACCGGGCTGGCCTACTGGGATGCCGCGGAGGCGACCGGCATCCGCGCAGCGCCCCTGCACCTGCTCACCCGCACCATCGACCCGGCCCTGCTCGCGCGACACCTCTGGGGTTCATGACCCTTTTCCTGTGCCGGACGGGGTGGACGGGCCGCTGCGGGCCGGACGCCGAGGCGTCGCGGGCTGCCGGCCGCGTTGTCAGTGGTCGGGACTAAGTTCGTACATGTCCCGCCGCGATGGCGTGGACGTCCCCTTTCGCCTGCATGGGAGTTGACGCGTTGTCGGTCTGGGAGAAGTCGAGTACGGCGCGGGTGATGCCGCCCGCGCGCCCGCGGAAGCTGGCCAAGGTGCCGTTCGTCGAACTGGCCGACGGGCGGTTGCAGGGAGTCGTCTCCAGCGGATCGGACATCGGCCGGGTGTATGTGTCGTCCGTGGCGGCCCGGACGTACGCGTTCGCCTGCAGCACCAACAACAACCGGCCCTGCGGCGGCGCGCGCGGCATGTTCTGCAAGCACATCCAGGCGCTCGTCGGCGAGGCGGTGCTGCAGTACGGTGCTGCGCGCGTCGCCCGCTACCTCACGGTGGAGAACCCGGACGGGGAGCCCGACGCGCGGTCCCTGACCGCCACCATGACAGCGGCGCGGCCGGTGCAGGGCGACTCCTCGGCGGCCGCCCAGGTGTTCAGCCGGTTCCTGCGCCACCTGGCCTATCTCGAACTGGACGCGGTCACCACGCCGTTGCCCGAGATGCAGTGGTTCCCGCCGACGCGGGCGGTGGCCTGATGCGGGGCGATCTGCTGTCCGATCCGGTCGAGGGGCTCGACGAGGCGCTCGCCGCCGTGGACGCCTTCGACGAGGCGCTGGTGGCCGGTCTGCTGCGGCCGGGGCCGTCGCAGGCCGCAGCGGTCGCCGGGCTCGCCGACGCCGTCGCCGGG